>JAYVUL010000026.1:0-20767 GCA_043787935.1 Chitinophagaceae bacterium | reverse complement strand
ATGGTACTGTCTGAGCTCAATTATGCCATTAAACACCTGCACAAATGGATGGATAATGAAAGTGTTAGCACCAACCTGCTGAACCTGCCCTCCAGCAGTAAGATTATGAAGGAGCCGCTGGGTGTAGTATTGATCATCGGCCCATGGAATTATCCTTTTCAATTATTGTTCAATCCATTGATTGGGGCCATTGCCGCAGGCAACTGTGTGGTACTTAAGCCCAGCGAGTTTGCGCCAGCTACTGAAGCTGTTATGAAAAAGATCATTGAAGAAACCTTTTCAAAGGAATATATTTTATATGTAGCCGGAGAAGGTGCAGTAGTTGTTCCTGAGCTGATGAACAATTTCACCTTTGACCATGTATTTTATACCGGCAGCACCACCGTAGGAAAAATTATTTATCAAATGGCTGCAGGACGGCTGGTGCCGGTTACATTAGAGCTGGGTGGAAAAAGCCCCTGTGTAGTGGAAAGCGATGCAGATATTAAAGTGGCTGCCAGGCGGATTGCCATGACAAAATTCAGCAACTGCGGGCAGATGTGCGTGGCACCTGATTATGTACTGGTGCAGGAAAGCAAAAAGCAATTACTGGTAAACGAATTAAAAAACTGTATCCGGCAATTTTTTGGCGACCACCCGGAGGAGAGTTACAATTATGGAAAGATGATCAATGAAAAACAGTTTGACCGGGTGACCAGTTACTTAGGACAGGGTGTTGTTGTGCATGGCGGAAGATCGGATAGAGCAAAATTATTCATCGAACCAACCATTCTGGAAAATATCAATTTAAATGACCCGATCATGAAAGAGGAAATTTTTGGCCCCATATTGCCGGTCATTCCTTTCCACAACAAAGAAGAAGCGGTAAAAATAATTGCACAGAATAAAAACCCCTTGGCTTTTTATGTATTTACAGCTGACAGCAATAAAGAAAAGGACTGGCTGGAGTGTGTGGCATTTGGAGGAGGCTGTGTAAATAATGCAAGCTGGCATCTCACTAATCATAATTTACCCTTTGGAGGCAGGGGGTTTAGCGGCACAGGTAATTATCATGGCAAGACTTCTTTTGATACCTTTTCACACAAAAAGGCGGTAATGAAAACGCCCACCTGGTTTGACCCTGCCATCAAGTATCCACCATTTAAAGGAAAACTGAAATTGTTTAAATGGGTGATTAGATGAAACGGTTAAAGAAAATAATAACAACAATACTAATATTTATCATCGTGTTTGCAGGATATACCCTGTATGTAAACCGGAATTCAATTAACATGACCCCAAGACAAAAAATATTAAAAGCCGCTTATCCTTCCTGGATGTGGTTTACCAAACTCACCGGAATCAATGCTGCTAATTTGGAAAACAAATCGGCAGTGCCTGCGGTTTCTTTTTATTCACTGCAGGCAACTGCAAACGATGGCAGTGCATTCGATTTGTCTGCACTTAAAGGGAAAAAGATCTTGCTGGTGAATACAGCATCCGACTGTGGCTATACGGACCAGTATGCCGACCTTGAAAAATTGTACCAGCAGTGTAAGGGGAAATTAGAAATACTGGCTTTTCCTGCAAATGATTTTAAAGAACAGGAGAAAGGCAATGATGCTGCCATTGCTGAATTTTGCAAAAAAAATTACGGCGTTAGTTTTCCTGTTATGGCTAAATCGGTGGTGGTTAACCCGGATCAGCAAAACGCCGTATTCAAATGGCTTACCAACCCTGCCAGCAATGGCTGGAACAGTAAGGCGCCTACCTGGAATTTTTCCAAATACCTTATAAATGAAAAAGGACAGCTTACTCATTATTTTGATCCCAGTATTTCTCCTTTAGCTAAGGAAGTGATTACTGCAGTGATGGCGCACTAAATTATTTTTTCAAATGAATTACAATGATATCATCGGCACCATTGGCGTAGGGTTGATTTTACTGGCTTATTGCTTCAATACTTTTTTGTTGATACCCAGGGATGGTAAATTATTTTTCATCCTGAATATAGTGGGGGCGGCACTTGCCTGCTATGCCTCCACCCTGATTAATTATGTACCTTTCATGATACTGGAAGGGGTGTGGTGTGCAGTGTCTGTAGCAGGGTTTGTAAAACTTATTTTTAAAAAAAAGTAACATGTTTACCAGAGAAGCCATTGAAAAATATTTCATGGCAGAAAAAGCAGAAAGCGGGCTGTTCCTGGCCATTGGCATTGCAGCAATTATTGCAGGCGCCGTTTTCTTTTTTATTATCAGCACGCCGCTGTACAAAGGTGCTGCCATACCGATGGTAGCTGTTGGTTTATTGCTGGGGATTGTGGGCTTTACCGTGTATGAAAGAAGCGATGAAGACCGGATCCGAAATGTATATGCACTTGGGATGAACCCTGGAGAATTGAAAGAAAAAGAACTGCCAAGGATGGAAGCGGTGATGAAAAATTTTGTTATCTACCGTAGTCTTGAAATTGGGTTGGCCTTGTTGGGTATCGGCCTGTTTGTATATTTTAAAAATAATGAGGTGCAGTCTTTTTGGAAAGGCTTTGGTATTGCACTCGCTTTTATGGCATTGCTTGCTTTGGCGGCTGATTATTTTGCGGAGAAGCGGGGAAGTATTTATTTGAATGGGTTGAAAAATTTTACAGAGAAAAGCCATTGATGTTCAGCCTGCTTCTTAGGGTCGGGACGCTTTCAGGCGGCCTGAACCGTTGAAGTAGAAAGTTTAAATTAATATGGTTCAGGCCTCCCGAAAGCGTCCCGACCCTAGAGAATTAATACAATTTCTTTATCAAATCATCCCGTAAATCCCAATCACACCATCCTTTAATTGCAGCTGCATTCAAACCAGTTTGTTGAAAAAATAATTCCTTATTACACAAGCTACCATGCCGCAATCCAACATAATCAGGATAACAGGAGTAAGGCCAATCTGCAGGGTTTGCAACCAGGCCGGCAGCTTTGGGGTTTTGCAAAATATAAAAGAAACAATTTTCAAGATAACTTATGCTGCGGCCTTCTTTTGTTTCTGCCAATATTTTTGCTTTTGTTTTTTGCCTGAATAATGAACCTGATGTTTTATTTTGTTTGTTGATGGCCTGAGAATAACTGCTGAGTAAAATGCCAACCCGGTAAGCAAATTCCTGCATGCGTTTATCGCCAAAAGATTTTCTTTCTGCGATACTTTTTTCATTTGCCTGTATCATAAAATGAAAATGATTGGGCATCAGGCACCAGGCAAATATGTCGGCTACTGGCAAAATTTGTTCCCTCATTTTCTTTATAAAGAAGACATAATTATCAGGGTTGAAAAAAATGGGCTGGTGGTTGTTGCCCTGATTGTATACATGATAGCATTCATTTTGGGAAAGGTGCATGGTCGTTGTTTTAGTGTTAGGGCTGGGACGCTGCAGCGGCCTGGACTGTATTTTTCTTTTTTCAACGGTTCAGGCCGCTTAAACCGTCCCGACCCTAAATCGGGCATTTATCATGATAGTTGATTAACTCAATAGGTGTTTTTTGAAATGCATAGCCAGTATATTTGGTTACAATTTCATCCAGCACGGCATCAATTTCTTCCACAGTTTTTAATGTCACCAGTTGCAAACGGTAATCTTTTATTCCGGGCAGGCCTTTTAAATAGTTGGCATAGTGCCGCCGCATTTCAAAGATACCCACCACAGGCCCTTTCCATTCATAGCTTTTGTGCAAATGTTTTTTGCACACTTCCACCCGGTCTTCAATGGTGGGGGAAGGAAGGTGTTCGCCTGTTTTCACAAAATGTTTTATCTCATCGAATATCCAGGGATAGCCAATAGCGGCACGGCCAATCATCACACCATCTACTCCATACCGGTTTTTATATTCCACTGCTTTTTCGGGAGAGTCAATATCACCATTACCAAAAATGGGAATGGTGATTCGTGGATTATTTTTTACTTTCCCAATCAGTGTCCAGTCGGCTTCGCCTTTATACATTTGTGTACGGGTGCGTCCATGAATGGCAAGTGCTTTGATGCCCGCATCCTGCAGGCGCTCGGCTACCTCTTCAATATTACGGGTGTTGTCATCCCAGCCCAATCTTGTTTTTACGGTTACCGGTAAAGAAGTGGATTGTACAACCGCACTCGTCAAGCGAACCATCAAATCAATATCTTTCAGCACACCTGCACCGGCACCTTTCATGGCTACTTTTTTTACCGGGCAGCCAAAATTGATATCTAATAAATCAGGATTGGTAACCTCTACAATTTTCGCAGCCATTGCCAGGCTTTCTTCATCACCTCCAAATATCTGGATGCCTACCGGTTTTTCATAATCAAAAATGTCTAATTTTTTCCGGCTCTTGATCGCATCCCTTATTAATCCTTCAGAAGAAATGAATTCCGTATACATCAGGTCGGCACCTTTGTCTTTGCACACTGCCCTGAACGGAGGATCGCTTACATCTTCCATGGGTGCAAGGAGCAAAGGGAATTCAGGTAATTGTATATTTCCGATTGAAGGCATAAATAAGTTTGAAGTGTAAAGTGTAAGGTTTGAAGCTGGTGCCTAAAAAAGTTAAAGTCAATCATTAACTGGCAGGTTGCATCATCAGAAGATCATACACCTGTGGGTTCAATAACTTTAAACTTTACACCTCTTAAACCTTAAACCTGAAAATTAGGCTGTAAATTTACGCACTTATAAGCAATCACTATGGCGTATTACGCAACGAATCGTTTTAACTACTGGGGGCAGTTGGGAATTTTAGCCGCTTTCTGCGGAGGTGGATTGATCATAGGAGGACTGGCAAGCTTTATTCCGTTGCTTGGGAAGATTGATTTTTTTCATTCCAAAGAAGGTGCCGCCGATATGATGGACAGGATTTTGAAACCGGAAAATGCCACCGCATTAAGATGGTCACAGTTTATTTCTACCCTGTTTTTATTTTTTTTACCTGCTGTATTGTATGCAAAAATTTGCCACATGAAGCCCTTTAAACATTTAGGTTTTAGTACAGGCCTGGATATAAATAAGGGTGGTGTTGATACATTTCTGATCCAGGCAGGCCTGGTAATACTGATAATGCTGGCAAGTTTACCTGCAGTAAGTGCCTTACAGGACCTTACAGAAATGCTCCCTTGGGCAAAATCCACCTTGTTGCAGTTTAAAGCAGCAGAAGAGGCTTATAATAAACAGGTGGCAGTGATAGCAAGGATGGATAGTATTGGAGAGTATTTCATTTCTGTAATCGTTATCGCCCTTTTACCTGCAGTTTTTGAAGAAACATTGTTCAGGGGAGGTATTCAAAACTTATTGAGCCGCTGGTTTAAACTACCGGTGTTCTCCATTGTGCTTACAGCAATTATTTTTAGTGCGGTGCATGGCTCTTATCTTGGTTTTTTAAGCCGCTTTGCCCTGGGGTTTGTACTGGGTTGGTTCTATTACCGTACCGGAAATATCTGGTTAAATATTATTGCCCATTTTTTTAATAATGCCATGGCGGTAACATCACTTTATTTTTCCACCAGGATTGGCCAGAAAGTAGACCCTTCAAAGATGGAAGAACATTTTCCATTGTGGATTGGGTTGGCAAGTATTGCAGCCGTAGTGGGTTTGTTTATTTTATTTGAAAGGCTGAGCAAAAAAAATATTGACCGCCCGGGAGAAGAAGTATTGATACCCGGGTACAACTTCAGCAACAATCCATTTATTAACGATATTGCAACCAGCGAACCCAACAACCTACAATAACATTTCATGGCGCTTAATAAAGAAGTTTTTAAAACCCGTTCCTTAACGGCAGTGGTATTTGTGGCAGTAATGCTGGCAGGTTTGTTCTGGAACCACTGGAGTTTTATGGCATTATTCACTATTATTCATTTCGGCTGCTGGTATGAGTTTGTGAAATTGATGAAGAAGATTTATGGCGGGAAGTATTTGTGGTACTGTTTGTTGGGATTACCGTATATAACGATGCCTGTTTTGATGATGCTGAACCTTGGACTTACCTATGAAATCCGGACAGCAGGCCCTCCACCTTATGAAACATTTTCCTATAGCTATATCATTCCCTGCGGAATTATTTTCTCCATCTGGATAAATGATACCATGGCCTATGTTGTAGGTTCATTAATTGGTAAAACTCCTTTCTCAACCATATCACCGAAGAAAACATGGGAGGGAACCGGCGGCGGGGCAATGCTGTGCGTTGTTGTGATCAGCTTATTGGGCTATTTTATTCCTGCGGCCAAGGCAATTGCCGTGCATCACTGGACAGCAATCGCTGCGATATGCGCCATCTTTGGCACCTGCGGTGATCTATTGGAAAGTAAGATCAAACGCCTGGCAGATGTAAAAGACAGCGGTTCATTTATGCCCGGGCATGGTGGTTTCCTGGACCGCTTTGATTCCCTGATTGTGGCAACACCTTTTGTTTGGTTATACTTAAAATTGTTTGTCTGACCAGGCCCTGGAGGAGATGAATAGGAAGAAGGAGGCTGCAGCTGCAGCAGTTCCCGTTTGCCCATTTGCTCATCGGGCCTTTTGCATATTTGCTTTTACCGTACATTTGCCGCCTAAACTGCTCATATGACGATTCACAGGGAGGGATTTAAATCCATTGCTATTGGTACGATAATTTTTATTGCACTTAATTTAATTTCTGTTTATGCAGTATGCACCAGTTATCCCTGGCTGGGCTGGGTCATTTTTTTTGTCACTCTTTTTTTGTTGCTCTTCCTCGTGTCTTTTTTCCGTATCCCCAACCGCAAGCTTACTAACAGCGAAAATGCTGTAGTGGCACCTGCAGATGGGAAAGTGGTAGTGATTGAAGAAGTGGTAGATCCGGAATATTTCAAGGCAAAAAGATTGCAGGTATCTATTTTTATGAGCCCCGCCAATGTGCATGTAAACCGCAACCCCATCAGCGGAGAAGTAGTGTACAACCAGTACCACAAAGGAAAATACTTAGTGGCCTGGCATCCCAAATCATCTACGGAAAACGAAAGGCATAGTGTGGTGATCAGGAAAGGTAATATTGAAATTTTGGTAAAACAAATTGCAGGTGCCCTGGCAAAAAGGATCATAAATTATTTAGAGGTTGGCCAGCATGTAGCGCAAACGGATGAAATGGGATTTATTAAGTTTGGCAGCAGGGTAGACCTATTACTGCCTGCAGGCACCAAAATAAATGTAGAACTCAACCAGGTGGTGCAAGGCGGCGTTACGGTAATTGCCACTTTATGATTTGCACATTACCAGGGGTTGCCCACCTTTTCGGGTGGGCCCGGGTATTTACTTCCAATTACGGCCAACACCTGGTAATCATCCCGGTTATTTTTTTAACAATTGTTAATTGGCTGAAAACAATTTACCCCCTACATTTACGTTGATTAATTAAACAAACAAAAAGCATACGTATGAAAAAAGTACTTTTATTGGCTACCGCAGCGCTACTGGTAACAGGTGTAACCTTTGCAGACAATGGCAAAAAAGGAAAGAAATGCAAAAAATCATGCTGTTCTAAAAGTGGTAAGGCTTGCAGTAAAGACAAAGAAAAAGAAAAGACTGCAACCCTGTAAGGCTATTTTTAATTCAACTTATTCTTCCCCTTTATTTTTTAAAGGGGATTTTTTTGCCGCTAAAAAATTGATTTCAGTTCTTTCAGGCTCTTTACAGTATAAGTGGGTTTCAGTAAAGTGGTAACGTTGATATGGTTTACAAAAATATTATCCATCCCGGCATTCATTGCACCTTGTATATCGGCTTCCAGATTATCGCCCAGCATAATGCTTTGGTGCAATTCAGCGCCGGCCTTTAGCATGGCATAATCAAAAATCTCCTTTTTGGGTTTGATGCTGTTGCTGGCTTCGGAAGTTACCACATGCGTAAAATAAGTATTTAGCCCGCTGTTGTTAAGTTTGCTCCATTGCGTTTTTTCAAAACCATTGGTAATGAGGTGCAATTCATATTTTTTATCCAGCAAATAATCCAGCACTTCTATCGTAAAAGGGAACAACAATTTCTTTGTTGGTAAAATTTCGAGAAACTTTTCGCTCATTGCTTTTGCCAGTTCTTCATCAGCAATTTTAAACTCCAGCAGCGTACGCCACATGCGTTTCCATTTCAGTTCTTCACCGGTAATAAATCCTTTGTGGTACCTGTCCCATAAAATTTCATTATGAATTTTGTACAGCTTACTGAAGTCTTCAAATGGCACAACCCCTTTTTTCTCCAGTTCAAACAACGCATATATTTCAACCAACGTTTCGTTGGCATTGGCATCAAAATCCCAGAGGGTATGATCGAGGTCGAAAAAAAGGTGCTTGTACTTCATTTTAATATAACTGCAAAATTGCCGGATTTATTATTTTAAAACGCTAAAATTGCAAAATAGTTGTCATCATCATTTAACCACGTTACGTAAGATAAACCATATGAGCAGTAAAAATATAATAATAACAGGCGCTTCTAAAGGAATCGGCAAAGCTGTTGCTGAAGCGTTTGCAGCAGAAGGGGCAAGTCTTTTTTTATGTTCCAGGAATGAAGCAGCACTTAATAAAACCGTAACTGGTTTGCAGGCCCGTTTTCCCAACAGCCGTATTGCTGCAAAGGCAGTTGACCTGTCGGTAAAAGAGCAGGCCATTGATTTTGGGAATTGGGTAAATGCGCAATGTTCAGCAGTTGATATCCTGGTAAACAATGCAGGGTCATATTTGCCAGGCAGCGTAAACAATGAACAGGATGGCCTGCTGGAGAAAATGATCCATACAAACCTGTACAGTGCTTATCACCTTACCCGCGTACTGCTGCCCCATATGATGGCGGAAAAGAAAGGTCATATTTTTAATATCTGTTCCATTGCATCATTGCAGGCCTATGATAATGGCGGCAGCTACAGCATCAGCAAATTTGCCCTGCTGGGGTTCAGCAAAAACTTACGGGAAGAAATGAAGGACTATAATATAAAAGTAACTGCTGTGTGCCCGGGTGCGGTATTAACTGATTCCTGGGGGGATTATGATAACAGCACCAATCGTATTATGGAAGCCGGTGATATTGCCACTATCCTTCTTGCTGCTACAAAATTATCCCCGGCTGCAGTAATGGAAGACATTGTGCTGCGGCCACAGTTGGGCGATCTGTAAAAGATAAAATTGAAATTTAATTATGCAGTAAAAACCCGGCAGGCTATCTTTATCCGGTTAAAGAATTATAATAAAACAAAACCACGATGAAAAGTACGGTATTCATTTTCTTTTCCTTTTTATTTATTAACATAAGTGTTGCACAAAATATTGGTATAGGAACAACTGCACCCGATGCCAATGCTGCACTGGATATCCGTAATTCGTCAAAAGGGTTGTTGATACCGCGGATGGATTCTGTAAGCCGTAAAAATATTCCCAACACCAACGGACTGATGCTGTATGATACCAGCACCCGGTGTTTTTGGTACAATGACGGAACAAGATGGGTGAACATGCCGCCAAAAGGAAATGCTGCAGGCGATGTATTGTACTGGAATGGAGTTGCATGGACGGTGTTACCTGCAGGGCTGGGAGGACAATACCTGAGTCTTACGCCAGGTACGCTTGTCCCGGCATGGTCAACTGTAAACACAGGAGGCGGCAGTGGCAACATCAGTACTCAAAATGTAACAAATGTATCTCCTGCTGCTGCGGTAAGTGGCGGGAGTATAGTGTCTGATGGTGGTGCTGCCATTACGTCAAGAGGCGTGGTGTGGAGTACTTCGCCAAATCCAACCATTGCACTCACTACTAAAACAAATGATGGTTCGGGCATTGGAAATTATATGAGTAACCTTACCGGACTTACACCTGCTGCTACCTATTATGTAAGGGCTTATGCTACCAATATTAATGGCACCAGCTATGGTAACCAGGTAAGTTTTGCTACCGTATCTAATTTTACCATCGGCCAAACCTATGGTGGCGGAAAGATATTTTATATTGATGGCACAGGGCAGCATGGATTGATCGTTTCTCCCGAGGATCTTAGTGTGGGTATTACCTGGTATAATTTCAACAGGATTGTAACCAATGCTTCCGGCCTTGCAATAGGCACGGGTACTGCCAATACCAATACAATCATTGCAGCACAGGGTGCAGGTTCTTATGCTGCCACACTTTGCAGGGATTTTTATAACGGCGGGGGTTTTACAGATTGGTATTTGCCATCCCTGTATGAATTGAATCAGTTGTTTCTCAAAAAAAATGCAGTAGGTATAAACCCGGTTGATCAATTCTCAAGTTATTACTGGAGCTCAAGCGAGATAGACCAATTTGGTGCCTGGGTAATAGATTTTTACCCCTCAGGTCCCAACCAGGGAAACTATGATAAAGCAAATAATGCTACTGTGAGGGCCATCAGGAAGTTTTGAAAGGATGGAATAATCACAAACTGCCTGCAGTAAAAATGAGTAAAAAAGAACTTTTCCTTTGCGGGCGGGTGGCTATACTGGAAAGCCCCAAACAGAATATCCTAAACAATATACCGTTCAACGCTTAACAGTTTTTTAAACCATTCGCACCATTATTTTGTCTTGCCTGCATTGGGTAAATTATTTTTACAACCTTCATTATGCAACAGCGGCTACCAGGAATATTTTTACTGCTTATTTTATTGTTTGGATTGCATAGTATGGTATTGACACAAACAAAATTTACCGCTACCATTACTCCCGCTGTCATCAGCAAAGAAGAAACAGCCGAACTGAAACTGATAGTGAAGCATGCCGGTAAAGTGAAGTGGATAAACCTTCCGGTTTTAAATAATTTCTCCATCATCAGCGGCCCCAATGAGCAGCGTGATAAAGATCCTTTAAAAGATACCAGTGTAAGTCTTACCTACCTGTTGAAGCCAAAGGTGAAAGGAAAAATTACCATTGCTGCCACCACGGCAATGGCTGATGGGAAAATAATAAAGAGTAACGCCGTTAACCTGGCAGTGCAGGATGAAGAAAAAATCAATGCGGCAAATGAGCCATTGGCAGAAAAAAGCTTCAATGATTTTATTCTAAAGGAAGGGGAAAATAAAGCGCAGAAAATCAGCAGCAATATTTTTGTAATGGCAACTGCCAGCAAAACTTCCTGCTATATTGGAGAGCCAGTGCTGGTAACGTATAAATTATATACCCGGCTAAAATCTGAAAGTAATTTTGTAAAATCCCCGTCGCTGAATGGCTTTTCCGTAATTGACCTGGCAACGGCAGGTACAGACAAATATGTGGCCGAAAAATTTAATGGCAGAGATTACTATGTTTGCACACTGCGCAAGGCCCAACTGTACCCGCTGCAACAGGGTGCCATTACAATAGAACCGGCGCTGGTGGAAAACGATATCTGTTTTATAAAAGAAGATTACTTAAAAAGAAATAACCTTCCTGATTACCTGTTCAGGGATATGGAAGTGCAGGCAATTCCTGCCGAAGCCATGCTGAAGGAGAAAATAATGCTGGAAAGCAAGCCCATGCTGATCAACGTAAAACCTTTACCCCTTGCCAATAAACCTGTTTCGTTTAATGGAATGGTGGGCAATTTTACCATTACTGCAGTATTACAGCATGACAGCATTGGCACCGGTGATGCAGGCAGGTTAAGGATAATCATTCAGGGAGAGGGAAACCTGCCACTGGTAAATTTGCCGGATTTGGTTTGGCCGGCTGGCATAGAGGTGCCTGAGCCTGGTATAACAGAAGTGCTGAACCGGTTCACCGTTCCTGTTAGTGGCACCAAAATCTTTGAGTATACTTTTACTGTTGCCAAAGAAGGAAGCTACAGCATTCCGGCTGTGTCATACAGTTTTTTTGATGTGGCAGCAGCCCGGTACAAAACCATAAGCACAAAGCCTGTTTTATTTATTGTGAGGCAAGGGAGCGGTAATAAACCGGTTTTACCCCCTGCAGAAAATACTACTGCACGGGAAAGTTTTTCTGAAACCCTGTTTACTAAAAGATGGCTTATCATTGTGCCGCTGGCAGTATTAATATTTGCCGGTTTGTTTTTTTGGTTAAGAGCGGATGAAAAAAAACAACTGGGTGCTGCCCGTTTAAAAGAAACGGAACAAAAGAATAATGATATTGGTGAAGTTCCGGCCAATGCAGTTAAAAATCCCCTGGCGCATTCAGAAGAAATGTTGCTGGAGAATAATGCAGGTGCATTTTATGCTGCACTGAATAAAGAACTCCATATTTTTTTAGCAGCAACACTGCAGCTTACCCCGGAAACCATAAACAAAAGAAGTATAGCCGAAGGGTTGGATAAATCAGGCGTGCCGGTTGGAACCCGAATCACCATTCAAAATCTGCTGGATGAAATTTCGCTGCAATTGTATACCCCCGTTTCGGACGAAAGCAAATTGCAGGACTATTATGAAAAAGCTGTAGCAGCAATCTATGCCTTTGATAATAAAAGTGCTTAATCTGCTGTAAACTTATACCCAATGCCCCTCACTGAATGAAAGTATTTTGGGTTGCGGCTGTCTTCTTCAAAATATTTACGGAAGTTTAAGATAAAATTGTCAATGGTACGTGTGGTAGGATATACATTGTAACCCCACACCGCCTGTAATATTTTTTCTCTTGTCACCACTTCATTTTTATTTTCTATCAGCAGTTTCAGCAGCATGATTTCTTTTTTGGTGAGGGTAATTTTGCTGCCTTCTTTTGTGGTGCATTCCAGCATATTGAAATCAATTGTATTTTTTCCAAATGCATACACCTGCTCAACAGGTTTACGGATAGAAAGCTGTTTGCTCTTATGTACCAGTTTGGCTACCCGCAGCAGTAATTCTTCCAGGTTAAAAGGTTTGGTCAGGTAATCATCGGCCCCTTTTTTTAAACCCAACACCCTGTCGGCACTACTGTTTTTGGCGCTCAGCATCAAAATGGGGATGTCGTTATTTTGGAGGCGGATGGTTTCGCAAACACTGATACCATCCAGTTCCGGCAGCATTACATCCAGAATCATCAGATCAAAATGCTCTTTCTGTACCTGGTCCAAAGCCTCCACACCATTCCAGGCACTGGTTACTTCATAGTCTTCCAGTTCCAGGTTCAGCTTCAGGGCTTCCTGCAGGTTTTCTTCATCTTCTACCAGTAGTATGGATATTTTTCTCATTTATTGTCAGCGATTGGTGATAATTAACCGGTGATGATTTTTTGATGTACCGTGTATGATAGATTCTTGCAGGTATTCTTCATTAATAATAAAAGCCTTTCAAATAATCAGTGCGCACCAACAGATAGCCCAATACTGATACCTTATCCCTTAGCCACAAACTCAATGGTAAAAATACTTCCTGCCGGGATATTATCATTTATTGAAATGCCGGCGTTATGCTGTTGTGCAATTTTTTTAGTCAGGTACAATCCAAGCCCGGTGCCTTTTGCCGCTTTGGTAGATTTGTTGCCTATACGGTAAAATTTATCAAATACTTTTTTCCGGTCTGCTGCTGGTATGCCTTTTCCCTCATCTTTCACAGACAACTGAATCTTTCCTTTTTCCTCAGACAGCAATACGGTCACGATTGTTTCCCTGGCGGAATATTTAATGGCATTGTCAATTAAATTGTTCACTGCCAGTTGCAGCAGCAGCCTGTCTCCTTTTATAAAAACCTCCTTGCTTAAAGTGGTTTGGCAAATGCGTTGCGGAAAGCGGCTGATAAAATCATTCACACAATCCCTGACCAGGTCTGTGAGGTTAATGGTTTCTTTGGTAAAATTATAGCGGCTGTCTTCCATCTGTGATACAAGCAGCATGTTATTGCACAGTGCATTCAGCCGGTTGGCCTCCTGTATGGTATTCTGGATCAGCTTTTGTGCCTGGCTTTCTTCCAGCTTTCTTTTCTGAAGTGTTTCTAAATTCAGCTTGGCAATGGCAATGGGTGTTTTTAATTCATGGGTAATGGCCATCATAAAATTTTGCTGCTGCTGGCCCAGTTTCAGTTGCCTCCTTACTGACCTGAAAATAAAAAAGGCGCCTGCCATGATCACTAAAAAAAATACGGACCCTTCTCCGATATATTGAGCTGTTTTTCTTTTTTCAGCAGCGGTAATTTTCTGCAATGCATCCACATAGCCTGAATTATTTTTCAGCAGTTGTGCCGTTTCGTAATCTGCCATCTGGTGGTTTTGGTTGTTGAGCGCAATAAACCACCATACCAACGCAGCTACAATGTACAGGAGCAAAAACCAGTACACAATAAAAACGAACCGGAGCCTTGTTGTTTTATATGAAGATAATGGCATCGGGATGCTGAAAATATTGATCACACTTAAACCGGTTAAGTGGGTTAGAAAAAGTAATACCCGGGAAAAATAAAAACAATAATTATTTTGTCTTTGCCTTCTCCACCCTTATTCCCACACTCATTACATGAGGCAACGGGTTTTCCCTCATAATTTGTGCTACGGTAAAATGGTATTGTCCGGGCTTATTAAATTTAACCGGGCCATCTGTAATAAGCGGTTTTCTTACCTCCCAAATATCATCCATTCCCACACCTTCCCATCCTTTGGCATCGTTGGCTAATGAAAAATCAAAGCGTTTGTATTTTGCTGTGCTGTCACCGGGAGCTTTGGTGCCAATGCTGAGCCAGATATTATTTTTCCGGTAGGTGTCTGTGTGCCGCAATACTACATAGATGTTGTATAAAGCAGCAGTGTCAGTTATGGTAAAATCGAAGCCCGGCTGAAAACTGTACTGCCATTGATAACCGGGAATAGAAATATTTTTTTCAAATATATCCAGCTTGTTGCAGGCCGAAAATAAAGTGCAAACTATTATCAGCAATATGATTTGTTTCATGTACTTCCTTAATAATATTCTTGTCATTAAAGGTAAAAAATTGAATCAACAACAAATAAACAACTATAGTTCCTAAACCCTAAACTCCTAAACCATTCTACAAAACATTCAGCACCTGCTCCTTTGCCTTCTCGAGTTCATCCTTCATCGTTACCACGCATTTTTGAATTTCAGCATCATACGCTTTGCTGCCGGTGGTATTTATTTCCCTTCCAATTTCCTGTATGATGAAGGATAATTTTTTTCCTTTGGCCTCATCCCCGTCGGCCAATAAAGTCCGGAAATATTCACAGTGCTGTTTCAGCCTTACCTGTTCTTCATGAATGTCTATTTTTTCGATATAATAAATCAGTTCCTGTTCCAGGCGGTTGCCATCATAGTTCTCTTTCCCTACATGTGCCTCCAGTAATTGTGTTATTTCCTCTCTTATCCTTTTAATGCGGTTTGGTTCCAGCTTTACAATTTTTTCTTCCTGGGCATTGATATTGGTAATCCTTTTGTACAGGTCTTTCTCCAGGCTGGCCCCTTCCTCTGTCCGGTGTTTATTGAGTGCATCCAAAGCGGCCTGTAACACTTTTTTAAATTCTGCAAAATCACTGTCGTTCAAAACATCATTGGCGGGTGTTACCACTTCGGGCAAACGAAGCAAAGCGCTCAACACGGAGTTGGTGTCGATATTTAATTCGCCTGCCAGTTCTTCAATCTGCTGGTAATAGGCTTTTATCAGGTCGGTATTAATATTTACGGGTTTGCTGGTGCCGTTTTGTTTGATGTTGATGATGCAATCAATGGTACCCCGTACCAGTTGCTCCTGCAGCATATTCCTTATTTCAAATTCGTACGGCCTTAGCAATGGCGGCAGGCGCAACTGTATTTCAAATTGTTTTCCGTTTAGTGATTTTATTTCTACCAGGAAAGTTTTTTCATTTACTGTCTGTTCGGCCCTACCAAAGCCGGTCATTGATTTTAGCATTGTTTTTATTTAGCTTGTAAGTTACTTATTATGTTGCCATGAAACATTTTTATCGGCAATACTATTCATTTTTTTCGTTTTCATCCGCAGCCGGGTAAGTAACCAGCGATTGATATTGCATGATCCTTTCCGGGTTGGGCAATGGCACAAACCCAAACTGCCTGTACAACCCCTGTGCATCTCTTGTAGCGAGCATCCACCTTCTGAAGTTTTGTAACTCCGGGTGGTTCATGATGGTTTCCATCAGCCATTTGGATAAACCCCTTCCCCTGTAGGCCGGCAGAATAAATACATCTGCCAGGTATCCAAAAACAGCAAAATCAGTTATGACCCTTGCAAAACCAATTTGTTGTTCCTGGAAATAAAGGCCAAAGCAAAAAGAACCTTCAATGCTTTTTTGAACAAGTGCCAGGGGGATATTTTTTGCCCAGTAAGATTCAACAGATAAATATTGGTGGATAAGGGTAATGTTTAACTTTGATTTGTCAGTACTTATTTCAAAGCCGTCTTTTACTGCAGTCATCATCATCGTTTGCTTAAATGAAGTAATGGATAAATTTCCTGCTGGCTCAATAGCTTCATATCGCCGGGCATCATTCCTTCGATGCTGCATTTTTCAACCCGGTAACGAATGAGCCGCAATGTAGGGAAACCAACCGCCGCAGTCATCTTGCGCACCTGCCTGTTTTTGCCTTCGGTTAATATTATTTTGATCCAGCTGGTAGGAATATTTTTTCTGAAACGTACCGGAGGATTTCTTTCCCCTACTGCAGGTGCTGTATCAAAAACCGCCGCAACACATGTTTTGGTATGGTACATTTTTCCCCGCCCGGCCGTGCCATTCGGGCGGGCATCAATGGAAATGCTTACCCCATTTTGCAAACGACTTATTGCTTCGGGGGTAATGCTGCCGTCTACCTGCACCCAGTATTCCCTTTTATGCTGTTGATTTGGATGGAGCAGGGCCTGGTTTAATTTTTTATCATTGGTTAAAATCAACAAGCCTTCACTGTCGTAATCCAATCTTCCCACCGCATACACATCAGGAGGCACATCAACAATATTTTTTAATGTCTGCTTTCCTTCCTGCGAAGTAAACTGAGACAATACGTTGAACGGCTTGTAGATGATGCAGTAAAAACTCAAAAGAAAAAGTTGTTGATTGGTTGCAAAAAAATTATTTCAGCACATCGTAATAATAATAAAGCCCGGTATTTTGTACCGAGCTTTATTATATGAATGGGTTAGTAAGTACCGGGAAATAAATTTCCTTACACAATATTAAAAATAAATTTCCCTATACAAAAAAAATATTTACATTTTTTTATTCACATTTTGATTTTAGTTGTGGATAAGGCAGATGGTTTTGCAACAATGAAATGACTGCAGCATCAACCATTAATCGCTATCATTACAAATGAACAGGCAGCATGCAGTTAAGGTACAATCGCTGAAACTATATCTGTCACTGCATTTCAGCAACATCCAATTTTTTTTCCTTTGTGTTGAACGGGCTGCGCACGGATTGGGCATCAGGATATATTCCGGTTGCGGCAGATGAAAAAGCGGTTATTTTTTTACAACATTTTTTTTCTCAATTAAAATAAAAAATTTACCGGTTATCCATTATTTGGTGTGCGGTTAGTGTAAAAGCAAAGCACATTACCTTTGTAAAAAATTACCACATGCAATTCCCTTCTCCTGTTTCTGTAAAATGGTTAGCTGAATTTATCAATGCTGAATTGATTGGAAATGCCACAGCAGATGCGGGTGGTATCAATGAAATACATAAAGTGGAAAAAGGGGATGTGGTTTTTGTAGATCATCCAAAGTATTATGATAAATGTATCAACAGCGCTGCAACATTTATCATCATCAATAAAAAAACCGATTTCCCTGAAGGCAAAGCCTTACTGGTTGTTGACAATCCGTTTGATGCCTATTGCAAAATCGTCAATCATTTTAACCCCTTTCTGCCATCATCAAAAATGATCAGCGATGCTGCAGTAATTGGCGAGGGCACGTTTATTTATCCCAATGCTTTTATTGGTAATAATGTTCGTATTGGTATTAACTGTATCATTCATCCAGCCGTAACAATCCTGGATAATTGCGTTATCGGCAACAATGTGGTGATACAGGCAGGTACTGTTATTGGCAGCGATGCCTTTTATTACAATGGGAAAAAAGACAGGGAACTGTGGTATAAAAAAATGCCCAGTTGCGGCAGGGTTATCATTAAAGACTTTGCAGAGATTGGCGCCAACTGTACCATTGACAGGGGCGTTAGTCATGACACCGTAATTGGTGAAGGCACCAAGTTTGATAACATGGTGCACATAGGCCATGATACAGTGATCGGTAAAAACTGTTTGTTTGCCGCACAGGTAATTGTGGGTGGCTGTACCGAAATAAAAGATGGCGTTACCTTGTGGGGGCAGGTGGCCATCAACAAAACACTTACGGTTGGAGAGAATGCTGTGCTGCTCGGACGAAGTGCCATAGCTTCTTCAATAGAAGGCAACAAAACTTATTTAGGAGCCCCTGCACAGGAGGTGGGTATTGCAAGAAGGGAATTTGTATGGATAAAAAGAATTCCTGAGTTGTGGAACAAAGTAATGAATGAAAAAAAGTGATCGGTTGAAAGTGATCAGTTGTAAGGCCATGTCAGCTTTCGCTTACAGTTACAGTATAAGGAATTAGCAAATCTGCACATTATTTATTACTCCGGCTTAAAATCATACGGCAACATATCACCTGTTTTTTCCCAACTCCAGTAGCCATTGATGGTGATGTCATTTTGATTATAATAAAATCCATTCTGCTCTATTGAAATTTCCTGGGTTGCAGGAATGTTGATTATTGATAATTCAAATTTCTTTGGCGCTTCTTCATTGAGTTGGGTATAGCCTGTTTCAGGCACCTCATTTTTATACAACAACGCTACATCCGGTTGATTGGGATGTATGCTCACCACCTGAGTGCTGTCGTCTTTACCATAGTTTAAAGCAGCATAAAAGTTAGCCACCCTGATTGCACTGTCTGTACCATTCAATTTTGCAATGAGCTGAATTTCAAAACCCTCTTCCTTTAAATTTTTATTGTACACGCTCCGCATAAAATGAAGGATAGAGCCTTTGTAAGCGGCCTGCCTGTTTGCATTCCAGGTGATGGCCTGGCTGGTGTCTGCCGGCTGCAGTGCTTCAAACAATGGATAACCGGTAAAGCTGCTCATTAAAGTCCCGTAATCATGTGTAAAAGAATCGAGCGTGTATTTTATTTTATAGCCCAATGCCGGGTTTTCAATTTCCAGCGGTTCAGATGCCAGCACTTTTAAGCGATTCCTTTTTTTAGAGAAATAGAATTTTAACGCTGCTGTGTTTTTGATGCTGCATAGTTTACTGTTGGCAGTTTTGCCGATAAAATTCTCTGTAAAAAAATCACCATACAGCAGCCAGCCGTCCTTTACCTCATTGCTCGATTTAATGGCGATCTCTTCCATTGCTTTTTCTTTTTGCTTCAGTTCTATCACCATATTCCTGTCAGCGGCATCTGCAGTTGAAATTCTCCTGCTTACTGTTTCGTAGCCGGTGAATGTTATCACCAGGTCGTATCCGCCGTTCGGTAACCAAATGGTAAACATCCCATCAGAACCTGATGCAGTACCCATCGTTGTATTTTGTGCAAATACAGAAGCTGCCTGCATCGGTGCCCTGGTTACCGCATCAATAATTTTACCGCTGACGCTGAATGAGGACGACTGTGCAAATGTCAGCGCTGATATAAAGAATATGGATAAAAGAAAGGATATTTTTTTCATCTGATAATATTTTCTGCAATGGATTAAATAATAAGAATACTGCAACCGGGCGAAAATACATTAACGGTTGTTAAGCTTTTGTTGCAATAAGCCACAGGTATGGATAATGGTATCTTCCATTTTTGTATACTGAAAGCCGGGTAAGAACTTTATCAGTTTGCTGTTATCATAATTCACTTTTGCCAGGGCTGTTGCAGCGGTTTCTTTTGTTATCAAAGGATCTTTTCGGGTAAACCAGCTTTTAATTGCTTCCAGCCGCCAGACCATTTTTGCTATGAAAGGGGTTACCATTTTATGTGGCCTTTTTTTATTAAATGCCTTTGCAATCAGGTTGAATACATCTTCATAACTTTTATTTTCGGCGCTGATTATAAAGCGCTGGCTGCTGATATTGCTTTCCATTAATGCGATCATTGCCTTTGCCACATCTCTCACATCCGTAAAGCCGGTTACCCCCTGGCTGTACCACGGAGATTCATCATATACACTTTTAAAAATTTTTGAACTGCCGGCCTCCCAATCGCCATCGCCCAATATGATTACCGGGTTTACGATCACCGCTTCCAGGCCTTCGCCAATGCCACGCCAAACTTCCAGCTCACCCAGGTATTTACTTTGGCCGTAATTGCTGTTGCTGGTTTCTTCAGTCCAGTTCATGGTTTCATCCACCATTTCGTTTTCCCTTATCCTTCCCAAAACAGCAACCGAACTTACATGCACCAATTTTTTTACGCCGGCATTCACAGCCGCATTCACCACATTGGCCGTGCCTTCTACATTTACTTTAAACAGCTCATTTTTACGGGAAGGATTAAAGGTAACAATGGCAGCACAGTGATATACCTGTTCAATATGTTGCGCCAGGATGATTTCTTCCAGGCCGGCAACGTCAAGAATATTACAGGAAAATTGTTGCAATAGCGGAGAATTAAAATCCGGCAATGCAGTTTTGTTATAAATAGCAATAACCTGCTTCCCTTTAGCCAGCAATTGAGCAATTAATTCTTTGCCTACTAAACCTGAACCGCCTGTGACAAGAATCATAATTGATAATTGAAAATTGGTAAATGATAATTGTCCATATTCGTTAAAAGTTGTGGTATAGGTAAGTGATTTTAATGCAGCACAAATTATCAATTATCACTTGTACCCATAAAACCCTTTTCCTGTTTTTCTTCCCAATTC
>JAYVUL010000025.1:0-3179 GCA_043787935.1 Chitinophagaceae bacterium | reverse complement strand
CTGCAATGGGATGCACTGGCAACAGGCGATACACAGGTTATGCTGGCTGCCCAGGAAAAGTTGCTGAACAAACCATATGGTACTTCCTGGTTAACTTATACAAGGTGCCACGATGATATTGGGCTTGGGTACGACGACAGCATGATTGGCAATGCCGGTTTTAATCCGGCTGAACACCGCAAGTTTTTAAAAAATTATTATTCGGGAAATTATCACAACTCGCCGGCAATGGGTAAATTATTTTCAGTAAATGAAAAAACAGGCGATGCCAGAATAAGCGGTTCATTGGCATCTTTATGCGGACTTGAAAAAGCATTGAACCATGATGATAAAACTGCAGTAGAAATTTCTATACAAAAAATCATCCTGATGCAGGCGCATAGTTTTTTTAACAGCGGCATACCCATGCTTTTTTATGGTGATGAACAGGGTTATACAAACGATTACAGTTATGTTGATGATGCTGATAAAAATTATGACAATCGCTGGATGCACAGACCCGTAATTGACTGGGAAAAAAATAAACTGGCGGCTAAAAAAGGAACTACAGAAAATAAAATTTTTTCGTTGACTAAAAAATTGATTGCTATACGTTCATCAATTCCGGTTTTGGCCGATAAGAAAAATTTAACCTGGCTTAACATCCAGAATAATCATATAGCCGGTTTTTTAAGGGCCTGGGAAAAGGAAAGGGTGTACTGCATTTTTAATTATAGTAACCAAAGTACCAGCATTAGCTGGTACAGCTTTAAACAAAATGCCATGAAGCCGCAAAAATTATTTGATTACTGGAGCCGGAAGGTTTACCGGGTTGGGCCCGATCATGAACATTTAACCCTGCAGCCATACCAGTTTTTGATACTGGAACCCAGGTAAATATTTTATGCGTTATATTTTTTAAGGAGTGCAAGTAATACGCCGTTGGTCCAGCCAAACCCATCCTGGCCTGCATATTCGCCACCGCCAGCTTCCAAAGAGGTATCAACCACATTGTACTTTTCCATTAATTTTCCGGTGCGTTTAAAAACAGTTGTACACAGGTTTATCCATCTTTTTGCAATGGTTGATGCCAACTCCCGGTGGCCATAGTTTTCAAGTCCGGTAATGGTTATCCAGTGTAACGGAGCCCATCCGTTTGGAGCATCCCATTGCTGGCCGGTAGTTTCAAGTGTACATATTAAGCCGCCGTTATGTAAAAAAACTTGATTAATGATGTCAGCAATTTTTGCAGCCTGCTCACTTGTTGAAATAGTAAAGAACAACGGATATGCTGCTGCCAGCGAAAAAATTTCTTTTTGCTTTTTTAATGTAAAGTCATAATCAAAATAAAAACCCTGCTCTTCATTCCAGCAATATTTTTGTATGGCTGCTTTACGTTTTTTTGCTGCCTGTTGATAATGCGCTGCTTCTGTATTCTCTTTATTATAACTACAGGCCAGGGCCAGTGTTTCTTCCAGGTGAACCAGCAAACAATTCAGATCTACAGGAATAATATCAGTGGTATGAATTGACGTAAACAATTTTTTATTGCCGAACCAGCGGCTCGAAAAATCCCATCCTGATTCAGCTCCTGCCCTCAGATGCCGGAAAATTTCTGCTTCATCTGTATCCAGCGACAGTTCAATATCTTCCCTGAAAGATTCGGGCCTGGGTGTATTATGTTGATCCCAATACCTATTCAGTAATTCACCATCGGGCATCAGCACAACTCTGTCGTAAGTTTTATTTGCAGCATTAACTTTATCAGCACCCTTCATCCAAAAACTATATTCTTTTTTTAGCTGATCAAAATATTTTGCAAGTATTTCATCTCCTTTTTCGGCAGCCAGTAATTTTATCATCAGTGAATAAAATGGCGGCTGCGACCGCCCTAAAAAATAATTCCGGTTTCCATTGGGTATGTAGCCAAATTGATTGATGAGGTATGAAAAATTATTGATCATATTTTCAATCATATTTATCCTGCCCGAAACCTGTAAACCCAGCATAGTAAAATAACTGTCCCAGTAATATATCTCTGCAAACCGCCCGCCCGGAACAATATATGGAAAAGGAAGTTTGATGATTGACCCTCCGGTTTCTTCCGGTTCACGGGTAAGTTCCTGCCATAAAGCTTCAATATTTTCTGTAACGGGTTTAGCGGTATCGCTTTTATAATTGCCGGAAACCGGAAGCGGCAAGTCATAATTAGTAAGCACAAAATTTTTAAGATCAAAATCTTTGCTCTCTTTTTCTTCGCAGTATTTTTTAAATATTTCTTCAACCGGAAATTTAGGTACACAGTCAACAAAAGTCTTACCGTCAGGAAATATACTGGTCACTTGTACTATTTCCAACAGCGGATCATGGTATTCAAATTCAATTTGCTGCATGGTAAAATTTAATGGCCAACGGTTGTGGTATGTAAATCCCGGCTGTTGGGTTTTGCTTGTAGTCTTCTAAAGAAAAAAAGTAAAACAATAAGGATTGTTATGGGTATCAGTGAAAAATAAAAAGCATTTTGCCCGCCATAGGCACCAAAAATATGGCCGGTGATGATAGAGCCGGTAGTGCCGCCCAGTGCAGAAAATACGACAATGAGCCCCGTCATAGGTGCATGTTTGTGTTTGGGCAACTGGCTTAATATTACTGAATTAATGGCCGGGTAAATGGGTGCTAAAAAAAGCCCGATCAAAGGAAAAGCAAATGCCACAAAGGGAACATCTGCAATACTGTTTATGACACCAAGCGATAACCCTTTGGTAAGCGGAACTGTAATTAAAACAATGGCCGCCGCAATAACCAGGCAGCCCAGCAACACATAAAGCCAGTCCATTTTTTTAAATACTATACCTGCCAAAAACCTGCCCAACGCAAAAGATGCAGATAAAATACTCGCCATCTGAATGCTTAAACTTGTAGAAAGATGTAATTCATCTTTATTAAAAGTAGGCAGCCAGCTCATGATGCTTTGTTCAATCAGCACATAAAAAAAAGCGCTGAAAATAAATATGAGTACGAGTGGTTTAATTAACAGTAATAACATGCCAATAAAATCGTCTGCCATATTTTTTGCCTCCTCCTGTTTGGCTTTTTTTACAGATGATTCATCTATTTTGGTTGTGAGTAATAAAAGAAAAGCTGCACCTGCAATTGCTGCCAGCAGGTAGTAAACCTGAAGCCAGGATTGGGATTTAGGG
>JAYVUL010000024.1:0-8025 GCA_043787935.1 Chitinophagaceae bacterium | reverse complement strand
CCGTTTTCAGTGACCCAGCATTCTTCGGGACTTTTCTTCAGGTCTGTATATAGCGCATCATACAACTGCTGTTCATGCGAAATAATGGATTGCTTTAACTTGTTTAATTGGGCTTTACGAAACTGGTATGACCTGGTGACGCCGCTGTTAAAGTGGTTCCGTAAATTTTCTAATTGCTGTACTGTTGCCATATTAATGATTCAATCGTTAAAAAGAAGGATGTTTAAGGAAGTAACCGGGGCATAAAAATAATCTAATAAAATGACCGGGTATGGATATTTCTGCCGGATATTCCGTTACTGCTTTTCAGTAATTTGATACCTTCGGTAATTATGATAAGAGCCATCACCCCAATTGATTTTGATTTTATTTACAACTTATACATGCATCCAAAGGTAAACCCTTACCTCCTGTATGAAATGATGGATACTGCGGCTTTTGAACCTGTTTATAAAGAGCTGTTGGAAAGGGGTATCATTTACATTTATGAAGCAGGCGGGATTGCTGCGGGTATGTTTAAATTTGTTCCTCAATCGCACCGGAATACTTATACTGCTTACCTTGGTGGCGTGGCTATTCATCCTCTTTTTGCAGGCAAAGGCCATGGAACAAAAATGATGCAGGAGATAATTGAGCTGGGTAAAAATCGTGGATTGGCAAGAATTGAATTAAGCACTGCCGTTACCAATGAAAAAGCCATCAGGTTGTATGAAAAGAGTGGTTTTACAAAAGAAGGGGTATTAAGAAAATATACCTGGCTTAAAAGTGAAGGCAGGTTTCTGGATGAAGTGATGATGTCTTACCTGTATTGAAAAGTAAAGGATGATGGAGTATAATATAATTTAATGATGACAGCAGAGCAATATATGAGACAGGCACTGAAAGAAGCACAAAAGGCTTTTGATGAAGAGGAAGTACCGGTAGGTGCCATCATTGTAATGAACGACCGCATCATCGGCCGGGGCTACAACCAGGTAGAAAAACTCACCGACAGTACCGCCCATGCAGAGATCATTGCATTGACTTCTGCCTTTAATTTTCTTGGCAGCAAGTATTTACCTGATGCATGCCTGTATGTAACCATTGAGCCCTGTGTAATGTGCAGCGGTGCTTTGTACTGGAGCAAAATTGGAAAAGTAGTGTATGGTGCAGCGGATGAGAAAAATGGGTATCGTCATACCACCGGCAGTAATAGTCCCTTTCACCCGAAAACAATTGTACAGGGCGGAATATTAACAGAAGAATGTGCCAGCCTGATGAAGGACTTTTTCAGGAAGCGGCGATAGGTTGCGAAATAGGAAAGAATTAATTTCCGATACCATATATTGATTTTTCAAATAGTAAATTTGCAGTCCAACAGCCTGCGTACTGCAAGCTGGTTCAATAATCTCATCATTCAACATTAAAACATTTATTTTATGGCATTCACACTTCCCGCTCTTCCTTTTGCTTACGAAGCATTAGAGCCACACATTGATACTAAAACCATGCAGATACACCATGGCAAACACCACCAGGCCTATGTTGATAATGTAAACAAAGCCATTGCTGGTACTGAACATGAAAATAAGACCATTGAAGAACTGGTACAACATGCAGGCAGCATCTCACCAGCTGTGCGCAATAATGGCGGCGGCCACTGGAACCATACTTTCTTCTGGGAAAGCCTGGCACCCAATGCAGGAGGCGCACCCGGCGGTGCTTTGGCAGAAGCTATTACTGCAGCCTTTGGCAGTTTTGATGCATTCAAAGATAAATTCAATACTGCAGGTATGACAAGATTTGGAAGCGGCTGGGCATGGCTGATCGTAAAAGATGGTAAACTGGAAGTGAGTTCTACGCCTAACCAGGATAACCCATTGATGGATATTGCAGAAGTAAAAGGTACTCCCGTACTGGGTTGTGATGTATGGGAACATGCTTATTACCTGCACTATCAAAACAGGAGAGCTGAGTACCTGGCTGCTTTCTGGAACATAGTAAACTGGAGCAAAGTAGCAGAAAGATTTACGGGGGCTAAATAATTTGAATCAATATATTTTTGAAAGGCTGTGATGAAAATTGCAGCCTTTTTTATTTGTAATTTTATACAGCACTTCCTGTATGGCCGCCTTCCGGCATCAACAGGAGTAATTAAAATTATATTACAATGTGTGCCTACAAAAGAAAAACATGGATTGAAAAAAGGGACCTGGCAAAAGATCCAGAAGTAAAAATTGCTCCCTGCAATTTTGCAGATATCAAAGCAGGGGAAAAAATGCTGATCCCTTCTCCTTTGGCTGTTGATCACTATATCCGTAAGCTTCCAAAAGGAAAGCAGGGCAATTTGACTCAAATGCGTAAAGACCTTGCATCGCTGTATCATGCTGATAAGACTTGCCCTATAACAAGCGGCATATTCATCCGGATCGTTAGCGAAGCCGCTTACGAAGAATATGAACAGGGAAAAGCACTTAATAAAATAGCACCTTTCTGGCGCATCCTGGATGAAAAATCACCTGCTGCAAAAAAACTGAGTTTTGGCATAGAATTTTTAAAGGCGCAAAGAAAAAAAGAAGGTTTGTCGGTGAAGGATATAAAATAGCCGCTCTAATGTTCTTTTAACTGACATAATTACAACCCACATACTCCGGCATTATTTTTATCCTTTGTTTTTTGTAAATCTATTTTATAATTAAAAACAAAAAACATGCACTACAATCAGTCATGCGCCGCAAAAGGCAACAACTACGGAAACAGGAACCTGTTTATCCGATCCATGCAACGGGCAGCCGTGAACATTTACAAAACAGGCAGCAGTTATGAACTGCTGGTGTTTGCACCCGGCCGCATCAAAGAACATTTTCACTTAGGAGTAAATGGAAATGAACTCACTGTTTCTTACACCCCGCCTGAAGGTTTTTCCCGGCCGGAATGGATACTGAGGGAATACAGCAGGGGAGGCTTTACACGCAGTTTTACCTTAAATGAAAGCATCGACACACCAAACATTGCTGCTAAATATGCAGATGGTGTGCTGCAGGTAAGCCTTCCTGTAATTGCGGGTAAGGAAAACGCAGCCAAGGAAATTGTGATCAATTAAGTGGTTGATTTCTTATTGCAGACGGGTATCTTCGGGTACCCGTTTTTAATTCCGGCCATTGTGGTCTGGCCTTTGGTGCCAGCCGGCTCTATGGCACCGGATCGTACCCATGCCCACCCCAGGGATGACACCTGGAAATTCTTTTGATGGTAAGCCACAAACCTTTTATGGGCCCATATTTTTTTAAAGCCTCTATCCCGTAATGTGAGCAGGTGGGTGTATACCGGCATTTACTTCCCAACCAGGGAGAAATGATCCATTGATATAATTTTATCAAAATGATAAATGGGAAACTAGCTATTATCAACAGGTTCTTCATTCATTATTTTTTGAAGTCTTTTTAATACCGTCTCCATCTTTAATACTATTGCCGGGTATTGCGGCAGTTCCTTAGCCACAAATATTATAAATACAGCCAGGCAACGGTTACTTTGCTGCAGGTTATTTTGGAGGTCATTTTTTTGCAGGCGGTAAGCCTCTCTCATCAGCCTTTTGATGCGGTTGCGGTGTACCGCTTTTTTAAAATATCTTTTGCTTACACTAAAGGCTGTTTGCAAATGCTGCGGGCCTGCCGTTGTTTTCTTATAAATAACTTTAAAAGGAAACACAGCAAAAGATTTGCCATCCCCAAATAGCTGTTCGATTGCCTTCCTGCTTTTGAGCCGTTCCTTTTTACCGAGAGTGTATGTTTCTTTATTTTCCAATGCTGTAAAATTAAAAAAGCCCTCCTAAAGGAGAGCTTATATTTTTTACACCCCCTTTAGGGGACAGTGTGTTTATTTTTTACCGAAACGTTCGTCAGAAACAGTCAGTTTAACACGGCCCTTTTTGCGGCGGCTGGCTAATACTTTACGACCGTTTGCAGTTTGCATGCGCTGACGAAAACCATGCACATGTTTTCTGCGGCGTACGTGCGGTTGATATGTTCTTTTTTTACCTGGCATTGTATTAAAATTTTCCTTTTAAAAATATTTTTTAAACTCTGATTTAGTTACACTCACCAGGGCACCATCCCTGCTGTTTGTGAAAGGACGGCGAAGGTAAGGGAAAAGTTTAAAAGTTTGAAGTTTAAGGTTTAAAGTTTTTGCCTTTAGAGTGCCAAATGGGTTGATTTTACTGGTTTTCCGTAAAAAATACTTGCTTTGGCGTCAAAATCTTCGGCGGCATCGGTGGTAAAGAAACTTAATTGCCCGGTGGTTGCACATTTTTCAGTCACTTCGGGGTGCCTGTTTAAATAATCTGCCAAACTATCCGCCACAATTTCTCCCTGCGATAGAATGGTAGTGCCTTCTGGTACGAATTGTCTTATTTTATCTATTAACAGGGGATAGTGAGTACAGGCAAGTAATATTGTGTCAATATCCTTTGATTGCGACAACAGGTTTTTCAGATGTTTTTCAATAAAATAATCTGCGCCAGGGCTTGTATGTTCGTTGTTTTCCACCAGAGGCACCCACATAGGGCAGGCCTCCTGGTACACTTTGCACCCGGGAAAAAATTTTTCAATCTCAATTAAATAAGACTTTGATTGTATGGTACCGGTAGTGCCCAAAATTCCCACACTTCCATTTTTAGTAAACTGCCCTATTATTTCTGAAGTTGGCCTTATCACCCCCAGCACCCTTTTTGATGGATCAATATTTGGGAGATCGTTTTGCTGAATGCTTCGCAGGGCTTTAGCGGAGGCGGTATTGCAGGCCAGTACTACCAACGGGCAACCCTGTGTGAAAAACCATTCTACACATTGTAAAGTATATTGGTACACCGCATCATAGCTGCGGCTGCCATAAGGTGCCCTGGCATTATCGCCCAGGTAGATATAATCATACTGCGGCAACCTCGCTGCTATTTCTTTTAATACAGTTAAGCCACCGTAGCCACTGTCAAATACACCGATTGGTCCCTTTGTCATGTATCAAAAATAAGAAAGCCATCCCGTTTTATAAGATGGCTTTCTGAATTATTTGGCTGAATAAAATTATTGCTTCGGCTTGCCCGGTGCACCGGCTTTGGGTTGACCTGCAGGCTTATCTGCAATACCCATTTTCTTCTTCACCAGGGGTAAAATATCTTCTCCCGGAGGGCCTACCAGCACAGCAGCAGATTCCAGTACATAAGAATAACCGCTTTCTTTTGCGGTAGCTTTAACCGCTTCAAATGCTTTAGCTTTTATAGGCGTAATTAAAGCCTGTGATTTTTCCTGTACCATTTGCTGCATGGTCTGGTTCCAGCCCTGTACTTTTTGGTACAATGCAATCAGGTCATTTCTCCTGAGTTCTTTTGCAGCGGGGGAAAGCTTGGCAGAATCTAATTGAAAAATGCTGTCCTTCTCATTCAACTCCCGGTAGTAATCACTACCCTGTTGCTGCAGCGATGACTGGTAGTCCTGTAACTGTGCATTAGCTTTTTCTGTTTCGGGCATTGCCCCGATTAATTCCTCTGTGCTGATGTAGCCAATTTTCCCCTGTGATAAAGCGGTATTTGTGAAACCCAAAATTGAAATGGCAACCACCAGCGATAGTACTACTTTTTTCATTGTTGTTTTTAAGTGTTTTAAACCTCATCCCTAAATTTTTTACTGAAAGAAAGCAGGGATGATGCTTGTGAATAATTATACTTTGATTTAATTTTCCGTACTAAACAATAAACAGGCCAGCATGCTGATTTTTTTAATTAATGGCTGCATGTCTTTTGCCTATTGTGATTTATTTAACGCCCAAAAACTTCAGCACCTCATCGCTCCTGTCTAATTTGGGGTCGGCAAAGATAACGGTAATTCCTTCACTTTTATCCAAAATAAAGTCATAAGATTTATCTACTGCCAGTTTTTGTATTGCAGTATAAACCTTGTCCTGTATAGGTTTTATCAGTTCCTGCCGCTTCTTAAAAAGGTCGCCCTCAAAGCCAAACCGTTTTTTTTGCAGGTCCCTCACTTCCTTTTCTTTATTGTATAATTCGTCTTCCCTTTTCTTTTTCAATTCATCACTCAGCATTACCTGCTCTGCATCGTAATCTTTATACATTTTGTCCAAAACGGCCTGCTTTGTTTCAATTTCCTGCTGCCACAGGGCGCTGAATTGGTTAAGTTTTGTCTGCGATTCTTTATACTCCGGTAATTTTTCAAGTATGTACTTTGAATCTATCACCGCATAACGCTGTGCATTAACTCCTATCGCTAAAAACAGGAGACAGCCTGCTAACAACAAATATTTTTTCATGGAAGTTTTTTTACAAATAAAAAAATAAACGAATTAAACTTTTAACATCTTACTGTGGTTCCTGGCCCAGCATAAAAGTGAATTTATAAGCGCTTTTTATGGGTTCGCCCGGCGTTATCCGGTCAAAGCCAATGCCATAATCGAAGCCAAGCAGGCCAAACATAGGTAAAAAGAACCGCATACCCACCCCAGCCGATCGACGCAGTTTAAAAGGGTTATAGTCTTTAAAATTATACCATCCGTTAGCAGCTTCAAAAAATGCCAGCCCATAAATGGTACTGCTTGGATTGGTGCTGAAAGGATACCGCAACTCAACAGTATATTTATTGAAAATAGTAAAAAATTCGGTAGGAGTTACATTTTCAGGATTAACTTTTGGATCAGAATTGGAGTAAACCGGGTAACCCCTGTGGGCAATGACGTCATAGCCCAATAAACCATAGTTGTTGCTCAACCCGGCATCCCCCAGCTGAAAGCGTTCAAAGGGTGATATATCCTTTTTGCTGCTGTACTTGCCGATAAAACCGTATTTAGCTGCCACTTTCAAAATGAACTGGCGGTTTTTTTCTGCTCCTTTGGCTATGCCAATGGGCACATAATATTCGCCGGTAAATAACCATTTATGAAACTCAGGAAATTTAAACTGGTTATCGGTTTCTTTTACCAGGCCCAATAACGAATAGGGTAAAGTGAACTGTCCGCTAAGCAAAAAATTGGAACCACCTGTAGGAAAGATAGGGCTACCCTGGGAGGCATTACGGGCAAGTGCCAGCCTGAGACTTATATTTGTGGAGGTTCCATTGTCCAAGCCTCCAAAGCCGCTTACTCTGTAATTCCTTAATTTATATTGTTGAAAATTGAGGGAGGTAACCAGGGAAAAATAATCGTCCGGCCATTTTAATTGTTTACCCAGTGAAACACTTGCACCTAAAATTCTCAGGTAAGAGGTATCGCCGCAGGTGCTGCAGTAACTGCCATACCGGTCGTATGCATTAGACTGTTTTGTATTGTAAAAACTTACCGAGAAAGAGTTGCGTTTTTTCCCGCCCAGCCAGGGTTCAGTAAACGAAAAATTGTAAGTTCTGAACGCCCTGCCGTTTGATTGTATCCTGGCGCTGAGTTTTTGCCCGCTTCCTGAAGGCAAGGGATCCCAGGTTTTTTTATTGAAAATATTATTGATGGAAAAGTTATTGAAGGTAATACCCAGGGTACCTGTTAACCCTATTCCGCCACCAAATCCGGCAGACAACTCCAGCTGGTCATTTGATTTTTCTTCCACGGCCCAGTTAATGTCTACTGTGCCATTATCGGAATTGGGTACTACATTGGGCACTATTTTTTCCGGATTAAAAAAGCCCAGCTGGCCAAGCTCCCTTTGGGTACGGATAATATCGGAGCGGCTGAATTTCTCCCCCGGAATGGTTCTCAACTCCCTGCGGATAACATAATCTTTTGTTTTATCGTTGCCGCTGATATCTATTTTGCCTATGGTGGCCTGTGGCCCTTCCTGCATGCGTATTTCAAAATTGATGGTATCATTGTACACCGAAGTTTCTATCGGCTCCACCCTGAAAAACAGGTAGCCATCATCCATGTACAAGCTTTGTATATCACCACCCTCGGCTGTCATCTGTTTTCCTAGCCGCTTATTCAGAATATCAAGGTTATAAATATCCCCTTTCTTTATGCCTAAAAAAATATTCAATATCGAGTCGGCATATTTGG
>JAYVUL010000023.1:0-11224 GCA_043787935.1 Chitinophagaceae bacterium | reverse complement strand
AGCACCAGCTCCCTGTGGTTGCTCAGGGCCGCCTGCCGGGCCTTGTTGTGCTCCTGCACCAGCTTCCTGGGTTGCTTTGTACATTTCTTCACTTGCGGTTGTCCATGCTGCATTCATTTCTGCTACAGCAGTATCAATAGCCGGAATATCCTGAGTTTTGTGAGCCTCTTTCAGTTTGGCTAATGCTGCTTCAATCGGCGCTTTTTTATCAGGGCTGATCTTATCGCCATATTCTTTAAATTGCTTTTCTGTCTGGAATATTAAACTATCAGCCTGGTTTATTTTTTCTACTTTTTCTTTTTCCAGTTTATCTGTGGCTTCGTTGGCTTTCGCTTCTGCCCTCATTTTTTCAATCTCCTCTTTGCTAAGGCCACTTCCGGCTTCAATGCGTATGTTGTGGCTCTTACCGGTACCTTTATCTTTTGCAGTTACATGCAAAATACCATTGGCATCAATATCAAAAATCACCTCCACCTGCGGCACGCCACGTGGTGCTGGCGGTATACCATCCAGGTTAAACATACCCAAACTTTTATTTTGGCTTGCCATTGGCCTTTCTCCCTGTAATACATGAATTTGAACACCGGGCTGGTTATCGCTTGCCGTGCTGAACGTTTCAGATTTTTTTGTAGGGATAGTAGTGTTGCTTTCAATCAGCCTGGTCATTACACCACCCATTGTTTCAATACCAAGGCTCAGCGGTGTAACATCTAACAGCAATACATCTTTTACTTCGCCGGTTAATACGCCCCCCTGAATGCAGGCTCCTACAGCAACTACTTCATCAGGATTCACCCCTTTACTTGGTTTTTTACCAAAGAATTTTTCCACTATCTCCTGAACTTTTGGTATGCGGGTACTACCACCAACCAAAATAATTTCATTAATATCGCTGATGGATAAGTTGGCGTCTTTCAAAGCCAGTTCACAAGGTTTTAAGCATCTTTCAAACAAACTGTCTGCTAATTTTTCAAAGTTTGCACGGGTTAATTTTTTTACCAGGTGCTTAGGCACTCCATCTACTGCAGTGATATAAGGCAAATTAATTTCTGTTTCTGAAGAAGATGATAATTCAACCTTTGCTTTTTCAGCCGCTTCTTTCAAGCGCTGCCAGCTCATAGGGTCTTTGCGCAGGTCAATGGCTTCATCTTTTTTAAATTCATCAGCCAGCCAGTCCATTACCACCTTATCAAAGTCATCACCACCCAAGTGAGTATCACCATTGGTACTTTTTACTTCAAAAACACCTTCGCCCAATTCCAGGATGGAAATATCGAAGGTGCCACCGCCCAGGTCAAATACAGCAATCTTTTGGTCCTGGTGTTTTTTGTCAAGGCCATAAGCCAATGCTGCAGCAGTAGGTTCATTGATGATCCTGCGTACTGTTAAGCCGGCAATTTCACCAGCTTCTTTGGTAGCCTGGCGCTGTGCATCATTAAAGTAAGCTGGTACTGTAATTACCGCCTCCGTTACTTCATGGCCCAGGTAATCTTCAGCTGTCTTCTTCATTTTCTGAAGAATCATAGCACTAATTTCCTGCGGGGTGTACATTCTGCCATCTATGTCAATACGCACTGTATCATTGTCACCTTTTACTACTTTGTAACTGCTGTGGCTTATGTCGGTTGTCACTTCATTCCACTTGTGGCCCATATAACGCTTCACACTCATAATGGTGTTCTGCGGATTGGTGATGGCCTGGCGCTTGGCCGGATCACCTACTTTACGTTCGCCATTTTTTAAAAATGCAACAATGGAGGGCGTTGTACGGCGGCCTTCATCGTTGGCTATTACCACAGGTTCGTTGCCTTCCATAACAGCAACGCAGCTGTTGGTTGTTCCTAAATCTATACCAATTATCTTTCCCATGATTTGATTATGTTTTTGTTCACTGAGGTTTGTCAATCATTGTGCCATGGGGGATTTAGTGAAAAAATGGCAGAAGATGGGTTCCAGGAACGCTGATACTGATAAATAATGCGGTCAAATAAGACGAGCTGGCGCATAATACTGTTCGCCTGGTCATTTTCTTACAGTGGGCACCTGCTATTGATTTTTAATCCCTGATGAAAGCCGAAAATTTTTATCCCAACTCTTCTTTTACTTTAAAAGTAAAATATTGCTGCATGAAAAAACTGATGGTGACCACAATGGCCGTTACAATTACCTGGGCCAGCACCGGGTACATATTCAGGTACAATACCAAAGCATTCAACAAAAAATAGTTGATACAGAAACTGGAAAGGGAGGATAAAAAATAACGGAAAAACTGTATCCTGCCCCGCAAATTAGATGCGGTGAATACAACATATTTGTTTAAAAAAAAACCGACAACAAAAACCGTACTGGAAGAACAGAACAGGGCAAAACTGTGAGGCTTAAAAACGCTGAATCCAAAGTCAACTACCTTATACCGGTCCACCATGTGAAAAACGGAAGTGAAAATAATAAACCCAAGCACCATATTCCCGCCTCCGCAAGCCGCATACCGAAAAGTTTGCAGCGGCATCAGCCGCCTGAATGGAGGGTAAAAAAAATCAATAATTGAAATGATTCCGTTTTTCATCTAAAAAAAATGTGGGCAAAGATAACCCCGAATTGAGAAAATAAAGAAGCAAAAAAAATCTTGCTTATAAATAAGCAAGATTATCAGATGTAAAACGTGAGCCCTTATAGTTTAGAAAGTATATCTTATGGCCAAACCACCCCAGTTGCCGGAAAAGCCATTACCATATTTATTTCCAAATTCAAATGAAGGTTGCCAGTCAAGTGACATATTAATTGGAGCGCCACTAAACTTATAATCAAGCCCTAAAACGCCATCAATACCTATTGAGGAGCCTCCTCCATATTTGGTATTGTAAAAACCAACGTGTGCACCAGGACCAATATACCATTTTAGGCCGGGAGCCCCATTGATATTGCCATGTATCTCATACAAGCCGGTTATCCTGAAACCCTTGTCCCAAAAGTATCCCAAGCCTTCGAGGGCATTTTGATCACTTATAAAATGTTTAAGGCTGATGGCACCCGGGTAAAATTTTACCCCAAGCGCGGTGGTATAGTTATGGCCATTGTAACTAGAGCTGCGCTTTTGTGCTGCTGCATTCAATACTGTCAGCAGGGTAAGTACCGCTGCTAATAAAAAGTTTTTTCTCATGTTTCTAAATTTTTGTTTCAATGCCTTAATTGTAAAAATCATGCCAGCACATAAAAAAAGTAGGTTCAGTTTTAAAACCCTGGCTTCCCTGAACATTACTTTTATCAATCGTTTAACTATACAGTTCCTCTTTCAATTCCTTCACCCTGGCATCTTCCAGGTATTCATCATAGGTCATCAGGCGATCAATCATTCCTTTTGGGGTAATTTCAATGATACGGTCAGCAACTGTCTGCATAAACTGGTGATCATGGGTGGTCAGCATCACAATACCGGGAAAGTTTAGCATACCATCATTAAAAGCAGTGATACTTTCCAGGTCCAGGTGGTTCGTTGGTTCATCCAGCATAACCAGGTTGGGATTTTGAAGCATCATCTTGCTAACCATGCAACGCACTTTTTCTCCTCCACTCAATACATTTGTCTTCTTTAAAATTTCATCGCCACTAAATAACATTTTACCCAAAAAACCCCGGATAAAATCTTCATCCACATCTTTGGTGTTTGGTGGTACAAACTGGCGCAACCAATCCATCAGGTTCAGGGTGCCGGTGAAAAATTCGGTATTGTCATTTGGCAAATAGGCAGAGGTAATTGTGGTGCCCCATTCGTATTTACCATGATCCGCCTTTACCCTTCCATTGATGATTTCAAAAAAAGTTGTGAGCGCAAGCGGGTTGCGGCTGAGGAAAGCGATCTTCTGCCCTTTTACAATATCAAAAGTAATATTGCTGAACAAGGCTTTGCCATCAAATGATTTGGACAATTTTTCTACATTCAAAATCTGGTTACCCACTTCCCTCTCGGGTTTAAAAATAATACCCGGGTATTTACGGTTGCTTGGAGTAATGTCTTCAAACACCAGTTTATCCAAAGCTTTTTTACGGCTGGTGGCCTGCTTGCTTTTGGAAGCGTTGGCACTAAACCGGGCTATGAATTCCAGCAGGTCTTTCTTCTTCTCCTCCATTTTCTTGTTCTTGTCGCCAGCCTGTCTTGCCGCCAACTGGGAGCTTTCGTACCAGAAGGTATAGTTACCGGTATATATCTTAATTTTTTGTTTGTCCACATCCGCCACGTGCGTACATACCGAATCTAAAAAGTGACGGTCATGGCTCACTACGAGTACAATGTTTTCGTAGTCGGCCAAAAAGTTTTCCAACCAGCTGATGGTTTCCACATCGAGGTTATTGGTCGGTTCATCCAGCAGCAAAATATCGGGGTTGCCAAACAAAGCCTGCGCCAGCAGCACCCTTACTTTGATGTTGGCAGGGATATCATTCATCAGTTGCTGGTGCATTTCTTCTTTCACCCCCAGTTCGTTCAGCAACTGTGCCGCATCGCTTTCTGCAGTATAGCCGCCCATTTCACCAAACTCATGTTCCAGTTCACCAGCCTTCATTCCATCCGCTTCGCTGAAATCTTCCTTCATATAAATGGCATCTTTTTCCAGCATCAGGCTCCACATTTTTTTGTGGCCCATCATTACGGTGTGCAGCACACTGGTCTGGTCAAATTCAAAATGATCCTGCCGCAGCATGGCCAGCCTTTCGCCTGGAGAGATGGTAACTGTTCCCTTATTGGGTTCAATTTCACCACTCAGTATTTTTATAAAAGTAGATTTACCGGCTCCATTGGCACCAATCACCCCATAACAGTTGCCCTTGGTAAAACTGATATTTACTTCATCAAACAACACCCTTTTGCCATAGGCCAGGGTCACATTATTTACACTGATCATAATTTTCTAAAATGGGCGCAAAGATAAGGCGTGGAGCGGAATTTTTTGGCGTTGATTTTTATGAACCAGGGTTGCATGCTGCATTTGGGGTTTGGTGGTAAAGTTTACAGGAAGCTGAGAAGTCCAACTCTTATATACGTATTATCAGTATTGGACTTTCCCAACTATATTATCTCTGCATTCGATTAAAAAGGAACCTGTTCCTCAAAACTACAGTTTAAAGATTTCGGGCATCAAAACCAGCTTATATCTTTTCCTTAAAAGACAGAAGAAGAAAGAATCCTAATTCGGCTGGTAGAAATAAAGAGTATAATAAAGTAATTCCTTTCCAGCTCCTTGTTTATATAGTAAATTTTTTTTCGCCTTTTTTATGTAATCCAATTCCCTTCCTCATCCTAACGGAAACAAATTAATTTATTATGAAAAAATTATTAACTGCTGCTATTATTTTTTTAACAGCGACCAACTTACTTTCAGCTCAAGATACGGCAAAGGCTGTCGCCACACTTTCCACTGCCACTGTCTATTTCGGTTATGGTGCAGAACTTACCCACAATGCCAGAGTGAACGTGATTGCGGCTACCAAACAAATCGTTATCAGCCACCTCAGCACTGCCATTGACATCAACAGCCTTCAGATCAATATTCCGGAAAATGTGGCGCTGCTGTCTCAAAACTTTTCAGTATTTACGCCAACGGTGCCGGTGGTAATCAATCCAATGATAAAGAAATTGCAGGACAGTATTAAACTTATCCAGAAAGAACAGGACCGTAACAACAACCTGGTAGAAATAGAAAAGGAAACACTGAACAAGACCAACACCCTGATAGAACTGGCGATGAAAGAGATCAGTAACAAAACCATCAGCAGCGATGAGGCACTGAAGCTCATCAATGCCAACACCGCTAAAATTGAAAAAGCAAAAACTGCCTTATTCAAATTAAGCGAAGCCTATGATGAACTCACAGATAGAATTACTGCAATACAAACAAGGATCAATGAAACGGAGAACAAACCTGTTAAGCCGGTGAAGTCTTACGGCCAGTTGACCCTGCAGGTGATCTGCAGCAATTCCGGCGAGATACCGGTTTCATTCAGTTATTTTACCAACAATGCAGGCTTTACTCCTTTGTATGATGTAAGGGTGAATTCAAAAACCAACGAATTAAAACTAGTGTATAAAGCCGCTGTAACGCAGTCAACAGGTATCGACTGGAAACAAACCAAACTCACACTAAGTACCTCCAACCCAAGTTGGGGCGGCGTGGCCCCCATTCTTACTCCCTGGTACCTGCAGCAATATGTAAAGCCATTGTATGACAAGATGAAAGCACCGGTGACCAATAATTATTATCAACTAAATTCTATTCAATCTTTTGCAAAAGATGAAAATGCTTTGCAGGAAGTAGTGGTAAGTTCTGCAAGGGGTATTAAAAGAGAAAACAAATTTGCAGATGCTCTTCAAACTGTTGACCCATCCACCATCCAGCAATACACCACCCTTACGGAAAGCCAGCTTAATACCAACTTTGAAATAGACCTCCCTTACAATATTGAAAGCGATGGACAGATCCACACCGTAACCATCAAAGAACAAAAGATAACTGCCACATTGAAAAATTATGCAGTACCCAAACTGGATAAAGATGCTTACCTGCTGGCAGAAATTGCCGACTGGCAAAAGCTGGACCTGTTACCCGGCAGTGCTAATATCATTATGGACAATACCTATATCGGCAAATCAATGATCGATCCCAACAGCACTGCTGACACATTGAATTTATCTTTGGGCAAAGACAAAAGGGTAGCTATTAAACGCAGCGTGGTAAAAGATTACACCAGTACCAAAACCAGTGGCGGCAGTACCAAACAAACCTTCACCTATGAACTTACGGTGAAGAACAACAAATTAACGGAGGTGGATTTATTGCTTAAAGACCAACACCCCATCAGCAATGTAAAAGAGGTGGAAGTAAAATTAGAAGAAAGCGGTAATGCCTTGGTGAATGAAGAAACGGGTGTACTGACATGGAAAATTTCTTTAAAACCCGGTGAAAGCAAAAAGGTGAGATTTAGTTACACCATAAAGTATCCAAAAGAAATAACGATAGCCAACCTGTAAAGGATGTAACCATGAAAACAAAAAGGGTTTGAAAAATCAGGCCCTTTTTGTTTCTGTTGTATTCTTTGTACGCTTTGTATGAAAGAAGTATTTTTGTAGCATGTCAATAACAAAAACCATACAGCAGCGCACTATCACTGCGTTGAATAACTTATACAATCATTCATATACAGAAAAAGATTTCCAGGTCAACCAGACCAAACCAGAGTTTGAAGGAGATTATACCATTGTGATGTTTTCAATGGTTAAAACACTGAAGTTATCGCCGGAAGCGATTGGCACTGCGCTGGGAGGGTACCTGACAGGAAATTATCCCGAACTTTTCACTGATTTCAATATCATCAAAGGTTTTTTAAACCTGTCCATTGCAGATAATTTCTGGATCAGTCTTTTACAAAAAAATTATAAGGATATCTGCTACGGCAAAAAGGAAATGAATGGCAAAAAAGTGATGGTGGAATATTCTTCTCCCAATACCAACAAACCTTTGCACCTTGGCCATTTAAGAAATAATTTTTTGGGATGGAGTGTAAGTGAGATATTGAAAGCCAATGGTTATGAAGTGATAAAAAGTGCTATTGTAAACGACCGGGGCATCCATATCTGCAAAAGTATGATCGCCTGGCAACTATTTGCCAACGGCGAAACACCACAAAGCAGTGGCATAAAAGGAGACCACCTGGTGGGCAAATATTATGTACTGTTCAATGATGAATACAAGAAGCAGGTTGAAAAATTGATAAGCGAGGGTGTTGAAAAGGCTACTGCTGAAAAGGAAGCTCCAATTATGAAAGCCACCCAGCAAATGCTGCTGGATTGGGAAGAAGGCAACCCCGAAGTGATTGCATTATGGAAGAAAATGAACCAATGGGTGTACGATGGGTTTGCGGTAACCTACAAAAAGATTGGCAGCGACTTTGATATTACCTATTATGAAAGCAACACTTACCTGCTGGGTAAAGACATTGTACAGCAGGGCCTTGATAAAAATGTATTTTTTAAAAAAGAAGATGGCAGCATCTGGATAGACCTGACTGCTGACGGGCTGGATGAAAAGCTGGTACAGCGCAAGGATGGCACCTCTGTGTATATCACCCAGGATATTGGCCTGGCGCTGCAAAAATATGAGCAATACAAAATTGACCAGAGCATTTACGTGATCGGCAATGAACAGAACTACCACATGAAAGTGCTGCAACTGATCTGCGAAAAACTGGGCATTGCCAATGCTTCCGGCATTTACCATTTAAGTTACGGTATGGTGGAACTCACCACCGGCAAAATGAAAAGCCGGGAAGGCACCGTGGTGGATGCTGATGATATGGTAGATGAAATGGTGGCTACTTCCAAACAATTAACTGAAGAACTGGGCAAAGTAAAAGACTTTACAGAAGACGAATTGAAAGAACTTTATGATACGCTCGGATTGGGTGCCATGAAATTTTATTTACTAAGGGTTGACCCAAAAAAGACCATGGTATTTAACCCGGATGAGAGCATCGATTTTCATGGATTTACCGGGCCGTTTGTGCAGTACACTCATGCAAGGATAAAAAGTATTTTGAAGAAAGTTGAAGGAACTACTGACCATGGGCGACAGACGGCAGACGCTACCAACCTATTGCCATTGGAGAAGGCTGTGCTGGTGAATTTGGAACAATACCCTGCAGCAATAGAGCAGGCTTGTATTGAACACAATCCTTCGGTGATTGCGAATTATGTTTTTCAGTTGGCACAGACATTCAATTCATTTTATACAGAACATTCTGTTACCAACGCTGAAACAGCGGAGAAGAAACAACTGCGTTTGCAGATAGCAGAGATGACCTCCACAGTTATTAAAAGTGGGATGCAGCTGCTGGGTGTAAAAGTTCCGGAAAGGATGTAAATTTGAAACGGGTAAGCCATCCTTTTGGGGGTGTTCACCCTGCAATATAGTACCAAGCGGAAGTAGCTCATCTGGTAGAGCACCAGTTTCCCAAACTGGAGGTGGCGGGTTCGAGCCCCGTTTTCCGCTCTGATTATTTCACACGAAGCTCACAAAGTATGCATCGAACACAACGTTGTCTGCTTTGTATTTTTTGTTCCGTGGCATGAAACTAACCCAGCATTTTTTTCAACGACTCCGTAAAACTCAACGGATGATAGCCCAATTCTCTCTTTGCTTTGTCAATAATAAAACCTGTTCGCAATGGCCGTTGGGCAGGTTGGGTAAAAGTAGCTGCATTTACTTCAGTCATCAATGATTTGTCTGAATGCATATAATCAGCAGTAGCGATTGCCATATCATAAGGGCTCATACTTTCTTCGCCGGAGATATGATAAATACCAGTGGCATTTTTTTCCAGCACCAATAAAATTCCGTTTGCGAGGTCTTCCACATAAGTAGGCGTGCGCAACTGATCATTGACCACCTTAATGGGTTGATGATTTTCTGCATTCTCTTTTACCCAACTGATAATATTACTGCGGTTGCCCACTAAGATATTTCCATATACAAGAACCGTTCTGACAATGGCCCATGATAATTTGCTTTCTATCACCGATTTTTCTGCTGCCAGTTTGCTGCTGCCATAATAATTTACCGGACCTGTTTCATCCGTTTCTTTATAAGGGCCATTCAAACCATCAAAAACGAAATCGGTGGAGATATAAATAAAACGGGCATGGATACTTTCAGCAGCATTCACTAAAAACCGGGTAGCCGTCACATTCACATTCCAGCATTCCACAGCATGAAGTTCACAAATATCAGGCTGTGTCATAGCAGCCGCATGGATGATCACGTCCGGTTGGTGGAAAAGAATAAAATCATTTACTGCCAATCCATCGGTAATATCCAGTGAAAAATAATGGTAGCGTTCAGACGATGGAAAAGGCAAACGGTTTTCTCCCCTCCCGGTTGCAATAACCTGATAAGAAGTTTTTTCAATCAGCAGTTTGATTAAGTGCTGGCCGAGCAAACCGTTGGAGCCTGTAACAAGAAGCCTGATCCCTCTTGTCTCCTTTCCAGTGGAGAAGGGATGGGTCTTCAGATTTTCATTAAACATTTTATCTTCCATATCAGCTGTTTTTCTTTACGCTTCCATAACACTTCCGCCCTGCTGCTCCCCGCTGGTTGGCGTAAGGTTGAGTGGGGCGTCCAAATTATACAACACAAAACTCCAGATATCTGCCGCCTCTTCAATCACTTTGTTAGTAGGCTTTCCAGCACCATGCCCGGCCTTGCTGTCAATCCTTATCAATGTGGGGTTTTTCCCATCATTGGCCTCCTGCATTGCTGCAGCAAATTTAAAACTATGTGCCGGCACTACCCTGTCATCGTGGTCGGCAGTAGTGATCAAAGTAGCCGGATAAGTTGTTCCTTTCTTTAAATTATGCAGTGGTGAAAATTTAAACAGGTTGTCAAAATCTTCTTTCTTATCACTGCGGCCATATTCTACCGCCCATGCCCATCCAATGGTGAACAAATGATACCGTAACATATCCAGCACCCCTACCTGCGGTATTGCCACTTTAAATAATTCAGGATGCTGTGTAATGCAGGCTCCTACAAGCAATCCTCCATTGCTGCCGCCACGTAGTGCAATTTTTCCGGGATTGGTATATTTCTTTTCCTTCAAAAAGGCAACGGCTGCAAAAATATCGTTGAACACATTTTGTTTGTTTTGCAGCATACCTGCTTTATGCCAGTCTTCACCATACTCATTGCCTCCACGCAGGCTCACCTGTACATACACGCCTCCCTGTTCAAGGAAGAAAGCATTGGAGATGCTAAACGTTGGCGTTAGCGGAATATTGAAACCGCCATAGCCATAAATCAATGTAGGATTTTTCCCGTCAAATTTTAAGTCCCTTTTATAAGTAATGAACATTGGGACCGAAACGCCATCCATACTCCTGAAAAATGATTGTACTGTGATATAATCATCCGGGTTAAGTTTCACCTCCGGTTTGCGGAACAGTTCACTTTTACCACTGGCGATATCGTAGCGATAAATGGTGTTGGGCGTATTGAAGGAGGTATAAGTATAAAACAGTTTTGTATCTTCTTTCTTTCCATTAATGCCACTGGCAGTGCCTATTCCGGGAAGTTTTATTTCCCGCTCCAGTTTTCCCGTTAAGTCGCATTGATATACTTTGCTGGCTGCATTTTCTAAATAAGTAAGAAATAATTTTCCACCGGCAGTAGCCGCGCCCTCC
>JAYVUL010000022.1:0-2811 GCA_043787935.1 Chitinophagaceae bacterium | reverse complement strand
GGTATCAGGTACCATTACGGGAAGCGGCAATTTTAGTGTGGCATCAGCAATGACAGTGAATGGCACCTTTACCCCGGCTGCAGCGGATATTATCAGCGGGGCAGGTACACTGGCGGGAAGCGGCACTGCGCAGGTAACCAGGGTTACGGGCAGCAATAACTTTGCAACCCAATACACACTTACCAAAACACTTACCAGCCTCCTGGTAGAATTTGCAGGGTCAGGAGCAGCACAATCTGTGGATGCGCTGACTTACACCGGCGGGTTAAAAATATCCAACAGTAGCGGCGCTTCGCTCAATGGAAGCGTAACTACCGGTACCCTTAACCTTAACACGGGAAACCTTAGCATCGGTTCCAATATACTTACCATCAACGGTGCAGTATCCAGAACATCCGGCAACCTGTCAGGTTCCAATACAAGTAATTTAACCATTGGCGGCACAGCAGGCAGTTTGTTCTTTGCTTCAGGCAGCACCAATAATTACCTTAAGAACTTAACATTAAATACGGGCGCCACCGCCACTTTGGGCAATGCACTCAACATTACCGCGTATGATGGCAGCAGCAGCGAGGGGTCAGTAACGGTAACGGGTACAGCTACCTTAACTACTGCAGGTTTTTTAACCCTTAAGTCTTCCAGCAGTGGTACGGCCAGGGTAGGGCAGGGCCGCACTACCGGCGGCTATATCAGCGGGAATGTTGTGGTAGAGCGGTTTATTCCTCAAAATACCTACAAAGGCTGGAGGTTATTGGCAGCCCCCACCAGCGGCCAAACCGTTAATGCGGCCTGGCAGGAAGGGCAATCGAATAATACTTCCAACACCAACGCCGGATTTGGTACAGATATCACTGCCCCCGGCGCAAGCGATGCTGCGGTGCAGGCGCTTGGTTTTGATAAGGTATCTCCGGGCTATTCCCTGTTCCGTTATGATCCGGCTACCGATAACCTGATCGGGATTACCAATACGCTCACCACTAATGTAAATTCCTGGCCCGGTTACTTCCTTTTTGTAAGGGGCGACAGGAGTTCCAACGGTCAGTTGGGAGGTGTGGCTTTAAACAATCCTGCCACTACCGCTACAACCTTACGCACTACCGGCAGCCTGTACACAGGCAATCAAACCGGCATTGCCAATGTGGTTGCAGGGCAGTATGGTTTGGTGGGCAATCCTTTTGCGTCAAGGCTTGATATGCGCAACATCACCTTAGGAGGCGGCATGGTAGATGCATTCCAGGTATGGGATCCAAAATTAACTGGTGGTTCTGGTTATGGTGCTTATCAAACCTTTACCAGAAGCGGTGCCAATTATATCGTTACTCCCGGTTTAGGCAGCTATGGCAGCACCGGTTCTATCCAAAACTTCCTCGAAAGCGGCGCTGCATTCTTTATGCAGGCATTAGGCAGCACCGGTACCATTGTTATTAATGAATCTGCCAAAGCCACAGGCAGCAGTGTAGTAAACAGGCCTTCTGGCACCCTTAGTTTAGGGGCTTCAATAATTACAAATTTATATGCCATAAATACCAGCAGTACAGACCTGGCAGATGGTAACCTGATACAGTTTGACGCTTCTTTCAGTAATGGAATTGATGTGCTGGATGTGCGGAAGAGCCCCAACTTTGGTGAAAACTTTGGTATCTTAAAAGCCAATACTGACCTGGTGGTGGAAAGAAGGCCAATACTTCATAATCCCGATACTATATTCTTCAACATGAATCAATTGAGGCAAATCTCTTATAAAATAGAGATCCTGCCTTCTGAACTCAGCCTCCCCGGTTTAATGGCGTTTTTAAAAGACAGCTACCTAAACAGCATGGTGCCGGTGAGCTTAACCAATACTACCATCTACAACTTTACTGTTGATGCCAATGCAGGCTCTAAAGCCGCCAGTCGATTTAAGATTGTATTTAAGTCACAAGATGTCACCTGGACAGGAAACATTTCCAACATTTGGTCAGTAGATGGCAACTGGAATACTTTAAGTAAACCCTTGTCAGCCGACAACATTATTATCAACTCCGGTACACCACAACTGGATGTTGATTTCTCTGTAGCGGGTACATTAACCGTCAGTGGAACAGGAACCCTTGCGGTTAACCCAGGCAAAACCCTGGATATCACTTCAACAGGCATAGCAGATTTTGGCGGCAAGCTGGTAACGTTTAAATCAGATGGAACCGGTACAGCTTCTTTAGGAAAAGTACTGGGAACATTAAATGGCGCTACCAATGTAACGGTAGAACGCTATATCCCTGATAATGGTTTCCGCTCGTGGAGGTTCTTATCCGTGCCTACTTTTGGCAACGGGCAAACGATCCGCCAGGCATGGCAGGAAGGCACTGCCAACCCCAATCCATTAGATAATAATCTTGCTAATTTTGGCACACAGATTACGGGAACGGGTGCCCTGGGAGCAGCACAGGCTGCGGGCTTCGATAACACCGGTGCCACTCCCGCTTTATTAACCTGGAATGGCACGGGATGGTCAGGAGTCACCACAACCAATACTGCAATTGCCAATAATAAAGCGTATTTCCTGTACATCCGTGGCGAACGCAGCAAAGGGGTATCGGGTTTAATCACCAACGCTTCTGCCACCACGCTGCGGACTAACGGTACGGTATATACCGGTAGCCAGGTTACCCCGTCGATACCAGCCGGAAGTTTTGGTGTGGTATCCAACCTGTATCCGTCGGCTATTGACTTTGATGCACTGGGCCGTTCCTCCAGCGTAGGAAAAATATTTTATGTATGGGATTCTAAAAAATCGGTGAATAACAGCCTGGGCGTGTACCAGACCTTTGACGG
>JAYVUL010000021.1:0-12697 GCA_043787935.1 Chitinophagaceae bacterium | reverse complement strand
TGGTCAAATTGCTTCCAAGGCTGCGGGTAAGCTGTATGCGCTGGCTTTCGCCGCCGCTCAATGAATTGGCCAGGCGGTTTAAGGTAAGATACCCCAAACCTACGTCCAGCAAAGTGTTTATGCGATTATCAATTTCCAATAAAATCCTCCTGGCAACCTGTTTATCGTAGGCACTCCATTTTAACTGAGCAAACCATACCTGTAAATCTTTAACCGGCATGGCACATAATTCACCAATATGTTTCCCGCCTGTTTTTACATACAATGCTTCTTTACGCAGCCGGTAGCCTTTACAATCATGGCAGAGTGTGCGGCCACGGTAGCGGCTTAGCATTACCCGGTATTGCACTTTGTATAAGTTCTGTTCTACCTCCCTGAAAAAATCATTGATACCGTTGGCATAGGTATTACCTTCCCATAAGGCAGCCAGTTCTTCTGTAGAAAGATCAATCACGGGTTTGTGTACCGGGAAGTTAAAATTTTTGGCCGCCCGTACAAATGCTTCTCTCCACAACCCCATTTTTTCTCCTTTCCAGGGTGCTACCGCACCTTCATATACACTCAAATTCTTATCCGGTATCACGAGGTCGCTATCAATGCCCAATACTTGTGAAAAACCTTCACAGGTGGGGCATGCCCCGAAAGGATTATTAAAGGAAAACAGGTTAGGAACCGGTTCCTCAAAAGCTATCCCATCCAGTTCAAACTTATTGCTGAAGTGCACTATCTTTTCCCCGTTTATCTCCATCATCATATCACCTTCGCCTTCATAGAAAGCGGTATTCACCGAATCAGAAATGCGATGAATATCATCTTCATCAAATTCTTTTACCATCAATCTGTCTACCAGTAAATATATTTTACCTGAATTTTTTAAGTTGCCTGTTTCTAATAAGTCTTCAATACGCTTTGGCTCTAAACCACTTCCGGAAGAGGCATTTGGAGTAGCTACCCTTGAAAACCCTTTCTGCAACAGGATATTCAGTTCTTCTTTTACGTCCCGTTTGGCATGCTGCCTAAATGGAACCACTACCAATACTTTATCCCCCACCTTCAACGCTTTGATGGCATTCACCACATCTGCCACATCATCTTTCTTTACTTCCCTTCCACTTACCGGGGATATCGTTTTCCCCACCCGTGCATAAAGGAGCCGAAGGTAATCGTAAATCTCCGTCATACTGCCCACGGTACTGCGTGGAGTACGGGTAATTACTTTCTGTTCTATGGCAATTGCGGGGCAAAGGCCCTTGATATAATCCACATCCGGTTTATTCATCCGCTGCATGAACTGCCGGGCATAAGCACTCAGGCTTTCTGCATAGCGGCGCTGCCCTTCTGCAAATAATGTATCTATTGTTAAGGAAGATTTTCCCGAACCTGATACACCTGTTACCACCACCAGTTTATTTCGTGGAATCGTAACCGTTACATCTTTTAAATTGTGTACCCTTGCGCCTTTTATCAATATCCCGTCGGGTGAAGCAGATGAAAAACCGTTATTTTTTTTACTGATCGTTTTAGTCGCCATAATAGTAGTAATTACAAAAATAACCCCTTCAAGGTTTAAAGTAAGGCAGGAAAAGTAAAATAACAACGTATAATTACGTTTAAAAAAAAGTAAATACCACCAAAACCGGAGTACTAGTACCCGATTTTGATATTAATACAAAAAATTGTTAAAATAAATTTGGTTCAGATCAAAATAACATTACTTTTATCAAACCAATATCTGATGACAAAGTGAAAAGCCGAAAGCCTTCCAGACAGCCTTCTACGCTCCTCTCCTTTCGAATTATTTCTTGGTAACACTATCCAAATCTATAACAAACCTAAAACCGTAAGAATTATGAAATGCCTGACAAGCTTAACTGATCAGCAGTTAGTACACCTGTATGTAGATGGTAACACAGAAGCCCTTTCCTCCCTTGTTACCCGTTACAAAGACAAAATTTACACGTCTATTTACCTGCTGGTAAAAGACAAGTACCTGGCGGAAGATTTATTCCAGGATGTATTCATCCGCATTATAGATACGCTGAAAGGCGGACGCTATACGGAAGAAGGTAAATTTTTACCGTGGGCACTGAGGATTGCACACAATATGTGTGTAGATCATTTCAGAAAAGTAAAACGCAGCCCAAGCATCAAAACAAGTGATGACCGCGACATTTTTGAAGTGCTGAACTTTAACGAACCCAGCCCTGAACAAAAAATGATGCAGAGTCAAAGCCACGACAGGGTGCGCAAAATGATTGATATGCTGCCGGAAGACCAAAGGGAAGTGATCATCATGCGCCACTATGCAGACCTGAGCTTTAAAGAAATTGCAGAACTCACCAAATGCAGCATCAACACGGCTTTAGGAAGAATGCGCTATGGCCTTATCAACATGCGCAAAATGATGACTGAAAAACAAATTGCATTGTAAACCTAAAATCCCTTTACGTATCAGTTAACTATACTTATTGCAAAAAATAATTACACTGTAACCCCCCATATCACTAAACCCTCCCGCAATGGAGGGTTTTATTTTTGTTGCAAGGCACTTATAACGAGTACACTTTTTTTGGCTGGTTCAAACTTTTACTTTTTTGTTTTGCCAAAAGCATCCAGCCCACACTTTAACCAATCGGCAAATGCTGTTGGTTCCGGGGTATAAAATTTTGTTTTTGTCAAAGCGATTTCATCAGCATTGATGATGGCATATTGCGGCTGGGAGGCAGCATTAAAATTTTCTGATTGAAAAGTAGCCCACTTATCTCCTATGGATAATATCTGCTTTTCATTACCACTGGCTGTTTTATATACTGATTGTTCTGTTGCAGGCAGTTTGGTTTTTTCATCCACATACAAAGACACCACTACAAATTTGTTTCTCATCAGGCTGTCCACTTCCTTATTGGTCCACACTTTTTCTTCCATTCGCCGGCAGTTAACGCAGGCCCATCCTGTAAAGTCGATCAGCAGTGGCTTATGCTCTGCCCTGGCCTGCAGCAATGCTTTTTCATATTCATTGTGCAGCGGCTTGATCCCCTCAGTAATCAATACATGGTGCTTATAGATACTATACGATAGCGGTGGTGGAAAACCACTAAGTAAACCGAGGTTTGCCCAACGGGTATTGGTAACACCCGGAAGTAAGTATACAGTGGTGGCGCCAAATAAAATGAGGAACGCAATTCGAATAGCGGAGAATTTCTTTACCGTATTGCTATGGCTAAATCGCAGCCAGCCCAATAAATATAATACGATCATCACCCCAATGATAATCCAGAGGCCCACAAAAATTTCTCTTTTTAAAATACCCCATTGTTCAACGTTATCAGCATTGGCGAAAAATTTTACTGCCAGGGCCAGTTCCACAAAACCCAGCACTACTTTTACATCTGTCATCCATCCCCCAGACTTTGGTAAGGAATGCAACCATTGGGGGAACATGGCAAATAACGCAAAGGGTAATCCCAGCGCAATACCAAAACCGGCTGCACCGGCTGTAAGTGGCCATGGGCCTTCATTTGCAACATTGGCTAACAAAGTACCCAATATTGGACCCGTGCAGGAAAAGGAAACAACCGCCAATGTACCTGCCATAAAAAATATACCGGCTGCATTTCCCAACCCCGATTTTGAATCTGCCTTGTTGGCGATGGAAGAAGGCAGCACAATTTCAAAAAGGCCGAAAAAAGAAAGGGCAAAGAAAACAAATACGGCAAAGAAGACCAGGTTGAGCCACACATTGGTGGAAATATTATTAAAAATTTCAGGGCTGATCGTTTTGCTGGCAATGTGAAAAGGAATAGTGATGGCCACATAGATCAGGAAAATAAACAGGCCGTAAAAAACTGCATTGGTAATTCCTTTCTTCCTGCTTTCCGATCTTTTTGTAAAAAAGGTTACAGTAACCGGGATCATTGGGAATACACAGGGCGTAACAAGGGCAATCAATCCACCGAGAAAGCCTAATAAAAAAATAGTGGCAAGGCTTTTATCCCGGGTCCCTTCATCACCACAAGCATTCACGGGGTTTTTGATATCAACAGCAGATGATTTTATTTTTAATCCTGATGCAACACCCCCTTCTAAAGAGGCCCCGAATGAAAAAGGCAGATCAGGTAAAAAGGCTTCCCCCCTGTTGAAAAAAACAGAAAGCTCACCGGGCAACAGGCCGGATACCGTATTTTTGAATTGTATCACTGCCTTCCATTCCGCACTGCCTTCCGACACCAGCAATTGCCTGTTGCCGAATATAGCAGAAGTGATTTTTTTTGTATTGCCGTTTGCTGAAAAACTTTCCACTATAATACTGCTGTCATTAAAGTTTAATGCTGCTGATGGCGTTCCGTCAAGGTCTTGTGATGGGGCGTATAACTGGGTACCTGCTGCCGCAGTTGAAGTAAATGTCAATTCATATTTTTTGTCTGCCAGTTTAATTGCTTTTACATTCCATTTAAAAACGGCGGTGGTTGCTGAATCCTGAGCAAATACCGTAAGCTGTATAAAAAGAAATGAGAAGAATAGACATTTGAATTTCATCATGCGGTTGATTAGGTGATCGGCAGGAAATTATTTTTATACCCAGGCATTTCCGGGTTCTGTTTGTATTCAAAAAATATACTGCTAAGCTAGCTTATTTACAAAAAACGAGTTCCTGAAGAACCCGTTTGCTGCTGGTGACAGCCAATTATTTTAAAGCTACCGTAAAATCTATTTTCTTTGGAGGAAGACATTTTTTATCATCACAGGTTTGATATTCCACACTTCCTACAATGTTTGTTTTTATATTAGCTTTCAGGCGCACCACCTGTACAAAATCCACTTTGTTTGCATATTGATTGGCTGATATTTTAAGCCTGGCATCCTTAAACAACTGCATTTTGCCCACTTCCTTTATCTTACCGTCAAATGTTATCAAAGGGTTTTTTGTAAAGCGTATTTCTGTTGGCTGGTTGATGGCATCTTCGGGTTGGGTTTGCGAATAAAGGTGCCAGTTGGGTTGCATGCTGGCTGTTAAATGCACCTCATACGTTTTGTCAGCAATTTTTTTTGAAGTGTATTCCCATTGAACCGGGTTCATTACCTGGGCAGGGGCAGCAAAAATAACAGCCAGCAAAACTATTGTACCAAATATTCTTTTCATCTTATTAATAATTTAATAGGCAAATCTACACTTGAACAGCCTCAGGAAATGTAAGATAAGTTACACCGCCTCTTTTTAACATTAGTTTAGCTGAAACAAGTGAGTAAACACCTTTCTTCCATCTTCATTCCCCAATGCCGTACTGCAGGCTCTTTCGGGGTGCGGCATCATACCAAAAACATTTCTTTCTTTATTACAGATCCCGGCGATGTTATGCATGGCGCCATTAGGATTTCCTGCTGGGGTAATGCTCCCTTTTTCATCGCAGTAGCGGTAAATGACCTGCCGGTGCATTTCCAGCTCCTCCAGGGTTTTACTATCTGCAAAATATCTTCCTTCACCATGGGCTACCGGTATTTTTAACGGATGACTGCCTTCAGTGGCGGCTTCCCTGATAAACACATTTTTACATACAAACTGCTGCATTTCGTTGCGCAATAACACCCCTGGCAATAAACCACTTTCGCATAAAATCTGAAAGCCATTGCAAACACCAAGTACCCTGCCCCCCCTGTTGGCAAACTCTATCACACGTTGCATCATAGGGCTGAATTTGGCAATGGCACCACAACGCAGGTAATCTCCAAAGCTGAAGCCGCCGGGCAGCACAATGCAATCCTCTGTGGTAAAAGCACTGATGTCTTTGTCTTTGTGCCAAAGTGCCGTTACTTCCTGGTTCATGTCATTTTGCAGGGCTTCCATCATATCCCTGTCGCAGTTGCTTCCTGGAAAAATTACTACACCAAATTTCATATTCAATATTTGAAGATTGCTGATTTCCTGTTGCAGTTAACAGCCGCCGGAAACAATACCGGACAGGTAAGAAACCCTTTTGCTGCATTCGGGATATACTCCACCCAATCCTATTTACCTGCTGCTGTTAACAAAATAACCGGGGCAAAAATACAACTCCCCTTCCATTATTTTACGAAGTATCTGAAGTAACTGAAGGCAATTACAAAAGCCACCATGACCCAGTGAAGAGTTTGTGGAAACCATTTTTTTTGCGGGTACAAAAAAGCACAACCTAAAAATAGCGACAACGGAATGGCACTTAAAATCCAGTACTCAAAAGTGGGGGTGGCATTGATAAAGGCAATTCCAACCGCAACAAAAAAATACAGGAAAACAAGGTTCCAGCTTTTACGGGTTTGCACCAGCTGGCGCAAAAAGTTTTGCCTGATATACACCAGCCCGACAACTGCGGCAAATAATACAATGATAACAGCAACCAGTGTCCAACCAGATTCATAAAATTTTGGCAGGCTGAAAGCAATACCTGTTAATTTGTATCCCTTCCATTTATTTGTCAGAAAAACATAGGACAGTAAAAAATAATAAGGTGTAATAATACCCAGCAAAGACACCAACCATTCTGACAGTTTGAATGGACGGGTAACCACCAGGCCAAAAATAATAAGCACGGCAAATGCAATGGAAGGAAAATAAAAAAAAGTGGATACCCCGATGACCATGCCAATATTGAAGAGCGTGGAAGTAACGCTTTTTGTATTGCTCAACCCGCTCATACGGGCCCAAACCCATACCAGCAGTGAGTTTACAATCAACGGAGCAGACAATACATTCCATGCTGTGAATAATGAAGTGATTAGCAGGTATGCCATGGCAGTAAGATAATTTGGCTTTTGCATCAGCCGTTGCCCGTTTGCCAACTGGTTAAAAGTAATGGCCTGCGTATATAATAACAAAAAAGTGATAAGCGGATAAATACCCGGCAGGCTGTTGCCGGCATTGTTTAGTTGCAGCAATAATTCTTTGAATAAAAAGCCGTCTGTTTGATGGGGCAAAGGCTTTACCGGGTGCAGGAACATAGGCAGCTTGAGCACGATACCATATACCAGCAGCAGGAAAGTATTATAGGGGTTATTGGCTTTGAAAGTGCCTGTCACAAATATGGTGTTGATTTAGTTGATGCAAAAATGAGCAATAATTACTGGTAAACAAAATAGGCCGGCACATTTCAAATTCATGGCACGCTGGCCAACGGATTTAAAAATCAATTTTGGCAAAGCAGATCTGGTTGCGGAAGGTGCAGGGAATGATTACCTGCCTTGCACTGATCTGTTTTGCAAAACGGGGCATAAATTCGTACCCCCGCTCATACGTACGGAAGGTAGGACTGCGGCGGGAACTTCCGTCGGCACTGATAATATTGTCGGATAATAATTTGTCCCTTTTGGAAATATCATTGTATAAAAAATGTACCACGCCGCCAGAACTAAAGGTATTAAAGGAAAGATAATTATCGTTATCGTCTGAATATTGTTGCTTATGGATAATGTTTGTCCAGTCGGTAATACCGTTTTTACCAACACTCAGCACCAACACATTGTCGTAATAGTAGCGGACCCCATCGTTATTAAAACTGCTGAAGGGCCGGTAAAAACCATAGTAACCCGGGCTGTAATAAGAATAATTGTATGGTGAAGAGAATGGTGAGCCATACAGGTAATCGTATCGGTTAAAATTATTGGCTCCGGACGACTGGGTGCTGTGATCTTCCACTAACATAACATAACTGCCGTCTTTTTTTAGCAGGATATTCCTGATATAAAAATCATTAAAGGCGGCTTTTGCGCTACCGGTTGATCTGGCCAGCGACCTCAATTCATCATTAAATTCAGTAAAAACATTGGCATACGCAATGCTCGTTTTTGCATCCCAGATATGAAAAAAAATACCTTTAATATTGGCATCTTTTTCTCCGTAAAACAGTGAACTTACAATATAACGCCTGTTTACATTATCAATTTTAATTTTCACTTCATCAATATAGGTATTGTTCAGGTTTATCTGCTGCACCGCAAAAGTATCCTCACCCTGTGCCTTGGTAAGTAATGAGAGGGAAGAGAGGTTTTCCCTGGGATTATTTTTTGAAGAAGCGGTGAAAACCAAACTGCCTTCATTGTCGAGTAAGAAATCACTGAAAGCGTCTTTACGTTCGTCGTAATCCAGTTGGAGCCTGCCTTTGTGCAGCAGTTTAAGCTGGTTATCAAAAAGCAGCGTGGCAAAATGTGCCTCATCATCTTTACGCTGTATTTTAAAAATCATTATCTTTTTTTTATCCTCACTATAGATAGTGGTATAAATTTTATTGTCGCCCACTATACCAATTTGTGTGGTATCGATCTGTATGGGTTCGCCGATTTTTTTTCCATTGGCATCTATCTTCGCTGCCATACAATACAGCACGCCTTTTTTTTGATGCTGATAAATGAGGTAAAAAAAATCAGGGTAAGCAACATAATCTACATTAATGGCTTTGTTCGGCATAAAATCAAATTCCACTTTATCTTTCAGCAACATACTGTCATTATACACATTCAGGGCATATTTCCACTTAACATTCTTAAATATCAGGATATTGCCATTCATCTTACCGATGATGTCAAAATTCATATCCCTGCCGTCTTCTTTAAATGGTTCGGAAAAAGTAATGTCTTGCGCCAGCAAATAAACAGGCAAGCATAACAGTACATAAATAAACAAGTAACGGGCCTTCATACTATTTAAAATTTGGTACCTAAAATTAAGATATAATGCGCAATGATTTTGCCAATATCTGTAAAGGATACCAATTGATTTATTTTGCAGGAAGTCAGTAACAAGCCTTTTAGCACCTGTTACTGTTAAGCCGTATAACCTTTTTTCATTGAACATACTCCCGGTAAAATTGTATTACTTTGCCTCACCAGCAATTAGGCAACAATATTATGCAAACAGTACTCATCACCGGCGGAACCGGCCTTGTAGGCAAAACGCTAAGCAGGCACCTGGCAGCAAAGGGATTTAGTGTAATTATCCTTGGGAGAACACCCCCTGCAGTAAAAAAAACTGATATCCAAATAAGCTATGCCCAATGGAACGTGAAAGAGAAAACAATTGATGTACAAGCAATACAAAAAGCCGATTATATCATCCACCTTGCCGGTGCAGGTGTAGTGGAAAAAAGATGGACAGAAACATATAAAAAGGAAATACAGGACAGCCGCACCCAAAGCAGTACCTTATTGGTAGATACCCTTAAGCAACATACCAACAAAGTAAAAGCGGTAGTAAGTGCTTCTGCCATCGGCTGGTATGGCGCTGATGAGGCAGATCAGCATAAACCCGGTGGCTTTGTTGAAACGGATAAAGCAGCTCCCGGCTTTTTAGGAGACACCTGCAAATTGTGGGAAGAAAGCATTGAGCCGGTTGAGCAATTAGGAAAGCGCCTGGTTAAATTGCGCACTGGCATTGTACTCAGCAATGATGGTGGTGCACTGGCAGAATTTAAAAAACCCTTACGTTTAGGCATAGCTGCAATATTAGGCAACGGTAAACAAATAGTAAGCTGGATACATATTGATGACCTTTGCCGGATGTTTATTGAGGCCATACAAAACGAACAATGGAGTGGCACTTTTAATGCCGTGGCCCCTGTACCGGTAAGCAACAAAATCTTAACGCTAACACTGGCCAGGCAATTGAAGGGCAGTTTTTTTATCCCCATATATGTGCCCGCATTTGCACTAAACATGATACTGGGAGAAAGCAGTATTGAAGTATTGAAAAGCTGTTACGTAAGCTGTAAAAAAATAAAGGAAGCCGGTTTTACTTTTTTGTACCCCTCTATTATGGTGGCACTGGAAGAGTTGTGTAAAAAAAAATCATAAGTCTGTTGTAATGATCCTGTTCCTGCTCCACACATAAAAGATAACCAGGTACCCCAATGCCAGCGCCAGGCCAACATACATATAATCGTGTGGCATCCTGCTGGAATTATTTGCAAGGTCAGAGATAGGGTTTTTAGGAAAATGCAGCAACCCGTCGGATGCATTCATGGGTAAATAATCTCCCATATTCCCGATGTCAAACTGATAGTCTGCTTTTAGCTTTATTGACAAGCCCTGCAGCATTACCGACAAAATATTTTCAACGCCCATGTAAATAAAAAACAAGCCAATGGCAAAGCCGGTTTTTCTTACCAACACCCCAATCAGTAAGGCAATCATATTATAAGAAAGTGATTTTAAGAAGAAGAAGCCTACATTTTCTATCCCTTCTGTGGAGAAGGACGAACCCGAAGCAAAACCAAAAAGCAGCGCAGTTAATACCACCAGTAAAGTGGCAATAATAGCGGTAAGCAAAGCCATCACTATTTTCACTTCAATAAAATTTTTCCTGCTCCAGCCATCAATAATATTTTGACGGTGGGTGCGAAATGAAAATTCGTTGGTGAGCAACAGTATCAGCAGCAGGCCCGGCAACAACAACAAAAAACCACTTACATAGCTGGTGGTTTGCCAGGTATGGGCAAAATCATATGGCGATGCACTGGCGATCATACCGGTAGGGTCTGCTTTGTCAATGAGGTTTTTCTTGGTGTAAAATACCGCATAGTTACTCACGAGGATACCCAGTAAAAAAAACAGGCTGAGCACAATGAAGGCAGCATAGTTCTTTAGTTTAAGCCATTCTATTTTTAATAATTGTATCACGGTGATTTTAATTTGTAAGTTCAAAGAATTTAGATTCCAGGCTTTTCTTTTTCAGGTGCAGGTGATTAAGCACCATATTATTATTGAAGAAATGCCTGTTGATGGTTTCTAAGTTGGCAAGACCAATAGGATAAAAAAGTTGCACCATATTATCTGTTGTTTTCATACTACTGTATCCCTGCAATTGTTTAGCTACTTCCTGCAGGCGGCCCAGGTCTGCTACCCCTACTTCCACAATATCTTCATTGGCCAGTATTTCGTTCACCTTACCTGTTGCCACCAGTTCTCCCTTTTTCAGGATGGCTACATGGGTACAAACTTTTTCCACTTCATCAAGCAGGTGGCTTGCCATGATGATGGTTTTTCCCTGCTGGTATAATTTCTTTATCAACTCCCTGATCTCTGCAATGCCAACCGGGTCGAGGCCATTTGTAGGCTCATCCAGCACCAGCACATCGGGGTTACCCAATAAGCAGGAAGCGATTGCCAGCCGTTGTTTCATGCCAAGTGAATAAGTGCTGAACCGGGAATCTTTACGCTGGGTAAGGTTTACCAATTCCAGCACGGCAGGGATATCCTCTGCACCACGCTGCTTGATCGCTGCTGCAATAGCCAGGTTTTTTTCCGCTGATAAATAGTGATAGAAATTCGGTGTTTCCAAAAAAGTTCCGATCTGCCTGCGGTGGGTTTCGTCGGGCACTGCATCAAATAATTTATAACTGCCGGCGGTAGGTTTTAATATATCCATGATGATACCCAGCAAAGTAGTTTTACCACTGCCGTTAGGGCCAAGGATGCCAAACACACAGCCCTTGGGAACATCAAAACTAACTCCTTTTAAGGCCTGCACCTTTCCATAATCCTTTCGCAGGTTTTCGATTGATAAAACTGGCATAGATAGATTTGATAATAAAAATACAGAAACAGAAAGGTAAGCGATTTTATATTTCAGGGGGGACAAAAATTACACCAGCGGTTGATTAAACAGTATGCGCCTCATGCCATACGGAGGAGAAATCTCCAATAACAGCAAAACCATTTTTATCAAAGCGCAGCCGGTGCAGTTTCAAGGCATCCACATCCTGCTGCAATACCTTCCTGGTAAACGGATTCAGGGTTGCTCCGGGCTCATGCAATGCTGCAGCCGGGTTGTACTGAAAAGGCGGATCAACAATGGTGCCTCTTGGATACATGATTCCCGGTACACCGCTGCCACGGATATCTAATACTGCAGGGTGATCCAGGCCAAGCGTGTGTCCGTACTCGTGTGCAGCGGTGGTAGAATTATTCAGCAGGTTATCCAATTTAAAATAGCCGGTATTACATCCCAATCCATCCACTGAAGAAATATTCCCGTGGGCAAAAGCTTCTATCCTGAAATAATTATTACGTGGGTTATCATTTTCATACAGCATTTCCGGTATGAGTGATTCTGCCCATATCCCTTCAATATCAAAATATACCCTTACTGCATCATTGCCTGCTCTTACCACTGCTGCTGCTTCATTCCAATGGCCAGCGATATCCTTTGCAATTTGTCTACTCAGGATATCATTGGCTGCCGCTCCGTAAAAAAACAATTCGGAGTGAATGATCAATTCCCTGCTTTGTTTATTTATTTCTGCTTCTCCCATATTTATGGCCGGTTATTGCATACTGGCATTCAGTTTTTAAAACCAGGAATAGCCTTACTGATTTCTTACCTCAAAGGTTACAAAACGGGTGCACAAAAATTGAAATAATTTCAATTACCTTGGGTTAAATTTTTTTTATGAACCGCTTTTATGTAGATGCCAATATTGCCAAAGCCAAAACCCTGGCCACTGATTTTTATACTACACCCGAAAACCTGGAAGCCGCAAAAGAAAAGATTTTTGTCCCCTCCTGGCAGTTTATCGGTAGTAGTGAAATGGTAAAATTTAGCGGCGATATAGAGCCCATCCTTTTGCTGGAAGGCTATATGAACGAGCCGCTGATGCTTACAAAAGACAAAGAAGGCGATATCAACTGCCTCAGCAATGTGTGTACGCACCGGGGTAATATTGTTGCATATAAA
>JAYVUL010000020.1:0-3893 GCA_043787935.1 Chitinophagaceae bacterium | reverse complement strand
TTCCACCCATAAACGCAATTCCTGCTCCATGCTGCCATGATGCAATGCAATAACACCTGCCAGTTCGGGCGCTGTTGCCAGGAGTGCCTGGTACCAGGTTTCACTCATGCCACGGGTGTTAATGAAAATAAGTGTGGTCGTATTTTCTTTGATAATAGGTATCACTTTTTCCACCAGCTTAATGCCCAGGTGGCCAGCCCAGGGATATTTCTCTATTTCATCAGGGATGATAGGAATTACTCTTATTTGTTTGTTGATGCTGGCTTTTACTATCACGCCTTCTGCACCCGATGAAGCAAGTAATACTTCCTTTGCCTGTTCAAGATTACCAATGGTAGCCGAGATCCCCCAAACCGAACATTGCGCATTGTGCATTGAAAATTGATCGTTAACAATTGAAACAATTCTTGACAATGCCAGTTCCGTCTGTACGCCTCTTTTGCTACCCAGCAGTTCATGCCATTCATCTACTGCAATAATTTTGAGTGATTGAAATATGGGTGCATTGTTTTTTTGTGCCAGCAACAAGTGCAGGCTTTCCGGGGTGATGATGAGTACTTCAGGCATTTGCCTTTTCTGTTTCTGTCTTTCACCGGTTGGGGTATCTCCATTACGAATGGCTACCTGCCATTGCATCCCCAGTTCGTTTATCACTTCTTCCATGGCCCTGCCAATGTCTTTTGCCAATGCCCGTAAAGGAGTGATCCAAAGCAGTTGCAACCCATTTCTTTTCTTTGTTGCATAATCATCTGGATGTTGATTAATGAAGTCAATGATGGCGCCAATAAATATGGAATACGTCTTCCCGCAACCGGTAGGTGCATTTACCAGCCCGCTTTTTTTATTGATGATGTGTTGCCAGGCCTGTTGCTGGAACAGGAAGGGTTGATGGCTTCTGGAGGAAAGCCATGCTTCAATTATTTTGTAGCCATTTGTGCTGGTTAGTTTCAAATGTTTTTTGTTTCACGCAAAGAAACAAAGAATACAAAGATGACGACGAAATTGCCTTTGTGTACATTGTCTTCGTTGCATTTGTTGCGGGAATATAATTACAGTGTCTTCAAATACTCAATCACCTCTTTTCTTTCCTTGCCAGTTAATTTATCACCAAAATAATGTCCGTAATTGCCATAGCCTCTTGCAGTAGTGTTATACACTTCACTGCCACCTGCTGCTTCTTTTGTTTCATAATTCCAGCCGGGGATATCGTAGTTGTAGTCTTGTTTGGTAAAACTTCGTTGCCAGTAGGTTGGGCGGATTTTACTGTTCAGCAATGATTCTAAATTGGGTATCGACCCATTGTGCAGGTAAGGTGCCGTTACCCATATCCCGTCAAGCGGTGGTGCAATATAACCGCGGAAGGGCACTAACTGAGCAGGATGGTCACCGGTGGTAAACCAGCTTTTATTAAACCAATCCACAAACTGCGGACTGGAATAATTAGAGTTGAATAACAGGGAATCAGTTTTGATAATGCTTTCGGGTATCAGCAGGTTGGGATATTTCCCTCCTTCACCATATGTTCCATGGCATTTGCTGCAGACAGCGGTAAAAACTTCTTTTCCCCGGGTAACTAAATTTTCGTCAATTGTCTTTGGGAATTTTGGTGGACTAAGCGAATAAATATAAGCCAGTACATCATTGAAGTGGCTGTCTACTTCCCTGGCTTCTGAGGTGTCGGTAACTGTTAGTAAGTTGCTCGCCATCAGAAAACGTCCAAAGTCGCCCCGGCCAAAACCATTATAAAACATGGCGTTCTTTTTTTTCAGCAGCCACCAGGCGGGTACGTCAGTGGGAATATTTTCTGTTGGAAGTGGCATCAATTGTTCATCGCTCCATTGAAATGTTTTCGGATCTCTGTGCGCTACCAGTAAAGCAGCCAGCACATCTGCCAGGTTTACTCCTTTGGTGCCGGTAACAAGGTTGGGTGAAATAGTTTTGATGGCCCTGATAAAATTCTTTGCTGCATCATATTTTTTGGCATTGGTCCCCGTAAGGTTTTTCAGCATCTTCTCCGCCATCATAGCTGTACTTCCCCTGTTTACAGTAAAGTCACTGTAAGAATTACCAAGCCCAACTACCAGTTGCCCATCAAAAATCTGAGCATGGCATTGAAGGCAATTTGGTGCTACTATAGTTTCTCCATTGGGCGCTTTGATAGCCGTAAAATCATGCGGTAAATTTTTATTAAGCCCTGTCCTGTTAAGAAAATTATTGGTATCCTTTGCAGCACCCAGCAGGAAGAAAGCGTAGGGGATACCGCTTTTTAGATAATCGCCGGTGGTTAAGTATTCATAACCTTTTGCGCCGTCGCCGCTTCTTTGTTTGCTGGCTGGAATATAAGTGGGCTCTTCTTTTTGAAAACTGCCCGAAAGTTTTACAAATGCAAAGGAGATGATGGCAATGAAGGATAAGGCAATTACTTTTTTCATCTTTAAATTTACGAAATTCCTGCTGAGCAAAATGTGTTATTTAAGTTGTTGACTTGTCTTTTGAATTACGGCAACGGGTGCTGCAATACTTTACTTCTTCCCACACCTTTGCCCATTTTTTGCGCCAGGTAAATGGCCGGTTGCAGCTGATGCAGGTTTTGGAAGGAAGGTTTGGTTTCTTGTGGGCCATAATATTACCGGAGGTGCCGGTATTAACAACAGCCGAACGGTAAGGTTCGGCTGCCACTATTCTTTACAGTAATCTTCCCGGTTCATTAAAGTTCTTCAATTTACCACGCTTTATAAATTGCACCATTCAGCAACTTGATAAAATATAAATGCTTGTTTTCAAAATAATCTGGTATGCTGCCTGCCTTTTTCAGTACCGGCCTGAAATTATAATCTGAGATGATTTTGAATGATTTTTCATTCAGGTGGCTCATAAAATCATTGGGGTGTTTGGTAAGCAATTTGATAAAAAAGAACGCCGATTCAAACCCTTTAAATGCCATGTCAGTAGGTTTGCCCTTTGTTTTTTTAGCGTATGCATCCATTAATATCCGGCTATAATTATCTTCTTTTTTATTGTAATAGGGTGTGGTAAAGTAAATGGGGAAATCTTCAAAATCGTCTTTCTTTTGCAAACTTTTAAATGCATCCCAGTTGGGCATTCCAATTAAAGTAATGGGGTATTTTTCACTCAGCACATTGCAGGCAGCGGCCAGGTTGAAGGCAAAAGTTTCATCCAGTGACCCCCCAATGAGGAAGGACTGGCGGTTACTGTCTAATTTATTTTTTAATATATCAGGCGAAATGGTACTGTCAAAATTCAGTAACTGGATATTAAGCAGGGGTTTTCCATCCTGTTCATTGACCTGCTTAAAATAAGATGCTACTTTATCTTCCTGGGCTCCTTTTTTTCTGCATAGAAATATTTTATCTGTTCCATGGCTTTGTAAAATATAACTGAAAATAGCTTCGCAATGCGCCTTCAGTGTAGAGTTTACCACCACCACAAAGGGGTTTTTGGTAATACCGCCATCGTTGGGGTAGGTGGCAGAAATAAAGGGGATGTTTTTTGCCAGTGCTAAATCTGCCAAAGCTTTGTAATCCCAATCTTTTACGGAGCCAATCAGCAGATCCAAATTGTTTAATTTGTTGTTTTTAATTAGCTGGGCAAGGGGAGAGGAATATGATTTGGTGTCATAAATAGTAACCAACACATTTTCATTATCCAGTTTCATGGAATCCAAAGCCACCTGGGCCCCATTTACAAAATCAACCGCCGGCACAATGAATTTAGGTATCCCTTCCCTGTACCTGAAGTTTCCTGTGGCAGAAAACACAGAATCTAAATACAATGGCGCAAAAATACCTACCCGGTAGGTTTTTATTTTGGGTAGGGTATCTGCCGCCTGTGCATTTACCTCTAGTGAAAAAAAAGCTGTTGGTAAAAAAAAT
>JAYVUL010000019.1:0-7061 GCA_043787935.1 Chitinophagaceae bacterium | reverse complement strand
AGATTTTTAAAAGGATATCGGGAGCCAGATTATTTTTAGAGAGTATAAATATACACATTAATTGATACCTACAAAATTTTTTTTAAATTTATACAAACGCTTTACCTATCAGTCTTATTGGTTATTTTCAAAAACGGCTACTGTTTAAATCATTTACAAGCCTTAAAAATAACTTTATTCAGTTGTGCTATTTAATTAAAACAGGTAAACATCTATTTTTTAAAAACTTTATTTTTGAAAAAATAATTTATGGAACAAACCACATTAGGCATTGGCACCCGGTTGCAGCACACGCAATTTGGTCCGGGGGTTATTGTTGGTATACGTTATGCCACTTACCTGATCTCTTTTATTCATCATGGTATTAAAGAAGTGGAAAAAACAGATACCAGCCTTGATGAAATTATACCCGAAAACGTATCTGCTGAAATTGAAACCGTTTCTGAAACAGAAAAGTCTTTGTTGAAAATTTTACGTTTATGGTCCGGTTTTTCAGAAGTAGTGCCACTGGGCGACAGGTGGAAAGGCGGCACCTTATTGTTACAGCCTTATGATAAGACACAAAAACCTAAAGAGATCCCCATTGAAGATTTTTTTCATAAAGTGGTACTGCTCCGGGACAGGCTGCGGGTGCTGGAGCAAAATATCAACAGCAATAAAAACCTGGGTGATGAAGAAAAAGTAAATATCCAACAGTATATTACCCGTTGTTATGGCTCGCTCACTACTTTTAATGTATTATTTAAAAATAAAGAACAGTGGTTTGTTGGCGATAAAGGAAGTAAGGAAGATTAAAACAACAGCTTTTTAATATTTCTTATCTTGTAATGGTAACCAATCGACATGCTACGATTATTTAAAAGCCTTTACTTACAGGTGTTGCTGGCAATAATTGCAGGCATATTCCTGGGGCATTTATATCCTGCTGTTGCAACCCAACTGAAACCTTTAGGTGACGGGTTTATCCGCCTGATTAAAATGATGATTGCCCCCATCATCTTTTGTACGGTTGTAACCGGCATAGCAGGTATGCAGGATACTAAAAAAATAGGCAGGGTTGGGTTAAAAGCATTGGTCTATTTTGAGATCGTTACTACGCTTGCCTTGGTAACCGGTCTCTTAGTGATAAACATATTAAAGCCAGGATCAGGAATGCAGGTAGATGTAAGGTCGCTTGATCCCAAAGTTGTGGAGGGTTATATTACACAGAGTAAGAGCCAAACCGTTTGGGGTTTTATTTTAAATATCATACCTGAAAATATTGTGAATGCTTTGTCTAATAACAGCCTGCTGCAGGTGCTGTTCTTTTCGGTTTTAATGGGATTTGCGTTATCAAAAATAAAAGACAAAGCTACACCCTTGATAAAGGGTATACAGTCATTGGAAGATGCATTATTTGCCATTATCCGTATCATAATGAAGCTGGCTCCAATTGGTGCTTTTGGTGCAATGGCATTTACTATCGGCAAATACGGATTAGGTTCCCTCAGATCGCTTGGGCAGTTGATGGGTTCATTTTATATCACCTGCCTGCTGTTCATTTTGCTGGTATTGGGTGGAATATTAAAATTATCCGGATTTAATATTTTTCGTTTGCTCAGGCATATCAAAGAAGAACTGCTGATTGTATTGGGCACCTCTTCATCTGAAGCGGCTTTGCCAAGCCTCATCAACAAATTAGAAAAGGCAGGCTGCTCAGAGCCTGTAACAGGATTGGTGATTCCAATGGGGTATTCCTTTAACCTGGACGGAACCTCCATTTACCTCACCATGGCAGCTGTTTTTTTGGCACAGGCTACCAACACCCCATTAGATATTTCCCACCAGATTTCTCTACTGCTGGTTTTGCTGATTACTTCAAAAGGGGCAGCAGGCGTTACCGGCAGCGGCTTTATTACATTAGCCGCCACATTGCCTGCAGTTGGTCATATACCTGTAGCTGCCATTGGATTAATTTTAGGGATAGACCGTTTTATGAGTGAAGGAAGGGCCATTACCAACATCATTGGAAATGCGGTTGGCACCATTGTAATTGCTAAATGGGAAAAAGAAATTAATTTGACTGTAGCCAGGGAAACGATTGGTTAATAAACCTGTTTTCAAAACTTATAAATATGAAAGTAGTATTGCTTGTATTATTATTCCCACTTCAACTTGTTGCACAATCATTTTCCAAATCAGATATTGCCGGATGGCAACAACAGGCGAAGCGGGTTAGCATCATCCGCGACAATTGGGGTATTCCACATATTTATGGAAAAACGGATGCTGATGCTGTTTTTGGTTTGCTATACGCACAATGTGAGGATGATTTTAAAAGAGTGGAGATGAATTATATTGAAAAACTCGGCCGGCTGAGTGAAGTAAATGGAGAAAAGGATCTGTACAACGATCTTTATATAAGACTCATCATTGATTCTGCTGAAGCAATGGCAGATTATAAAAAAGCGCCTTTGTGGCTGCAGCAATTGATGAATGCATATGCAGGCGGGATTAATTATTATCTATACAATCACCCCGGGGTAAAACCGCTGCTGCTGCACCGGTTTCAGCCCTGGTTTCCCCTGTTGTGGACAGATGGGAGTATTGGTGCCATCAGCACCGGTGATATTACCGAAGAGGATCTGAAAAATTTTTACACGGGCAACGATGTGCCGCTTGCCATAAAAAAAAGAGAGGAAGCGTTTAGTGCAGGCTCAAATGGATTTGCTGTTGGCCCATCAAAAACAGTATCCGGTAATGCGATACTCTACATTAATCCGCATGTTACTTTTTACTTCCGTCCGGAAGTACATGTAGTGAGTGAGGAAGGGTTGAATGTATACGGTGCTGTTACCTGGGGACAATTTTTTATTTACCAGGGATTTAATCAATACTGCGGCTGGATGCATACCAGTAGCAATGTGGATGTTGCCGACCTGTACGCAGAGAAAGTTATTAAAAATGACAGCGGGCTTTTTTACAAATACAATTACGCCCTGCGTAAGGTAACAGAGAAAAAAATATCCATCAGTTATAAAAATGACAGGGGTACCCAATCAAAAATATTTACCGGTTACTTTACGCATCATGGCCCGGTGATGGCAAAGCAAAACGGACAATACCTTGCTGTGAAGAGTAACAACCGGTCGATGACCAGCCTGGTACAAAGTTGGCAGCGTACCAAAGCAAAAGGGCTGGATGATTATAAAAAAAATATGGAGATGCTTTCCAACACCAGCAACAATACCGTATTTGCAGACAACAAAGGGAATATTGCTTACTGGCATGGCAACTTTGTGCCAAGAAGGGATGAGACCCTGAACTGGAGTAAGCCTGTTGATGGCAGCACCCTTTCTACAGAATGGAAAGGATTGCATACCCTTGAAGAAATAGTGCATGTATATAATCCGCCAACGGGTTTTATACAAAACTGTAATTCCACGCCTTTTACCGTTTCGGGCGGCAGCAGCCCGTTGAAACAAAATTACTTTCCTTACATGGCTCCGGATGGAGAAAATTTCCGTGGTATTAATGCTGCAAGGTTATTGGGCAGTCAAAATAATTTTACCATTGATAAAATGATTGCTACCGGGTACAATAAACAATTAGCTGCATTTGAAATTCTGATTCCTGCATTGATCAGTGCTTTTGAAAAAAATATCCACCCCGGCGACAGTTTGTTTGCCGTATTGGCGGAGCCTGTCAATACACTAAAAAAATGGACATACCTGATGGATGAAAATTCTGTTGCCACCACGCTTGCCATTGAATGGGCAGAAAGGTTGCCCGTGGCCTTAAGCAATATTTATATCAATGAAGGAGAAAAAAGCCAGGTAGAAGTAACCCGGGAGTTTGCCGCAACAGCTGCAGCAAACCAGTTACTGCAACCGTTGGTAAAAGTGATTGATGATTTAAAAAGCAAGCATGGCGACTGGAAAATTGCCTGGGGTAGCATAAACCGTTACCAGCGCATCAGCAGCGAAATTATCCAGCAATATAACGATAATGAAAAAAGTTATCCCATTGGTTTTGCTTCGGCACAATGGGGGGCATTGCCTGCCTATGTGAGCAAATACTTTGAAGGCAGTACTAAACGATATGGAGTAAGCGGCAATAGTTTTGTATGTGCGGTGGAATTCGGCAACAAGGTAAAAGCCAAATCATTACTGGCTGGAGGAAACAGCGGTAATTCCCAATCACCTCATTTTACAGACCAATTGGAAATGTATACCAGGGGACAATTTAAAGAGGTGTTGTTTTATAAAGAGGAGGTGCTGAAACATATGGAGAAGCAATATCACCCCGGGGAATAACCACCTGCGGCAAACCCGCTATTAAAATATGAACAGCACCACAATGTGTGAATAATATAAAATACTAAAATAATAATGTAACATTTTCGGTTTAATTAATTTCAACTTTGTATTTAATGATTATTAAAACCCGGCCTTTTTAATCATTAAAACTTAAAGCAACCGAAATGAAAATTAAACCCTTCCTCCAATTACTTCCAGCTTTTATAATAGGAATTGTACAATGTGCAAATGCTCAGGGCCCGTCGGCAAACCGCACACTTTCTAATCTTACAGCACCCACATCAATTAATACAAACTTGCTTCCGAAGGCAAACGCAATTTCCAATCTCGGCAGCACTTCATTGAGGTGGAAAACGGTTTACCTTAATAATTTAATATTTCCCAACGGCAGCATCCAGGCTACCGCATTTTTGCCTTATACCGCAGGTACAGGTATTGGGATAACCGGAAATGTTATTACCAATAACTTACCGGATAAAGTAGTGACATTAACACCCGGCAGCGGTATTTTAATTTCGGGAAGCTATCCAGATTTTAATATCTCCTCTGCTTTATCTTCCTCTCCTTGGATTTCCAACAGCTCATTTGTGTATTGTAATACGGGCAATATTGGTATTGGTATCGATACCCCTTCTGCTAAACTGGAAGTTGCGGGAGGAGATGCTTTAATTAATGGATTAACGGTGGGACTTGGAAATGGAAATATCAATTCTAATATTGCTGTTGGCCTGCAGGCCCTTTATAATAATACCACCGGATTTTCCAATACCGTATATGGCAGTAAGGCCCTCTTTTCAAATACAGCGGGATGTGATAACAGCGCAATGGGAGAAAACGCATTATTATCAAACGTGGATGGTATTGAAAATACTGCACTTGGAAACGGTACCCTTTATTATAATGTAAGCGGATATGGAAATACCGCTGTTGGTAACGGGGCGCTCCTGAATAATGGAATCATACCCAATTCTTTTGGAGGGCCGGAAGGCAGTTATAATTCTGCCAGTGGTTTCTTTTCTCTTTTTAATAATACAACAGGATCATATAATGCTGCATTTGGAACAGCAGCACTGTATAACAATACAGAAGGCATAAACAATACCGCTATTGGTGCCTACAGTGATGTTGCTGCAGAAAACCTGAATAATGCTGCTGCATTTGGGTTTAACAGTATAGTAAACAGCAGTAATAAAATTCGTTTGGGCGATGTGAATGTAACGATAGTGGAATCTGCTGCAGGCTCATGGACCACTTCTGACGGAAGGTTTAAAACGAATATTAAAGAAGAGGTGGTGGGGCTTCCCTTCATTAAATTATTACGCCCGGTTTTGTACAATTTTGATGCAAATAAATTTGATGCTTTTTTAAGCCGGCGGTTTCCCGAAAGTATAAAGGCTAAGCGCAAAGAGGCATTAAAAAAAATGAATTCAAAAACCAGTAACATCATCCAAACCGGTTTTATAGCACAGGAAGTGGCTGAAGCGGCAAAAAAGGCAGGCTATAATTTTAATGGCGTACATGTGCCGGAAAACGAAGCTGATAATTACAGCTTATCTTATGAAAAGTTAGTAGTGCCGTTAGTAAAGGCTGTACAGGAGCTCTCTAATGAAAACGAAACACTCACCAGCCGGCTCAGCAATATTGAGGAAATGCTGAATGTTGGCAATTCTGCAACAGCAGGATTAAAAATAATGATATTGAAGGATGCGGTAATTAAGGGGGCGGCCGGAAATTCAAACCAAGCACTTTTTATTAATTATCATTTCCCGGGAGGATCGGTCAAAGCTTCCATTGAAATAGCAGGTGAAAATGGAGTGCCGGATAAGACCATCGCCTTACTTCCCCAGAAAGAGAAGGGGTTGCTGGTACTTGAAACATCCCTCTTTAAAAATGAGGCGTACACTTTTTCATTGATAGCAGACGACAAAATGATCGATACGAAAAAGATCATACTAAATAATTAAAGCGCGGCAGATTTGTATTCTATTAATGACGGCTAATTTTTTGCATACAACTTTTTTTGCCGGCTGAAATAGCAGGCGCTTAATTCCTCATCAGTAAAGGATATTATTTTTTCCGGTGTAACACAACCGATTTTCCCTTAGCGATTTTTCAGCTCAGCCATTGCAGAAGCCAGCGAAACCTGCTGCTCTAAAATGATGTGAAGGAGTGTTTCAAATGTTGGTTTACGGCAAAACATCGGAGGATGTCCATAGGCATCAATAATCAGTTTCAGATCTGCATCCTGGTTTGCCAGGTGGTTGCAAAATAGCGTGAAATTATTTTTATCAAACGTTTCAATCCTGTCAATACACACTGAACCTTTTTTCATCTTTATGGTTTCAATTTGCTAGCTTTTGCTCTTTGCTTTAAATTTTTCAATGGCTTTTATTGTAAAGTCACTCAACACCAGACGGCCGCTGATGGCAGCCCTTTCTTTCAACAATTCATCCCAGTGCTCTGTACCTTTCCAGAATATTTTTTTCATCTCTGCCATCGCCTCCGGGCTTGAGTGTGCCAGGGTATTGGACAGCTGAAAGATCGCTTCCTCCATATTTTCTATCGAACTGTGCAACTCAGCAAACAATCCTTTTCGTTTTGCCCAATCACTGTTGCGCCACTTGGCAGCATCAATGGAAAGGGCACTGAATGCGGCTGTGCCAATTTTTCTTTCTATTGCAGGGCCCACTACAAAAGGGCCAATACCAACGGCAAGCTCACTCAGTTTGATATCAGCACCTTCTACCGCAATGGCATAGTCAA
>JAYVUL010000018.1:0-2579 GCA_043787935.1 Chitinophagaceae bacterium | reverse complement strand
CAACTCACAACTCACAACTCACAACTCACAACTCACAACTCACAACTCACAACTCACAACTCACAACTCACAACTCACAACTCACTACCACAAATTCCTCGGGCAACTGCTTCCGTATTTATTGCCTATAAGAAAGCCAATCACCACTTCATGTGTACCCCTTGTATAGGTTTGCAGGCGTGAAGAACTGGCATGTTCATAAGCATAACTTATATTGAACGTGTTGGAAACATTAACCCCAATCATACCGGAATAGCCGCCAACCAGATCGGCATAACGGTAACTGGCACCCAGCCACAAAAAATCCTGGTACTGCAGTTTCACGTTGGCATGCAAGGCACTAAGCTGTGGCTGCCAGTATTGAAACATTACCGATGGTAATAGGGTAACATCATCAGAGAGTGCAAACTTATACCCGCCGGTTGCAAAATAATTTGGCGTGAAGGTTTCTCCATAATTTTTATCGGTTACAAATTGGGCTTTACCGGGTATAATATTCAACACAGACACACCCAAAAAATACCGGGCCGAATACAGCCAGAGGCCAACACCTATTTCCGGTTTTAGCTTACGTATAGAGCCATTATTATAACCTATTGCCGGATCGTTGGGATCAAGGTTCCCCCACTCTATCTTGGAGCGGTCTAAACTAACACTGCTTACACCTGCAGTTAAACCCGCAGCCAGGCTTGTTTTTACCGAAAGTGGTTTATGATACGCGTAAGAAACAGCAGCCGACCAGCGGCTTATGTAACCCGCTTTATCATTAATTACCTGCAAACCCAATCCATGATGCGCTGGCGAAACAGCATAATCGTCCCATGCTTTAGGGCCACCGGGATTGGTACCCGGCACCTGGAAAGACGTTGCATTGGTACGCAGGTCTTTTTTGCCCAACGGCGTATGAATAGTAAAATAGGTAGTAACCGGCGAACCATTTATACCTGCCCACTGGTTACGGTAACTGAGCTTTACATCTGTATAATTCTCAATACCGGTTAAGGCAGGGTTAAGGATGTAATTATTTAAAATATACTGTGTGTAATATGGTTTGGCCTGGCTGAATGCCTCAAAACCAATAAAACAAAGTATGATGGCAATCGTAAGTATTCTCTTCATAGCTGCAGCTTTTTTCACCTGGGTATTACTATTCTCTGTTTAATAAAGTTCTATCTTTTTAACTGAAATAAATGTTAACGACACTTGTAAAAATTTACAGCGATGCAAATTACACCGCTGTAAATTTTATATTATTTAATGATGGTTACATAACCGGTAATAGGGTCACGGCCATTGCCCGGTTCTATAATATAATAGTATGTATCAAATGGCATTGGCTTTCCTTTAAAAGTACCATCCCACGGGGTATTATACCCTCTCGATTCAAATATCAGGTTTCCGGCCCTGGTAAATATTTGTACCCTGTTATCGGGATAACTGTTCAGGTAATCAATCCTCCATTGGTCATTAATACCATCACCATTTGGTGTAAATGTGTTGGGTATAGCAGGAAATTTAAGCAACTTCACAAATACAGCATCACTAAACTGACAGCCGCCCTTCCCTGTAACTGTTAACCTATAAGTCATATCAGTAGCGGGGTTCACCACCCTTGGCCTTAATATTTTGCTGTCGGTTAAAAACTGAACCGGTGTCCAGGTATAAATTGGTTCTCTGGCATAGGCAGTAGCTTCCAGTTGTACTGAACCGCCTTCCAGTACAAACTTATCAGGACCAGCATTCACATACGGATAAGGATATACCGTAAATGGCTTATAAGGAGCACCTATCAGAGGCAGTTTATTAATAGTATCACTGTTACAGCCAAAACTGTTTACCGTGTACATGGTAATAATATAAGTCATTGTATCAGGGTAAGTGTGCGTAACAGGATTTATAACTTCTTTTGTTCCGTCACCTAAATCCCAAAAATATTTATTGGGAAGCCCATCCTTATTATCAGTAGCATCAGTAATGGTTACCGCATCGCCAATACAAACACTTGGTTTACTTAAAACAAAATCGGCTTTTGGTTGAGGATGAATAATATCAAGCAGGTTGGTCTTACTGCTTTCGCAACCAATTACTCCGTTATTTAAAAGTACAGTGCTTCTGGCCTTAAGTGTTACATTAAATGGCCCGGCAGATGTGTACAAATGTGTTGGAGCTACAGCCGTACTGGTTGAGCCATCATCAAAATCCCATACATAAGTGTAGTTACTTAACGGTGTTGGCGTAGTATTATTTATAAACCCTACTACCGCATTGGGGATACAATAACTGCCTTTATCAAATGTAAAAGTTGGTACAGGATAAGGATGCACCTGAATCTGGAAGCTGGCAGTTGCCCTTACGCAACTATTTCCATTTGTAGTAATAGTGTAATTAAATGCAGGCCCGCCTGCTGTAGAAGTAGGGGTTCCGCTAATAGTTAACACATTGCCAACTACAGAAGAAGTTATACCGGGAGGCAATACAGCAGGAGTGAAAGTTACAGGGCCTGCTGCTCCCCCTCCTAAATCGTAGGTAATATCATCTATTGGAGTATTAACACAAACCGATTGATTATTGTTACCGGA
>JAYVUL010000017.1:0-5953 GCA_043787935.1 Chitinophagaceae bacterium | reverse complement strand
GATATTTGCCTACCCTGTGAGCGATCCGGAAAGATATGGCGTAGTGGAGTTTGATGCAGCCTTCAATGCACTCAGTATTGAGGAGAAGCCCACTACACCAAAAAGCAATTATGCTGTACCGGGCTTGTACTTTTACGACAATGAAGTGGTAACCATTGCAAAGAACATTCCGCCAAGCCCGAGGGGTGAATATGAAATAACTGACATAAATAAGATCTACCTGCAAAATAAAAAGCTCAAAGTAGGCGTTTTAAACAGGGGCTTTGCCTGGTTAGATACCGGCACCTTTGAATCGCTTGGTGATGCTACTGAATATGTTAGGGTAATTGAGAAAAGACAGGGCTTAAAAATTGGCTGTCCGGAAGAAATAGCCTGGAGAATGGGATTTATTACCAAAGAACAGTTGGCAGAGCAGGCTGAAAAGCTGAAAAAGAGCGGTTATGGTGAGTATTTGAAAAGGATTGCCCGTTAATTTTTTTCAACAACTATTATCCATAATTACTGATGACCGTTCAGTTAATTGATCCATTTTCCAATAAACTGCTTTCACTTGCTGCGGAAGGGCTGATGGAAAATTGCGCCCTCATTTTCCCCAAAAAAAATGGAGCTTACCGCATTACAGCAAACAATAACTACACCGAAAATTTCGGCTACCAGTGGAATAAATTTGCGGGTACCCAGGTGGATAAAGCCAGCAAGCTGCAGATGAGCAAAACCCGTTTTTTTGCAGAGACCAACTGGGATAAGGAAGACCTCACCGGGAAAAATATTTTAGAAGTTGGATCAGGCGCCGGCCGTTTTTCACAAATTATTTTAGACCATACCAACGCTAATTTATTCAGTGTTGATTACAGCAATGCAGTGGAGGCCAATTATAAAAATAACGGCCCGCACGATCGGCTGCATCTATTCCAGGCCAGTATTTATGATATGCCTTTTGCCAAGGCACAGTTCGATAAAGTGCTTTGCCTGGGCGTATTGCAACACACGCCCAATTTTGAGCAATCAGTAAGGTCGTTGATCGAAATGGTGAAACCCGGTGGCGAACTGGTAGTTGATTTTTATGGAGTAAATGGTTTCTGGACAAAACTGCAGGCAAAATATATGTACCGCAGTTTTACAAAAAAAATGAGCCATGAAAAACTATACCATCTAATTGACCGCAACATTGACTGGATGATAAAGGCGAGTTTGTTTTTTTCAAAAATAGGTTTGGGGAAAATAATAAACCGATTTATTCCTATCTGTGATATTCACGGCACACTGCCGGCATCACTCACTTACCGGCAATTAAAAGAGTTGTGTGTGCTGGATACTTTCGACATGTTTTCACCTGAATACGACAACCCTCAAACAATAAACACTGTAGCTGGTTGGTTTACAAAATACGGGATGGAAGAAGTGTGGGGAGGAAAGATTACATACGACAACTGTGTGGCTTCCGTGGTGAAAGGCATTAAAAAATAAGTTATCCATTAAAGGGGTTCTTATTCCTTTAAAATGAATTTATGGCAACAATATCCAATATCTTTAAGTACAGCAAAAGCAGCCAGCTTAAGAGTATTGCCATATATACCTTCTCCAACTTTTTTAATAAAGGCATATCCTTTTTATTGCTGTTTTATTTTGCCCATGTACTTACAGAAAGCGATTTTGGAATACTCAATTTATTCAGCAACAGCATTCTTTTTTTGATGCCTTTTATTTCAATGGGTATTTTACAATCGGCGAATACAGAGTTTTTTAAACTGGGAAAAAGGGAATTTAAAAATTTCTTCAGCTCTACTTTACTGATGCCGGTTGCACTGACCCTGCTGTCCATCCTGCTGCTGCTTGCTTTTAAAAGCCAGTTACAGCAGCGGTATCCATTTCCTTCTGTATTTATATTGCTGATACCGGTAATTACCCTATTTACTTTTTTAAATGAGCACCTTATCAACATGGTGCGCAACAGCAATGACCCTTTTAAATATCTGTTTATCAATATTGGCAGGCTTCTGGCAGAGATCACACTGGCAGTATTTTTTATCAGCGCCCTGCAATATGGATGGATTGGCAGGGTGATGGGAATATTTCTTTCTTTTATGTTTGTGGCTGCTTATTCATTCATTTATTTTAAAGAACAGCAATTCCTTTATGGAAAAATAAAAAGGAAATATATTTATGATGAACTGCTGTATAGTGTTCCCATCATTGTGATGCAGCTTAGTGTTTTCTGTATGGGGTCATCCGCCGGATATTTTATAGAACACTTTACACATGATTACGCTGCTGTTGGTGTGTTCAGCATTGCGGCTACGTTTGGTTCTGTCATCATTGTACTGTGTACTGCCTTGCTGCAGTATGTGTATCCAAAAATTTACAGCCTGCTTTCAGCAAAGCAGGTTGATTACAATGCCATCTGTAAGTATTTTCTTTTTTATGCCGGCGCTATGCTGCTCGGTACTATTGCTGTTATTATAGCAACACCACTGGCTTACAGCATGGTGTTGAAATCATCTTACCACGCCGGGCTTTCCTATTATTTTTTTATCTGCATTGGTTATTTCTTCTGGTCTATCAGTTATTTCTTTTATGCTTTTATGCTTTATTACAAGCAGAAAAGAAAAATATTATTTGCTTCCCTGCTTTTCATCCTGGTAAGTGTAGTGTCGCATTATTTTTTCATCAAACAAATGGGCGCTTATGGTGCCGCCGTATCTATGAGTATTGTATATTTTATTGTGTTGGTTATTACTGTATTGTTTGTCTACAAACAGGTAATTGCCCTATTGAAAAATCAAAACGTTGCCGAATATTATGACCACCATGATTAATACCAAACCAATATACAGCCTGTTAGAAAAAGTAACTTTCGGGCAGGGCCTTCCCAAAACAGTGAATGGAGTAAAGGTAAAACTACCGGCAAAGTACATCCGCTACTTCCCTTCGGATTATGAATCTGACAATTTTTCATTCCTCAAATCCAGTTGCAAAGAAGGCGCTGTTATTCTGGATATTGGCGCCCATATTGGTTTGTTTTCTGCTATTGCTGCAAAGGTGGCAGGCAGCAGGGGAAAAGTATTTGCCTTTGAACCGGCACCTACTACAATGCCGGTATTACATCAAACCATCCGCATTAATAAGCTTGGGCATTTAATTGAACCGGTAAACCAGGCAATGGGTAAGGATACAGGCAGGATAACGTTTTTTATTTCTGATGAAGAAGCAGACAACAGCAACAGCCTGGTATCATACAAAGACGACCGAAAACTGAACGGAGTGGAAGTAGAAGTGAATACGATTGATCATTTTATTGCTGAAAAGAAATTAACTAAAGTTGATTTTATAAAAATAGATGTGGAGGGAGCAGAATATGATACACTCCGCGGCGGTGTTGACGTATTTAAAAAACTCAGGCCCTGTTTTATCCTGGCTATTCATCCGGAGCCGATAAAAAAGAAAGGAGATCAGCTGAAAGATATTTATGATTTACTGCTGCAACTGAAATATAATATCGTTTATAACGGCCAGTTTATTTCGAAGGAAGATTTTTGTAATAATAAAGAACTGATTGACCTGCACCTTACTCCAATGTAAAGTGGAATGATGCTGATACAGACAATGAAAAAAACAATCCTTCATATTATTGATAACCTTGGCCGTGGCGGAGCAGAAACTATGCTGGTAACAGTTGTAAAGCAATTAAGCGAGTACAATAATATCATCGTAACACTCTATCCCGAAAATGAATTTGGCGATGAGGTATCCTGTGATAAGCTTTACTGCCTTAACCTGCGTTCTAAATTACTCACTCCACTTGCTGCCCTGCAATTGCGAAAGATCATTAGCGATAACCAGGTGAGCATAGTACACAGCCATTTATTCTGGAGTACACTGGTAGCAAGAATGGCAGTGCCCAAAAATATTCCGTTGATCACCACCATTCATGCGTTTGTTGCTTCTTCCATTGAGTACCATCCATGGCGTATGAAGATGATGGAGAAGCTGACATATAGAATCAGAAAAAGTACTATCGTAGCTGTTGCCAAGGGTGCTTTAGAAGAGTACTTTAGTTTTATTAATGTTAAGCCACACCGTGCATACCACCTGTACACTTTTGTTGATACAGCTGTGTTCAATGAAACTGCTGCCATTGATAAAAGTGAAAAGGCAGCATTCAGATTGATTTCTGTTGGAAACTTAAAGGAACAAAAGAACCACCGCTTTTTGTTAGAGGCATTTAAAGAATTGACAAATGAAAATATAACGCTGGATATTTATGGCAAAGGCCCCCTGCAGAAGGAATTGCAGCAAACAATTGATGAACATCATTTAAAAGTTACACTTAAAGGGCAGGTGAAAAATATTCAGCACCGGATTTCAGCGTACGACCTGTTTGTAATGCCATCACTATATGAAGGTTTTGCCTTGAGTGTATTGGAAGCCATGGCCCTTGGTATGCCCACTTTAGTTACAGATATCTCTTCGTTCAAAGAACAGTGTGAAGACACGGCTACTTATTTTCGGCTAAATGATAAAAATGATTTTCTATTAAAGCTACAGGGTTTAAAAAATAACCGGCAGCAATTACAGTTCTTAAGTATTGCCTGCAAAAAAAGAGTGCTGGAAAATTATACCCTTCAAAAGCACATGAACGGGCTTACCGCAATATACCGGGATGCGCTGGCTGAATGGCAGCCGAAGATGGCGCTGGCTTTTGCGAAATAATAATTCCCTATTTTCGTTTTGTTACAAACCCCCGGTACATGTGTGGCATTGCAGGCTATATCTCACTTAATAATAGTATTTCACCCAACCAGCTTCAGCTGGCGGCATCACTGATGCAACACCGCGGCCCTGATGCAGCGGGATTTTATTTTTCGGGTGATCATACAATTGGGTTGGCACACCGCCGGCTTTCTATATTAGATTTATCGGTTTCCGCTAACCAGCCCATGTTTTCTTCCGATGGCCGGTATTGTATTGTCTTTAATGGAGAGGTATATAATTTCAATGAATTAAAAAAGCAGCTGGCTGATAATGGCGTTTCTCTTAAAACTACTTCAGATACTGAAGTCATACTGGAATTATTTATTCAAAAGGGCCCTTCCTGTTTTGCCACATTGAATGGCATGTTTGCTTTTGCTATTTATGACAAAAAAGAAAAGGTAGTAACACTTTGCAGAGACCATGTGGGCATTAAACCGCTGTTTTTTTATGCAGATGAAAGCAATTTTATTTTTGCATCAGAATTGAAAGTAATCAAACAACTGGCAGGAAAAAAGTTATCCATTAACAACAAAGCCATCCCGTATTTTTTGCACCTGGGATTTATTCCCGAACCTTTAACCATCTACAACAACACTTATAAATTTCCGTCTGCTCATTTCCTGCAAATTAAATTGGAGGTCAATTCATTTACCAATGTATCTAAAGAAATTACAGCCTTCTGGAAATTAAAGGATAACATTCAGCCAGCTGTAATCAGCAATGAAGCTATAGCAAAAAAGCAGTTAAATAATTTATTGTTTGATGCGGTGGAAAAGCAATTGATAAGTGATGTTCCTATTGGTACTTTCTTGAGTGGCGGAATTGACAGCAGTCTTGTAACAGCAATAGCAGCAAAGGTTTCCAGCAGCGCTGCCATCAAAACATTTAGCATTGCCATTGATGATGGCAAATACAATGAATCTAAATTTGCCCGGCAAGTTGCATCATATTTACATACGGAGCATCATGAATTTACTATAAAAGAAAAAGAAGTACTGGAACTGGTAGACACTTTGCTACCGGCTTATGATGAACCCTTTGCAGATACGTCTGCTTTTCCAACCATGATGGTGAGCCGGCTTGCTAAAAAGCATGTAACGGTTGCATTGAGTGGTGAAGGTGGTGATGAATTATTTCATGGATATGGAATGTATGAATGGGCAAAGCGTTTATCAAATCCTTTAATACCATTGGTAAAAAA
>JAYVUL010000016.1:0-2483 GCA_043787935.1 Chitinophagaceae bacterium | reverse complement strand
AAGTGTGCAGTAAATAATTTATACTGGCCCGTATTATTAATTTATCCCACACTAATTTCAACCGTTCAGAATTTTAATTCACATCGGTGCCTGCGCCGTTAGTATTTGGGGGCAGAAAAATATCATTGGTTTTTTTCAGTTCGTTTACCACCATATCCGTCAGTCGCCAATAATTTTTCTTGAATGTTCGCCCGGTGTAAAAAATTTATAAAACATATCCAGTATTTGTGTGGAAGTGCCACCAGCAAATCCATAACGTTCCACCAGCATCACACTAAATTTTTGTTGCAGTGTTGCAGCCAATGCCGCTACACAGCCCGCCAAACCTGCGTCAACCACCAGCAGGGTTGTTTGTGCCAGCAAAGGAATTATTTTATGATTGTTAATATTTGGCATTCATTAAAATATTTTTTATGCCTGGCTATTGTAATGCTGTTTTACTTAAGTGGCACCCTGTCGCTATTTTTATCGGCATCGCAATTGTGTTCACTTTTATTTTTATTGAGCCTTGCCCACATTATTATATAGCACAGACATTCTTTGTGCATGTTCATCATACGCTGCTTCAAATAATATTTTTGCTTTTTCATCTCCCACTATTGCTGCTGCTACCAATACTTTTGGCGGTTGCCCCGCTTGTGTAAGCAACTTTGCCAGCTCTGCCTTGATGCTGTTTACCAGTAGCACACCGCCAACAGTAGAACCTGGTGATACTGGTGTTTCCAGCCCATCAATGTAAATCATCGAATCACCAAGTGGGGCACCGCTGTCTAAAACAATGTCTGCAAAGTCGCTCAGTTTTTTTCCATCGCTTCTTTTACTGTTGCTTTTTGCTGCATGTTCTTTTGTAACCAATGCCACCGTTTTTATTTTTTTTTGCTGAAAAATTTCTGCCATTTCAATAGGAACAATATTGCAGCCACTGGATGAAATTACCAGGGCACAATCTTTTTCACTCAACGCAAAATTTCTTAAAATTCTTTCTGCCAGCCCCGGCACATTTTCTAAAAACATGGCCTGGCGCTGACCATTAGCTCCCACCACCAGGTTATGAAATGAAAGTGATAATTCAACGATAGGATTAAAGCCCGGGAAGGAACCGTACCGTGGCCACATTTCTTCTACCATAATCCTGCTGTGTCCACTGCCAAAGAGGTGTACCACCCTGCCTGCCAAAATACTTTCTGCAAACCATTGTGCTGTTTGCTGAATTTGCTGCTGCTGCGCTTTTACTTTTTCAATTATTGCGGAGCATTTGCTTAGGTACATCTCTGTTACATTCATTTTTTTTATCTTGTTGATGGTTATTTTTTAAAAAATATTCAGGGTATTTTATTTTGCAGCATTGCAAAGCTGGCAGCACCAATAGCACCTGCCATACTTCCGTAAGTTGCTTTTACAATTTGTGTGGCAGTACCTTGTGGTTGCCATTCAAATTGTTTCATATAAATTTCCAGTGGATCAAATAAATCTTTATCGGCCTGTGTAATGCCACCACCCAGCACAATCAATTCGGGCGATAACACATTTGCAATTGATGCAAGCGCAATACCCAGTTGCCTTACAGATTTTAACCATACTTCTTTTGCAAATACATCACCTGCCCTGCAGGCATTTATCAGTTCATGTGTAGCCTTAAATTTTCCGTTAGTTCTTTTTTCAATGGTGCAGTTGCCCATACATTCTTCCAGACTGCCGGGCATGCCGGTTACATCACAATCTCCTTCATCATTTATTACCATGTGACCAATATGACCAGCTTTGTTCATGGCACCCTGGTAAGGTTTTCCATCTATTAAAATAGCACCGCCTACACCCGTGCCCAATGTTAGCATTACTACATTTTTTTTATTTTTTGCCGCACCAAATTTTGCTTCTGCCATCAGGGCTGCTACGCCATCATTTAATACATAAGTGGGCTGATGTAAAAAATTTGTCCAGTTAAAATTTTCCAGTCCCTGCATACGGCCAGGCATGCAGGCAATACAAGTGTTATTGCTATTGGGTAAACCTGGTGCCGATATACCAACTATTATTTCATCTGCCTCTAAAATTTGCTGTAATTCCTTTACGGCTGCTGCAACAGATTTTTTCCAGGTGGCATCATCCCCGTCATTGGTAGGTTGATAATTTTGGTGCAATACATTACCCTCAGCATTTATTGCTACTGCTTTAATTTGTGTTCCTCCCAGGTCAATACCGATAGCAAGCTCAGCTGCCTTACTACCCTGAACGGAGGGGGAGAGGTGCTTCATCTCATCGCTAAATATATTATCTTTCATATCAACACTATTTCTTTATTCAACATTAAGCCGTGCTTTAATTTTGCAAATAGCTTTACGAATTTGAATGCTTGCCTTGGTTTCGTTTTTAGGAGCCGGAGGGGGTTTGACCTTCACTAATTCCCCATCCACCATCCACAGCTATCACCTGGCCAGTTGTAAATTTAGATAGTTCACTCATAAAATACACAACCAGTCCAT
>JAYVUL010000015.1:0-14084 GCA_043787935.1 Chitinophagaceae bacterium | reverse complement strand
GCCAAAGCCGCTGCATTCCAGGTGATCGTATAATTTGTTGGTGTGTTGGTGGTAGCACTATAACTTAAAGTTGAGCTTTGTGCAATACTGCTGAAACATTCCGCTGTTGCAGTAGCAGAAGTGGTAATCGTTGGCAACGGATTGATCGTTACCGTAAAGGATGTGCCGGTGCTGCTGCAGCCATTGGCATTGGTTACTGTTACTGTACCCGTATAAGTGCCTCCAGCTACATTTGCCGCTATAGGAAAAGTTATTGGTGTGACCGGAAGTGCCGTGCTGCCTACATTTACCAGCCCTGCTGCTAAAGCTGCTGCATTCCAGGTGATCGTATAGTTGGTGGGGGTATTGGTAGTGGCACTATAACTTAGGGTGGATGTTTGTGCAATACTGCTGAAGCACCTCGCCGCTGCTGTAGCAGAAGTAGTAATCGTTGGCAACGGGTTTACTGTTAAACTGGCATCATTCGATGTTGCTGAATACCCCCCGGATGATGTTACCACCACATTATAATCAATGGCTGCATCCGATAAGGCAACCGGGTTGATCGTTAGTGTGGCGGTTGTAGCACCGGATATACTTCCGCCATTAGTAAGATTGGTAATCCCTTTTCTCCATTGATAAGTTAAACTAGTTCCGGAGGCTGTCACACTATATGATGCTGATGTACCAACGCACCTTGTAAGGTTAGTTGGCTGGGCAGTAATAAACGGGTTGATAGAATAAATATTGATATTGTCAATATCAATATTTCCGGTACTGCCGGTAAATGCAAATTTCAAATCAGTTAACGAACCGGCATTTGTCTGAACATTTACATCATTCCAAATCCGGGTAGTTCCTATCCATACATCCATCTTGTCGGAAACAACGCTTTCAGTGGTTCCATCAGGGGCTGTATAGTTAAGCGTAGAGCCGGAATTATTCATAGCCCAGGTGACGGTATAAGTTGTTCCTACTGAAAAATTAGAACTTGTAGCCCCATTGGTAATATCATTGAACCTGAAATTGGTTGTACCCCTGAAATCAAGGGCAAACTGGGCATAGGTATTGGCATTCGTTTCCACTCCATTGGTAGCGGTAGTATAACTGCTTCCAACCTGGAATGTGGCAACCTGGCTCGTATTACCGTTAGATGTTCCGGAAACAGTAAGGTCAAATGCATAAATAAGCGCTGTTGGGGTTGGGCTAAAATTAGTTGACCTGGTATAACTGCCGCTGCTGTTGCCTCTTGTAAAACGCAAAGCTCCGCTGGTGATCGTAGCAGTGGTAGTTCCGGCAGTGGTAATAGCATCAAACTGGCCGCTATTGGGCGTGGCACTTACATAACTAGCCACTGAAGCAGAACTGCTGAAATCCTGGGAAAATATGGTTTGCTGGCCAGCAGCCTGCCCAATGCTGATGGTAAATAAGAAAGTACAAAACAGGAAAGTCCGGCCAAAAGCAGAACAAGAAATGTTATACTTGCGTGCCCGTAAAACGAATAAACTAATTAAATAGTTTTTGCGTTTTGAAGGATATTGGGTACACTTTTGCATGGTTATAAACGGATATTATCTCAAAAAAATTATGTTTTAAAAAGACATAACGGGCTAATTACTTATGCTTTTTTCAACACTAACACCTATAAACGTTCGATAAATTAATTTAGTATAGTTTTCTATATTCTTTACAGAAGAAACGCCGTATTGATAAATACATCGTAATCCTACGCAGAAAAAATACGCCACACTTTATCCTGGATTATTTAATATATTAAATTCATCCTTTAACATAAAACCGGGCAAGTTTCGGGTTGATTAGTGATCGCAGGCATGCTACTTTTGTATTACAAAAATGAAAAATGGAAGCAACAGAAAAAATCAACTTTAGCCGCATTGAAGAAGCAATTGGTTATATCACCACTAATTTCAAATCGCAGCCCGGCCTGGAGGAGGTGGCAAGGAAGATACATTTAAGCCCTTATCACTTCCAGCGAATGTTTACCCGTTGGGCAGGCGTAAGTCCGAAGAAATTTTTGCAGTACATCAGTGTGGAGCATGCAAAAAATGTATTAAAGGATAAACAGGCCACCTTATCTGATGCATCGTTTGAAACAGGCCTTTCAGGTACAGGAAGATTACATGATCTTTTCATCAACATTGAAGGCATGACACCCGGAGAATATAAAAATGGTGGTAAAAATCTTTCCATCAACTATAGTTTTGCTGAAACCCCTTTCGGAAATATCCTGGTGGCCTCCACCAGCAAAGGGATTTGTCACATGGCTTTTGCTGATGATGGGCCCGCAGCATTAAGAGCCCTGCAAAACAATTTCCCCAATGCCCAATTATTACAAAAGACAGACCTCATGCAGCAAAATGCATTGAATATTTTCACTTGCAACCGGGGCCGGCAAAACCCGGTAAAACTGCACCTGAAAGGCACCGGTTTTCAACTAAAAGTTTGGGAAACATTATTAAAAATCCCCTTGGGTAAATTATCAACCTATGGTACCATTGCAGAAAAAATCAATAACCCGAATGCTTCAAGAGCAGTAGGCACAGCCATTGGCAGCAACCCGGTTGCCTATTTAATCCCCTGCCACAGGGTCATTCAATCAACCGGGATATTTGGACAATATATGTGGGGAGCAAACCGAAAGACCGCTATCATCGGTTGGGAAGCCGCTAAACTATTGTCTGCTGATTAGGTTTAACCATGCAGCATTGGGCAATACTGTTTTGAAAGCAAACCCTAAACTAAAATCATGGATTGAGAATGGTAATAGTCGTTTTGCCGGTAATACAGTTGAAAATTTACGGAACACGCTCCTGTAAATCCGGCAAACAGATGAAAACAGCAAACCGGGTATTTATTGTTACCCTAAAAGAAGCAGTACCAAATGGATAACGGCCATGCATACCTTGCATGAGAACGGAATATTAAAATTGGAAAAATGGACTTATTTAACACAGCCAGTGTGATTAATTTATTGCCTTATGACGGGGTAGTGCACTATCATGGCTGCATATTAAAACAGCAACAAGCACAACAGTATCTTGATGCCTTACTCAACAGCATCCAATGGAAAAATGATGAAGCCTTTATTTTTGGCAGGCATATCATTACCAAACGAAAAGTGGCCTGGTATGGTGATGCCGGTTATTCTTACACTTACTCCAACACTACCAAACAGGCATTGCCATGGACAGCAGCCTTACTGGAATTAAAAGCCTTGGCAGAAGCTATCAGCGGAACAGCATTTAATTCCTGCCTGCTTAATTTGTACCACAATGGTGAAGAAGGAATGGCATGGCATAGTGATGATGAAAAATGTTTAGGAGAAAATACTGTCATTGCTTCTTTGAGTTTGGGAGCAGAAAGAAAATTTGCTTTAAAACACAAAAGGGATAAGCAAAGCGTTTCTGTATTGTTAGAAAATGGCAGCCTGCTGGTGATGAAAGGCTCAACACAAACCAACTGGCTGCACAGTTTACCCAAAACAAAAAAAGTAAACAGGACGAGGGTGAATTTAACTTTCAGAACAATAATGGATCAATAATAACAATGCTTAAAGCAACTTTAAAACAACTTCCCATATTTTTAAATATTTCAGATAAAAGTTGCTTACTGGCAGGCAGTACAAGTGCCCGCCTGGCTGAACGCCGCTCGTACGGGAGTGACCTTTAGATTAGGGCAGCATAAATAACCGCAGAGAGCCTGAGAAAATAGCGGTTACACAGAGTATAGCTGCTGATCTCTGCGAAAACGCTTTTAACTCATTTTCTCAGCGGTAAAAATGAGCGGTGAGGAAAGATGAAAAATGTAAAATAAGGGCAAGGGAGTGACCTGCCTTTTCCGGCAGCCAGGCACAACGATGTTGAGGAAAGAAATGCAGCCGGAGCAAAAATTTTTTAGACCCGGGAATGTAACTTATCGCAGTTGCGAAGCAGTTCTTGATTGTGGTGCTTTAAAAAAATCCCGGGGATATTTTTTAAAGTAGCGCCATAAAATACCAACAAAATCCGGGTATTCTTTCAGGCGGATGCCACGGCTTTTAACCGCCACAATAAAGGCAAGGCCAAAACTTACGGCAAAGTTTAAAAAGCCAATACCCATCACTCCAAAAATAGTATAAAAAAGCTCCCTGCTGCTGATGTTGTGCCCCAGCCCAAAGAAACCAATGGCCGTGTTGGCAGCAGAAATGGTGATGTGGCGGATATCAAAAGGAAGCCCAAATGTTTTACCCAAAAAACCGGCCATGCCAAGAAAAAAACCAAGAGCAATATTACCGATGAGTGCGCCCATATTGTTTTCAATATAATGAATGATCTTATAGCGGCGCCTGTCGCTGAAGCCATATTTAAAAGAAGTGGAGTGGCGCAGCCGCTCCCCTATTTTGCTGTACACTAAATAATTTTCCACAAAGCCTGCAATCAATCCGCTGGCAAATAAAAAGAACCCGGTAAAGCAGGCATACAGCCAGGCGAGGCTGTGAAAGGGCTGCTGGTCGGCCAATAGCTTATGGGCAGCACTAATTTGTTCAGGAGTATTACCTCCAACCACCATGGTACCGGTAGCCGCAAAAAATAACCAGGCAAGCAAGTAAGTTAGCGGAAAAACCACTACCAGGTTACCTGCAAAAGAAGCCAATTGTGTACGGCTCACTTTACCAATCGTAATGGCTAAATTTCTAAGATCAGGGCGTTCCCCGATTTTTTGCGCATCAAAGGAACTGGCTACATTGTTGGCTGTATATGCCGGTTGCTTGGTAGCCAGCGTAGAGCCGGTATCCTGTATCAGTATAAAACCAAGCGAATAATTTACGCTGTACAAAAACCCCTGCCAGAAAGGAGCCAGTGCCATTTTACCCAGCAGGTTTTTAATAATCCCGATAAAAGAAATGATGATGCCACCGCCCGCTGCACTCTGAAACATGCGCCAAAATTCTTTCCTCGTGGTAGTGATAAATTTTTCTCCTGTACGCCCGCCATGTTCTGCAATCTGGTAAGCCAGGTAACCGGTGTTCTCACTGATAAATTCTTTCAGGGAGCTCTTCCTGTTTTCATTATGCACCACCGTTTTAAAATAATCCACAAAACGTTCCGTATTGAAAGAACCATCTATATCAAGAACATCCAGCATGATAAACATCCTGTCTATCTGCTGCTGAAGGCGGGTAAGAATATAAGTTTGGGCAAGGCTGGTACCATAGGCTTCCCGTTGCTCCTTTATCCACCGGATACTCTGGTTGCAATTGTGCAGTGCCTCATTAATATTGGCCAGCAACATTCGCCGGTCGCCGGCATTAGCTGCAGGGCTGCTTTGAAGAATAAATTCATTGATAAGCCTGTTCTGTTCTAAAAAAGGATACACCGCATCCTGGAAATTGTCGTAGCGCTGCGTCATTTCCTTTTCCAATCCCAGGGTAGTAATGCGGTAACTGAGTATCTGCAGTGCCTGCTGCAGTTGTTTTATCAATGCAGGTTCTGTTAGGTTGATCTGTATGCCAAGCATTTCAAAAAACTGTATCCACAAATTATTATCAATGCCCTCCACCCAGGTATGGTCGCTTTTTTTATAGAATATTTTATTGATTACATAGAGAAAATTATCGGGTGCCTGCAGTTCGGGCAGCAGTTTGTGCTTTATTTTACTAAAAAGTTCCTGGATAAACCCACGGCTGCTTACAATACCATTTTCAGTTAAGGCTATAATAATATTTGTTTTTAAGAACTGGGTGAGCAGGGCTTTTCGTAAGGAAAATAAGGAACTCCTGTCGTGGCTTACCTGGTACAGCAGGGCTTTAAAATACAACTCGGCCTGAACGAAATCATTTGGGTTATCCGGCCGGATGGCACCAATAAGTTCTGCTAAAAATTCGAGGCTGCGGTTGGGCGAATGTAAAGGCAATACAATAGCCTGCTGCTTTGCAGGTACCGGTAGTTCTTCTTTTTTCTTTTTTAATATTCGCAGCATAGGTTAAAGAGGAATTGGCCAGATCATAACTGATAATTCATAAAACCGGATAAGCAATTGACAATTATAGTGCCTGAAATGTTGCATTACACCCTATTTTTTAATAGAAACTTGATATTACCGCTGTCCTTTGCCCCCAACCCACTACTTCACCAAAAGCAAATGATCACGATTTCAATCTTAAAAAACCCGTGTATTTCAGCATCTCTTCTTACCTAATCAAGTCCCTGGAAAAAAGGGTGCAAATTGAATTACAACACTCCAGTCACCTTTTTAAATTGGTTGAAAAATATTACCAGTCAAAAAAAATTATCCCGCAGAAGTAAACAAGTTATTCCAGGAATCATTGTTTCAGCTTATTTTTGCTTTAAGAAATCATTATGCAGCCATTTACCATTACCAAATTTAAATCCTCCCCCGATACGCTTACGCAGGCGGAGGATACTGCTGTGCTGATTGTGTGGAACGATGAAGTAAATACCTTTGAATGGGTGATTGAAACACTGATAGCAATATGCGGGCATACAGCCGAACAGGCAGAGCAATGTGCCGTGATTATCGACAGCAAAGGAAAATATGCTGTGAAGGAAGGAAGCTACGATAACCTGAAACCCATGTGTGACGCCATTACAGACAGGGGCATCGGTGCCACTATTGAAGTAACCGCACAATAAAATACCAGCTCCTAAAAACAGGTTTTTAAAAGTCAATTGTATAATCCCCCCGCTTCAGGATATTTTTTTGATGGTACAAATAAACAGTAACATTTTTATAGCCCCATGGTACTCCTGAGCAATACATTATCTTTTCCTGAAGTTGATACGGCTGACCAGGACGGCTTGCTGGCTATTGGCGGCGACCTTAGTATTGACCGGCTGTTGCTGGCTTACCGCAGCGGGATCTTTCCCTGGTATAGCGATAACCAGCCTATCCTGTGGTGGAGCCCTGACCCAAGATTTGTTTTGTTTCCGGAAAAATTAATAGTAAGCAGGAGCATGCAGGCATTGATAAAAAAAAAGTCGTTCACCTTCAGCACCAACAGGGCTTTTACACAGGTAATCCAACACTGCAAAAGCATTGACCGCAAAGAACAGGACGGCACCTGGATTACAGATGAAATAGAAAAAGCCTACACGGAATTGCACAGGAAAGGCTTTGCCCTTAGTGCTGAAACCTGGCTGAATAATGAACTGGCGGGTGGCCTGTACGGTGTAAGGATCGGCAAGGTGTTTTTTGGTGAAAGCATGTTCAGCCTCGAAAGCAATGCCAGTAAGTTTGCTTTTATTATGTTGGTAAAAAAATTTCAGGCAAGCGGCGTGACACTGATAGACTGCCAGGTGTACACTCCACATCTGGAAAGCCTGGGGGCTGAAATGATTGAGAGAAAAAATTTCATTCAACTCTTGAACCGGTATTGCTGAGCTTCATTTTGCAGGGGCACAAACCCTTACATGATGGGCAGCGGAAAATGATCTTTGCCCCTGAAAATAATACCTGGTTACTTCATTTATCACCTGGCAAGTAATATCCTTTTTACAAACAATTCATCAGCCAGTAATACCTTAACCGTATATATACCATTATGCCAGTTGTCCAAATCAGCGATGGTTATTGCAGTATTTCCGGGCACTAAGGCGTTATTCATTGTCCGCATTAATTTACCGACACCATCAAATATTTTTACCTGTACATTTTTAGCAGTGGCTGAAAAGATGGTCAGTTTCATTTTGTCCTGCACAGGATTGGGAAGGATACTTACGGAGGATTGCACACTGCCCGCAGCCAAATCAATTTTAATTACCGGGCTGTATTTGCGTTCATTATTTTTATTTACAATGGTGAGCCGGTAATAAACAATTGAACTGGTAATAAATTGCACATCATTGATAACAGATAAATTGGCTCCTGCTGATTGAAATGCATCAGGGGATACTTTTGCTGTTGAATAAAAGTGAATTCCATCCGTGCTTCTTGCCAAATCGTAATAATCTACCTGTTCTGTGAGCTGCGGTTTCCAGGATAAATTCACCTGCCGGTTAATGGGTGTGCCTGCAAAGTTCAGTTGACTGGCAGGCAATATCCCGCAGGAGGCATCAAAGCGCACCATAATGGTATCTTTTGCATATACCGGGCAACCGGGTCTGAGTTTTTGAGTAACGATATAAGTACCCGGGGCATCTACAAAAACGGAAGCTGGGTTCGACAAATCTGAAAAATTTCCATCGGGAGTAGACCAGGTATAAGTAGACGTAGAAAGGGGATTGATCACCTTAATATTACTTACCCCGAATACGCCACAAAATACCGGCAAATCGGTAAACAGTTTTGCTTTTGCAGCATTAAAAAAATCAAACGGGCCTACAAAATCTTTCAATTCCGAAGTGAAGGAAGTTGAAGCCCTGGTCTTTATCAATACTTTATTAAAAGGCCTGTCGCAGGTACTGCCTCCTAACAAGGTTACCGGGTCAAGCCCAAGTTTGGTAAGGTTTACAGCAAACTCCATAAACTGGCGGCTGGTATAATTATCTGTTATCGTGTTGTTGCCTAATACGATCCTGAAAGGGCCACCCCAGGTATTGCTGGAGCTTTGTAATCCATTATAAAAAGCGCCTGCACTTTTGGGTATGATACTGGCATAGCCAAACTCGGCGCCATTACCGGCACCATCAAAATCGCCTGCCAAGTTAAAAGTTACGGGTGTTACAGCCATTGATTGCCGATCCACCCATATCCGGGCTTCAATCATAGAAAGTGAAGAGCTGCTGTACTCTGCAGTCAGTATGATATCTCCGGGCTGTATTACATTTCCTGCTGCATCAAATTTCCAGCTGGTATGCCCTGCATCAGGGCCAAAGCCGGAAAAACTTTGGGTTGACCGGTTAAAGAAAATATCACTCTGATACATTTCAAAATCAAAATACCGGTTGCCGGTTGTGTTTTCTATGGAGATGCCACCAAACATCCACAACGTATCTGCCGCTAAGATCCCCGCTCTTCTTACGTGCATAAAAACATCCAGTATTTCATTTTTATCCGGAACAGATTGGGACACCGGGCTCGACCAATCCCCGGGGCTCTGTCCATTTTTATTGGAACCCGAAGCAAATACAGTGGAGTCATCCCCATGGTAGTCCCGTACAAAAACAGCATCGATCAGCATATCATGATTCACTTCAGAAAATGGAGGGAAGCTCATCGTGCGAACGATTGGCCAGTTAAGGGATGCCGGGTTTGTTGTATACCTGCTGGTAATGGCTGCTGCACCCGAAGTATCTATTACATATTTTCCTGCACCCACATTCCCACTCGAAAACCATTCGTCGTTGCCGGTTAATGCTGCGCCGTTAAAATAATTCGCTCTCAGGTCGGCATCAACACCAAAATTTGCTTTTATCTGGGGGGTAATAATTTGAGCAGGGAGGCTCAAGGCTAATAGGATTAGTATCACCAGGGTTAAAACTGTTTTCATAAAAGTTGGGTTATAGGATAGGCAGGCCGGAAAAATAGCCGGAATGCTTCAACGCTAACGTCAGCGTTGAAAAAAAATTGTATTCCAAAAAAAAATATTTTTTTTAACCGGTACAGGAATGGTTTCGATAAACCTGTAAGGTCTGCAGGGCTGCGTTGCCGGGCGGAAGACTTTATAGGTTTTGGCAGGCCCTTCAACCTTCAACCTCAAACCACCTCCCCTTCTATATCATAATCATAAGCCTTCGTGATCTTTACATTTACAAAATCACCGGCAATTAATTTTTTCTTAGAATGAATGATCACTTCATTATCCACTTCCACGCTGTCAAATTCAGTACGCCCAAGATACCGCCCGGCCTCTCTTTTATCTATGATCACTTTAAAAGTTTTACCTACTTTTTCCTGGTTCTTTTCTAAACTGATCTCCTGCTGCACTTCCATGATCTTCTGTGCCCTTTCTTCTTTTTCCTCCGCAGGAATATCATCTTTCATATCATAGGCACTTGTCCCTTCTTCATGGCTGTAAGTAAAAGTACCCACCCTGTCGAACCGCATTTTTTGTAAAAAGGTTTTCAGCTCTTCCACATCATCCCTCGTCTCTCCCGGGAAGCCGGCGATCAACGTGGTGCGGATACAAATGCCGGGAATGCGCATGCGAATTTCACCGATCAGGTCTTCCATCTCCTCTCTTGTTATCTGCCGCTTCATCAGCCGAAGCATGTTGTTGGCTGCATGCTGCAAAGGCATATCAAGGTAGTTGCAAATGTTATCCCTTTCTTTTATGGCATCAATGATATCCAGCGGAAATTTAGAAGGATAAGCATAATGCAGGCGTATCCATTCCAGTCCCTGCACATCGGCTAAGGCATGCAGTAACCTGGGCAGTTCCCGCTTTTTATAAATATCCAAACCGTAGTAGGTCAGTTCCTGGGCAATCAGCATCACTTCTTTAACACCACGCTGCACCAAACGTTTGGCTTCATCCACCAGGGATTCAATGGTCCGGCTCACATGCTGGCCCCTCATCAATGGTATGGCACAAAAAGCACAGGTGCGGTTGCAGCCCTCACTTATCTTCATGTAGGCATAATGCTGCGGGGTACTCAGCAAACGTTCTCCGATCAGTTCACTTTTATAATCCGCATCAAATTGTTTTAATATCATCGGCAGTTCCATCGTTCCAAAATAAGCATCCACTTCCGGTATCTCAGCTTCCAGGTTATTTTTGTAGCGCTCACTCAGGCAGCCCGTTACATATACTTTGTCCAGTTTCCCCCTCTTCTTCAGCTCCACCTGCTGCAATATCGTGTTGATGCTTTCTTCCTTGGCCTTTTCAATAAAGCCACAGGTATTTACAATTACAATGTTGTGGTCCCGCTTTGCATTCTCATGAACCGTATCAATATCATTGGCAATCAACTGCCCGCTCAACACTTCGCTGTCTACCATATTTTTACTGCAGCCCAATGTAATGATGTTTACTTTGTCCCGGTGTATTGTTTTTGTCTTCATAATTAATGGGGGCAAAGGTAATGAAAACCTCCATCCCCCCGTCCGAACGGCACAGGAGGACCTGAAGGGGAGTAAGACAATAGCCCAATGGTTGCAGGTTTTGATGGATTGTTGAGATGGCTTTGTTTTTTTATATGCAGGCGGCAGTGCTCCTATCCACTTAAACCCGGCGATACCTGTCCGAATGACTTGCCGGGCGGACACTGCAAGTACAGCACAGGTTTTTAGCAGTTGCCATTTTATTGGGCATATATAATGCTTGAAGTAAGATTTATTGATGCTGAATTATTATTGAAGCAGTAAGAAAAAGATATAACCACCTGCGATACGGGAGGGCAATAAGGAGGGGATAATATAATTTACCCTTAGAAGCAACCGCATGATTTCTTGTCAAATCTAAAAATATTACAGTAATTTGATTGAGCGTTGTAACTTTCGTTATCCGGGTTACCGGCATTAACGGAAAAGTGCATATTACTTTAATCCATATTTAAAACAGACAACCCTGTTGCGGTGTTTAATAACTTAAAAAATGAATTGAACCAACATAAATAATGCTAAGACTTTTAATACTACTTACAGGAGTAACCTTTTTTAATTGTACCCCATTCAAACCTACTGCAGGTATAGGAAGTGCTGAAGCAAACTGTGCAGACCTCAAATTATTGGAGGCCAGTTACGAAAACTGGACTTCAGGTATCCGCGGAGGAGGAAAAGGAACTGAATACTTTTTTAAGGTGATTGTATTAACGGCAGATAAGATTACGTTTGATTCAGCATGGATGAAAAATAACGGTTACCCACTTTTTATAACAAAAGAATTAACCGCAGTGAGCAGTGGCGGCATAACGTTTGCAAAAAATGATACCATTACGTTACGAATTTCTGATATCGCCGGCAACACCATCAAAAAAAATATAGCCCCTCCTGTTATATATAATGGAAGTGCCCTGGTTAGGTACAGTAAGGGAAGCAAAACTAAATACTTAATAATTAAAGAAATAACTGAACGGCTTTCACCAAAAAGGCAATAAGTATAAAACCTGATCGTATGAGTATAAATAATAAAAAGTGTTGTGCAGTAATTTTATCAATACTGCTATTTACCATCACAGCCAGCGCACAACCCTGGGCTGCTCAGATAAAATCATCCAACCCTTCCTTTAAAGAAATACAAAGGGCATTTTACAATTACTGGAAAGATAAAACCATTGAAAAAGGAAAAGGCTATAAACCCTTTAAACGCTGGGAATGGTATTGGCAACAAAGAACAGGTATAGACGGGAAATTCCCTTCACCGGACGTATTGCTGACAGAATCCATAAAATACAATGAACAGCAAGCTGCTAAAAATAGTACTTCCCCGTTGAGTAATGCTACCTGGGCATTCATGGGCCCCAATACCAGTACCGGCGGATACCATGGAATAGGAAGAATCAATTGTATCGCATTCCATCCAACCATTGCCAATACATTTTGGGTGGGTACACCCGCCGGTGGGTTATGGAAAACAACTGATGCCGGGTTAAGCTGGACAAGCAATACGGATAATTTACCCGTTTTAGGGGTGAGTGATATAGCCATCAATCCCACAAACCCAAACATCATGTACATTGCTACCGGTGATGGAGATGCGGCGTATAGTTTATCGAATGGTTATGGTGACACAAAAAGTTTAGGGGTTTTAAAGTCTGTTGACGGCGGTGCTGCATGGAATATAACAGGCCTTAACTGGAATGTTACTGCATCCGGGCTGATCAGGAGACTGATCATTAATCCTGCCAATCCCCAAATATTGATCGCTGCCACTTCAAATGGAATTTACCGAACGATCGATGCTGGTGCTTCATGGACAATGCGGCAGGCCGGATGGTTTATGGATATGGAATTTAAGCCCACCGACCCTAATGTTGTTTATGCATCAACTTTTGACAATAACGGGGGCAATGCACAGATCTACACCTCAACGAATGGCGGCGTATCATGGAACCAGGTAACCAACTTCTCAGACGTCATAAGAATTAATTTAGCCGTCTCTGCTAATTCGCCTGATTTAGTTGATGCCCTATGCGCAAATATGCAGGGCGGATTGAACGGGCTATACTATTCATCCAATAGCGGTGCTTCTTTTACACAATATTATAACGGCACCTGTTCCAACAATCTGCTAAATAGTAAATTTAATGCTTCCGCTTGCGGAGGACAGGGAAACTATGATTTGGCCTATGCAATGAATCCATCCGATGTTAATGAGATATGGTTAGGAGGCGTAAATACCTGGAGAACTGCGGACGGGGGAACCAATTGGTTTCTAAACAATGTGTGGAGTAAGTCGCAAACAACTGCTGTTCCGGAAGTACATGCGGATAAACATTTTATTACATTCCATCCACTCAATAATAACCTGGTGTATGAATGCAATGATGGCGGATTATATGTAACCGCCAATGCCGGAACCAGTTGGACGGACAAGACCAACGGAATGGGAATCAGCCAGATTTACCGTATAGGAGTAAACCAAAATTTTTCTAATGATGTCATCTGTGGTTTACAGGATAACGGGTCAAAAGAATTATACAATGGTGGCTGGACAGATCAAACCGGTGGTGATGGCATGGAGTGTATCATTGATTACACGAATGGAAATATCATGTATGCCACTTATGTGCAGGGCCAGATTTCCAAAACAGTCAATGGCGGCACCAACTGGTCGGTGATCACTCAAAACGATGGTGCAGCCGGAACAGTTGATGAAGCGGGCGAATGGGTAACCCCTTATATCATGCATCCAACGGATAACAATATTTTGCTGGTGGGCAAATCACAAGTGTATGAAACGATCAACGGAGGAACCTCCTGGAATCAATTGGGAACAATTCCGGGTATCAGTGGAAATATCATCGCAATGGCTTTTGCGCCGTCCAATCCGAATACGATTTATGTGGCATCTGCATTCCAGGTTTTTAAATCAACGGATGCCGGTGTTTCCTGGACCCTTATCGCCTCTACTACTGCAAGAATTACTTACCTGGCCGTAAGCCCAACCGATCCCTTGTATGTATATATAACTTATTCCGGGTATACCGCCGGGGCAAAAGTTAATATGTCGCCTGATGGAGGAACCACCTGGAGTAATTATTCAG
>JAYVUL010000014.1:0-6799 GCA_043787935.1 Chitinophagaceae bacterium | reverse complement strand
GAGGAAAAGATAGCGGCAACAAAAAATAAATTACACTGCAACGTTGGTTTTTGGGGAGGCATCATCCCCGGCAATGAAAATGAAATTGAGGGGTTGATAAAAAATGGCGTTTTGGGTTTTAAAGCCTTTCTTACGCACTCTGGTATAGATGAGTTTCCCAATGCCACAGCAGAAGATTTAAGAAAAGCAATGCCGGTCATTGCAAAATATAATTTGCCCTTACTGGTGCATTGTGAATTAACTGATGAGGCGCAACGGGCAACGGGCAATCCCCGGTCTTATCAAAACTATTTACTTTCCCGCCCAAAAAAATGGGAAGAGGATGCAGTGGCATTGATGATTCAGCTTTGCGCCGAATTTAATTGCAGGGTACATATTGTTCATTTATCATCAGCCAATGCGATAGCACAGATTGTAAAGGCAAAACAAAGCGGCCTGCCCATTACTGTGGAAACCGGCCAGCATTATTTATTCTTTGCAGCGGAAGAAATTAAAGACGGGCAAACACAATTCAAATGTGCACCACCCATAAGGGAAAAAGAAAATAATGACCGGCTGTGGCAGGCACTGAAAGAGGGAGTAATCGATTTTGTTGCCACCGACCATTCACCCGCCACACCGGACCTGAAAGAAATTGAAAGTGGTGATTTTATGAAAGCATGGGGTGGCATTGCTTCTGTACAGTTTGCTTTGCCGGTATTGTGGACAGCGGCAAAAAAAAGAAAGGCTACTTTTAGCGACATTACAAAATGGCTATGTGAAAACCCTGCAAAGCTGATTGGCAAAGAAAACAGTAAAGGGAAAATAGCCAGGGGATTTGATGCAGACTTCGCAGTGGTGAATGATGAAAAAGAATTTGTTGTAACAACAGGGATCATTCAGCACAAGCATAAACTGACACCCTATCTTAATGAAAAGCTGTTGGGGGTGGTGGAACAAACCTATTTGGCAGGAAAGCAAGTGTATGAAGCGGGAAGATTTTTGGAGTTAAACAGGGGAAACATAATTTTAAAATGAATAGTTCATGCAAAGGGCCAGCGTATTGATTGTTGCAGCTTTGCCTCCTTTGTTGCTTTGCGTGAAAAAATAAAATAAATAAAATATGAATACACAGGCATTTGGAAATTTGATAGACCTGGCAGCAGAAAGGCTGGGAGGAAAAGCAGTACTGTGCACGGATGATTTTTTTGCTGAGAAGGAAAATTTATTAAAACCGGGGAGAGGGATTTTTATCACCGATAAATACACCGACCGGGGCAAATGGATGGACGGCTGGGAGAGCAGGAGAAAAAGAGTTCCCGGCCACGACTGGTGTATTGTACAATTGGCTACTTCAGGAAGGATTCATGAAGTGGATATTGATACCAATCATTTCCTTGGCAATCACCCTCCATTTGCCTCGCTGGAAGCTGCCCATATCAGGGATACAGCCAGTGTTGATTTTGATAAGGTGGAATGGACAGAGATCTTAGCAAAGATTCCGTTGCAACCGGGCTCCCAGCATCTTTGTGAAATAGAAGACAGGAGTATTTATACACACCTGCGGCTGCATATCTACCCCGATGGGGGCGTAGCAAGATTAAAAGTGTATGGCGAAGTATTCAAAGACTGGAGCAAAGTGAATAAAGAAGAACTGGTTGACCTGGCAGCGGCTACCAACGGCGCCAGGTCAGTGTTGTGTAACGATATGTTTTTCTCTCACATGGATAACCTCATCATGCCCGGCCGTGGTGTCAACATGGGTGATGGCTGGGAAACCAAACGCAACCGCACCCCTGGTAATAACGATTGGGTAATAGTACAACTGGCCCATGAAGGAAGAATACAGAAAGCACTGATTGATACCTGTCATTTCAAAGGTAATTACCCTGATAGTTGTATGATGGAAGGTTGTACCATTGAAGCAGGCAGGAAAACGGATTGGCAAACTGAAACCATTGCCTGGCAAACCATTTTGCCAGCGCAAAAATTACAGGCAGATCATGAACATTACTTTGAAAAGGAATTGGAAAATACGAAGCAAACATTTACCCATGTGCGCTTAACCATTTTTCCTGATGGCGGAATCAGCAGGATGCGGTTGTGGGGAAATATTGTTTCGCACATAGAACACTAAGAAAACAGCGAAGCAAAGCGTGTGAACTTTCGCATCATTTGTTTCGTTGGGTGAAAATAATCATTATGACACTACACGAATTAAACCTGATCCCCAAAGACCAGCTCAAAAAAGAGCTCTTCAATTGCTGTGGCAGTGAAAACTGGGTCAATAAAATGCTGCCCTTCTTCCCGGCAGATGACATGGTAGAGTTACTCAATGATGCGGAGGATCTTTGGTACGAATGCAGCGAGGCAGACTGGCTGGAAGCCTTCGCCCACCATCCCAAAATCGGCGATGTGGAATCACTTACCAAAAAATTCGCCTCAACCGCACAGTGGGCTAGTGGCGAGCAAAGTGCAGTCACCAATACATCCAGGCATATCATCGAAGCATTGGCTAAAGGCAACGGGGAGTATGAAAAGAAATTTGGCTTTATCTTTATTGTGTGTGCTACCGGCAAGTCGGCAGAAGAAATGCTGGAACTGTTGCAACAACGTTTACACAATAGCAAAGAAGACGAAATAAAAATCGCCATGGACGAACAGAATAAGATCACTTTACTGAGGATACAAAAATTATTAGCATGAGCCAGATCACCACACATATACTGGATACTACCAGGGGCAAACCAGCCTGGGGCGTTGCCATACAGCTGTTTGAAAAAATAGGCGTTGAATGGTTGCCGGTAGCCAAAGGGATTACCAACAAAGACGGCCGCATCAGTAACCTGCTGGAAGAAAATGAATTGCTGCCATTCGGAGTTTATAAAATGAATTTCGATACAAAACATTATTTCGATACCCTCGAAATCGATACCTTTTATCCAACGGTTGATATCATCTTTGAAATAAAAACCACCGATCATTATCACATACCATTGCTGTTAAACCCTTTTGGATACAGTACTTACAGAGGATCTTAAATGCAAATAGGGAATAAGCAAGTGAAAACATTCGTGTCAACTGAGCACCAACAAAATCTGTGTTAATCCGTGTAATCACCGGCGACAGGAAATAAGAAATAAGGAATGTAAAATAAGGAATAAGAAAGTAATAACATTCGTGTCAAATTAGTGTATTTCGTGACAAAAAATTGATCTGTGTTAACCCGTGTATTTTAGCAACATTTAATTAGTGTAATTCGTCATAATTCGTGTAACCAAATAAACAACCATGAACCTTTCCATCAGCGATTCAGAAAAAGATACTTTACTCGGCACCTTACAAGCCGCCAATTTAAAATTTCAAAAAACATACCCCGGCGACAAACCCGACCGCCAGCCCGTGCACACCGTTTACGGCGGAGCCAATTTATTTAAAAGCGATACCACGGTTAAGATGGGAGAGATCGCACTAAAGAGTTTAAAAAACTATGCGCCCAACTTTGTTGTACTGGCCAAAGTACTGCAACTGGAAAACCACGAGCATTTTCCATATTTGGAAAAAGATATCACCGCCCTGGCAAAAAAGTTAGATACCATGACGGAAGAAGAACGTAAAACAGAACCTGCATGGCTAGCGTATTCTGTGTACAACAAAATGTTGAAAAAATTGCAGGCAGAAGCCGTAGAAGATTTCAGGATTGATTTTGAAGACGGCTTCGGCAACCGCCCCAACGATGAAGAAGATGCTACCGCAGTATCCGCCGCAAACGAACTGGCAGCAGGCATGGCCAACAAAACCATTTCCCCGTTCATCGGCATCCGCATCAAACCCTTTACAGAAGACCTCAAGGCAAGAGGCTTGCGTACCATGGATATCTTCCTTACTACCCTTTTAAAAAAAACCAACGGCCAGCTCCCCGAAAATTTCGTGGTGATGTTACCAAAAGTAACCATCCCCGAACAGGTAACGGCCATGGTTAAGTTCATGGAAATTATTGAAGCCAAATTTAAGCTGGCACCCGGTACGCTCAAAATGGAAACCATGGTGGAAGCTACACAGATAGTGATGGACGACGAAGGACGCAACCCGCTCCTGCGCATCGTAAGAGCAGGAGAGGGGCGCCTCATCAATGCGCACTTTGGTACCTACGATTACACGGCCAGTTGCGGCATCACCGCCAAATACCAGACCATGGCACACAGCGTTTGCGACTTTGCACACCACATGACCAAAGTGGCATTGGCACACACAGGCATCTTTCTCAGCGATGGCGCCACCAATGTAATGCCCGTGGCACCGCACCGTGGCAACAACCTCAGTTACCAGCAGCAAAAAGAAAATCAACAAAGTGTACACAATGCCTGGCGCATTGGTTTCAAACATACCACACACTCTTTAATTAACGGCCTGTACCAGGGCTGGGACCTTAACCCGGCACAACTGCCCATGCGCTATGCCGCCACTTACAATTTTTTCCTCAGCAGTTATACCGATGCCACGCACCGCCTCAAAACATTTGTAGAACGTGCTGCCATCAGCACCCTCACCGGTGATATTTTTGATGACGCTGCTACCGGCCAGGGCCTGCTCAATTTCTTTTTAAAAGCCATCAACTGCGGCGCCATCACCGAAGAAGAAGCCACCGCCACCGGCCTCAGTCTGGATGAGATAAGGACACGTTCTTTCTACCGGATATTAGAAGGAAGAAGGAGGAAATAATTGATAATTGGTTAATTGTGGAACATCCCGATACTTTCGGGAATAGTTGATAATTATTGAAGCAATAAATTTTATGCACCCGGCTGAGAAGCTTTGAGGAACTTCATTGGCACAGTTTACACTGAGGAACGAAGTGCACTCTTGTAAAAAATATCTTTATTCAGCTATTATCAAAAAAGGGCTTCATATTTTTGTTTTTTTTACCTATTTTACTGAATCGATAAGGTAATTATTATGTTACATGCATGTATTTAGTCAATACATAAAATCTTTATTCATTTTCTGGTTGACAGTTTTAGTATACTATAAATGTATTAGCCAACCCGGGCAATTAGACAGTGGTTTTAATGGCAATGGAATTTTGTACGATACCCGGTTCAACGGCTTTGTATATGGAAATTTAGTTTACCCTAACGGAGATCTTCTGATGGGAGGAAATTCATACTTTAATACCAACCAGGATATTATTTTTTCAAAATATAATAAAGACGGGTCGCCCAAATTATCATTTGGCACCACCGGTATAAAACGGACAGATTTGGGGCGAAATGAAGAACTACGTTCTATGACTTTTCAACAAGATGGGAAAATACTGGTGGCCGGCTACTTTGCCAATGTAAACACTCCTGATAGCGCTTTTCTCATTCGTTACTTAACTAATGGCGAACTGGATAGTTCTTTTGGTGTTAACGGGATAGTTATCAGCAGTGCCGAGGCTTTTTATGATGCTAGATTATTGCCAGATGGCAGGATAATGGTATGTGGGAAGAATACAAATGGATGGTTCCTTGCTAGGTATACAGCAAATGGCGTAGTTGATCATTCTTTCGCAAATCAGGGTATGTTGTTTATTCCTTATGCTTATGGCCTTACAGGTTCCTTTGAGGTGCAGGCCGATGGAAAATTAGTGATGGCAGGAGGCTCAAATAATAAATTCCGTATCATGAGGTTTCTTGCCGACGGCTCTCCTGATGTCAGTTTCAACGAATCCGGTTTTAATGAAACATTCATAAATAACGAAACTGGATTCCGTAACTATGGTGACCGGATAAAAATTCAGCCAGATCAAAAGATTATAATGTCAGGCATGGTAAATCATAATTATGGGCCCTGCTGTAATAATTACCATTTTGACCTTGGAATAGTCCGCTATTTGCCCGACGGAAACATAGATAGTAGCTTTGGAAATAACGGCATTTTTATAACTAATTTTAATTTGGACAATCGGGTTTCTGGCGTTGCATTTCAAGCCGATCAAAAAATATTACTCTCAGGAACCACCGGAAATAATCTAGTTCCTGAAGGAGATTATTTTCTCATGCGCTTATTTTCAAATGGCAATTTCGATAGCTCATTTGGTGTAGATGGAAAAATGACTTACCCGACTTATGGTGAATCCAATGTACTGACAATACACGATAGTAGTATTTATTTATCGGGTTGGTCTGGCGGTAATCCAATGTTCACTACCATGGTAATAAAAAATAATGGAGTGCCATTATCGCCTTATGTTTATAAAATGTGTCCCGGTTCATCTAACCTTGCTTTGTTTGCAGATTTCGAGTCAAACACTTATCAATGGCAGGTTTCAAATAACAATACTATTTTTCAGAATTTGACAGAGAATACAAATTACCAGGGCGTGAATAATTCTATGCTCTCCATCAGCAATATATCTTCTGCTTTTAATGAAAATAGCTACAGGTGCATTTCTCCAGGGGATACAAGTAAGATTTTTTCCATTAACATTGAAAATACCTGGACTGGTAACGTAAGCAATAATTGGAATGATCCCGGTAATTGGGGTTGCGGCCAGGTGCCGGATAGTAATACCAATGTGAGGATATTAAGTGGTTCGGTCATATTGAATAATCCGGTATCAATCCATAGTTTGGAAGTAAGCAAACCTGCAGCGGTGTTGCTAACTTCAGGAAACAAGCTTTCTGTTTTAAAAAATAATAACAATTGATTTATCTCTCCAATCCGCCGCCCGGAGCGTTCCTCATCTGTCAGCTAGCCCACATCTTCGCTCTTGTTGGTATGTCCACAAAAAAACTAGGTTATCCTGAATGCCGTTGTTGGTCTTGTTGACCAACAA
>JAYVUL010000013.1:0-10901 GCA_043787935.1 Chitinophagaceae bacterium | reverse complement strand
AGCAGTTTCGGCTTTGGAAAAGAAATTACCTGGAACAGGCATTCAGCAATCCTTCAATAAAGGCAACCCCGCATTTAAGAACATTACCCGGATGCCTTTTCATTAAACACTATTCAACCGGTTTCGCCTTTTTATCCCGGCCAGTATTACTAAGCTGCCCGAAAAATAACTTTCGGGCAGCTTACTATTTTCCCTTTATTTTTTCTTCGGGTTTTCCAAAGCTGCCTGTGCTGCAGCCAGCCTTGCTATTGGAACACGGAATGGTGAACAACTTACATAAGTCAATCCAATCCGGTGACAGAATTTTACACTTTCAGGATCCCCACCATGTTCACCACAGATACCTACTTTCAAATGTGGTTTTGTTTGCCTGCCCCTTTCTGTACCAAATTTTATCAACTCTCCCACTCCATCCTGGTCTATTGTTTGGAACGGATCATCCTTCAGCAGTTTCTGATCAAGGTAAATGGGCAGGAAACCACCGATATCATCCCGGCTGAAACCAAAACTCATCTGCGTAAGATCATTGGTGCCAAAGCTGAAAAAGTCGGCTACTGTTGCCATCTGTGCAGCTTTTAATGCAGCTCTTGGTATTTCAATCATGGTACCAAAGAGATAAGGTATTTTTCTCAGTTTCGTTTTTTCACAAACTTCTTGATATACCCTGTCCACTATTACTTTCTGGTGGATGAGTTCATTCACAGTACAGGTAACCGGTATCATAATTTCCGGGAATGTTTTTTTACCCGCCTTGGTTAATTCTGCTGATGCTTCCAGGATCGCCCTTACCTGCATCTCCGTTATTTCCGGGTAACTAACGCCCAACCGTACCCCGCGATGGCCCAGCATAGGATTATTTTCATGCAATGCCAGTACCCTTCTTTTCAGGAGGCTCATACTGATACCCAGCTCTTTACTCAGTTGATGTAACTTCTCGGAATCATGCGGAACAAATTCATGCAATGGCGGATCGAGCAGCCTGAAAGTAACCGGGTAGCCGCCATTCATAATAGCCAGTGTAGCCTTAAAGTCTTTTTTTACAAAAATGTACAGTTCATTTAATGCCACCCGCCTTTCCTTTTCCGTTTTGCTCATGATCATTTTACGCAGCAGGAACAAGGGCCTTTCACTTCCTTCTCCATAAAACATATGTTCGGTACGGAACAGGCCAATTCCTTCAGCACCAAATTTCAATGCCTGTGCGGCATCTTTTGGAGTGTCGGCATTGGTTCTTACGCCCATTGTTTTTGCTTTGTCCACCAATTTCATCAGGTCTTTGTAAGATTGATTTTTTTCAAGATCAATATCTGTTAATGCCATGCTGCCTTCATATACAAGCCCTTTGGTTCCGTTGAGGCTCAACCAGTCGCCTTCTTTAATGACCACGCCGTTTTTGGCATGAAATGTCTTGGTGTCCAGGCGAATTTCAATATCAGCGCAACCAACAATGCAGCATTTTCCCCAGCCCCTTGCAACCAATGCTGCATGGGATGTCATGCCTCCCTTGGTAGTAAGAATAGCCTGTGCCTTATGCATTCCATCCACATCTTCGGGTGATGTTTCTTCCCTTACCAAAATTACCTGCTCGCCTTTTAGGCCCCATTCCACTGCATCATCAGAAGAAAAAACAACACGGCCCCTTGCACCACCTGGCCCTGCTGGTAATCCTTTGGCAATTGGTTTGGTTATCAATTCTACTTTAGGATCAAGCATGGGCAGCAGCAACTCCACCAGCTGATTGGGAGCTACTCTCATTATAGCGGTATTGCCATCAATCATTTTCTCTTTGTTCATCTCAGTTGCCATCCTTACAGCGGCAATACCATTGCGCTTACCTACGCGGCATTGCAGCATATACAGCTTTCCTTTTTCAATGGTAAACTCAATATCCTGCATGTCTTTGTAATGCTGCTCTAATCTTTTCTGGTAGCTGTTCAATTCATTGTACAATGCCGGCATGAGTTTTTCCAGTGAGGTAAAATGTTTACTCTGGTCATTCATTGAATATTCGTTTACCGGTGCCGGCGTGCGGATACCAGCCACCACATCTTCGCCCTGTGCATTCACTAAATATTCACCATAAAATTTATTTTCTCCACTTCCCGGGTTCCTGGTAAAGGCAACACCGGTGCAACTGTCATTGCCCATATTACCAAACACCATAGCCTGCACATTTACTGCAGTTCCCCATTCATCCGGAATTTTTTCAATGCGCCGGTATTCAATTGCCCGCTTGCCGTTCCAGCTGCTGAACACAGCGCCAATGCCGCCCCACATCTGCTGCCATGGATCATCAGGGAAATCTGTTCCCAGCATTTTCTTTACTGTTATTTTATATTCTTTTACCAGTTCCTTCAGCTCATCAGCTGTAAGGTCTGTATCACTGGCATACCCTCTTTTTTTCTTAACTGCTTCCAGTTTTTCATCTAATACTTTCCGGATGCCCTTGCTGTTTTTAACCTCAATGCCATCACCTTTTTCCATTACCACATCTGCATACATCATGATCAAACGACGGTAAGCATCAAAGGCAAAACGTTCATCACCGCTCTGGGCTATGATACCTTTAATAGTTTTTTCATTCAACCCCACATTCAATACTGTTTCCATCATCCCCGGCATACTTCTTCTTGCGCCGGAACGGATGGATACCAGTAAGGGATTTTTTTCATCACCAAATTTTTTACCGCTGATCTTTTCCATTTTTGCAAGCGACTCCTGCACCTGTGCCTGTATTGCTTTGGGATATGTTTTTTTGTTTTTATAATAATAAGTACAAACCTCAGTGGTTACTGTAAAGCCGGGTGGTACCGGTAACTTTAATTTAGGATGTCCAGCCATTTCAGCCAGGTTAGCCCCTTTTCCACCCAATAAGTTTTTCATTGATTCATTTCCATCGGCTTTGCCGCCTCCAAAAAAGTAGATATACTTTTCGGCCTTTGTATTTTTTGCCATAAATAAAACGTTTTTTGTTATGCATAGTTATGGCTTGTTTCTTCCATTTTAAGAAACATTAATCACTTCAATACTTGATTCTTATCATTAATAAAATAAATAACCAGCTGGAAGCGGCCATCTTTTAAAATGGAAAAGTATTCAACAATAAAGTGACTTATTGATGCTCGTAGTAAGGTATTTCATCGTGGCTCTGCATTTCCTTCTGCTGCCAGTAGGCAGGGGTAACCACATGCCCGCCGGGAGTTTTAAGTGATCTGCCAAAAAGTGCATTGACCGTGTTAAAGGTATAATCGGTAACGCCAACGGTAAAAGTTTCGGGAGCTGCTGAGGGTGCAGGGGCAGGTGTTTCTATACCCTCTGCAGGCTTTGGAACCATGGCTGCCTTAGGGGCAGGTGATGGCACAACCACAACAGTATATTTATTATATTCCAGTATTTTTTTTATGAATTGTACCCTTTCCGGAGAAACATTTTTCTCCACAATACCGCATTTAACTCCATCAAGTTCTTCAAATTCATGGTTTTTATTGATCGCCATAAGAAATGCTTTATTTAAACTGTTCGCTGTAAGATTTCCTACCCATTATCCATTTTTTTCAATTCACTATTCATTTAACTCAACGACTGAATGTAATCATAGATCCACCCAATAAATCCTGTAAGCACTATACCTGCTGAACAAATGATCAATCCCAATTTTGTTGAAAAGGACAATTGAATTTTAACAATGGGCTGCTCATTTTGTTCCATAAATATGGCCCGTACAATTTTTAGATAATAGTAAAGCGATACCACCAGGTTAACTGCTGCAATGATGATGTAGAAATAATTAGCCTGGGATGCCCCTGCCTTTATCAAAAATAATTTTCCAAAGAAACCGGCTGTGGGAGGAACACCTGCCAATGAAAACAACGCCAGCGCCACCATCCAGCTTAAAAATTTATTGGTTTGATACAGGCCTTTGTAATCATTGATGGACTCTTTATTTGTTTGCGAGGCAATTACCCCTCCTACAGCAAATGCCGCCAGGTTAGAAAAAAGGTAGATTAAAATAAAATACACTACTGCCGCAGTTCCTTCCGGCGAATTGCTGCTGATACCCAATAAAATAAAACCCACCTGGGCTATGGAAGAAAAGGCAAGAAAGCGTTTGATATTCTGCTGGCGCAAAGCAAACAGGTTGCCTACAATCATAGTGGCAACGGATAACAGCATGATGAGATTGTACCAGACTGCACTAAGTGGCTGAAATACCTTATACAAAACGGTTATGAATACAAATGCAAATGCCCCCTTTGAAATAACAGACAGAAAAGCGGCGGCAGCTGGGGGTGCCCCCTGGTATACATCCGCCGTCCATAAATGAAAGGGCACGATGGACAACTTGAAGGCAAAAGCTGCAAATAAAAATATGAATGCCATTACCTGCAACGGGCCTGTATTTAATAATGCCGGCATCGCTTCAAAACTGATGGTGCCTGTAGCCCCGTACACCAGCGAAATACCAAACAATAAAATGCCGGAAGAAAATGCGGAACTCAGTATCATTTTCATGGCTGCTTCTGATGAGGTTCTTTTTTGCAGGTCGAAATTAGCCATGGCCGCAACAGGTATGGAGGCTAACTCCAGCGATAAATAAAACATCAGCAGGTTTCCGCTGGATAACAAAAAGAACATCCCCAATAAAGAAGACAGCATCAAAATAATAAATTCTGCCAGGTGGCTGCTTTTTATAAACCAATCAGCAAACAAAAGCGAAACCAGGAACACCCCAAGGTTCAAAATATTTTTTTGTAAAACAATCAGTGCATTGGTATGATACACCCCGCCAAATAAAGTACCTTCTTCATTGGCAACAAACCCGGTAATGAAATTGATGAGCAGCAATAGTTGTATCCATACCAGCAGCCGCTCATTACTTATCCCCTTGCCGATTTTGATAAACAGCAACAGGAAAAGGATGATGGAGATCACCAGTTCGGGTTTCATTAATGTGAAGAACGCATTCATCCAGTCGGTTTATTTAATGGTTGATATTTTTTGAATAATGATTTCTGCCCCCGGTTTAATTAAATCACTCAGCCAGAACGGCGCCAGCCCGATTGCGAAAATCCCTGCAATTAAAATGATGGCTGCCAGCCGCTCGTTCCAGGTGGCATCAGTGATGCTTTCATAACCTGCTTTCAATGGCCCCATCGCCACCTTACCGATAGCCCTCAAAATATACACAGCCGTTACTACAATCGACATGCAGGCTGCAATTGCAGCAATCCGGTGAAAAGCATCTGCATTTTGCCAGGAGCCAACAAACACTGTCATCTCGGCAACAAATCCACTAAGGCCCGGCAAGCCCAGGGAGCACAAGCCAACAATAAATAATGCCGTTGATATGAAAGGGGTTACTTTCAGCAACCCACCCATTTCATTGATCTGCCTGGTGTGGGTGCGTTCGTATATCATGCCGATGAGGGCAAAGAACAAGGCTGTCATTACACCATGACTTACCATTTGCATCACTGCCCCGGTAATGGCAGTCCTGGTTAACATTCCCAAACCAAGCAACACAAAACCGCAATGACTTACAGAAGAGTAAGCGTTGATGTATTTAAAATCCTGTTGCATCATGGTAGCGAAAGCACCGTACAAAATAGCTATGGCTGCCAGTACAATGATGATGTTGGCATATTCTTTTGCCCCATCGGGCATCAGGTACATGGCTACCCTCAGGCAACCGTAGCCACCGAGTTTCATAGAGATGCCTGCCAAAAACATTGATCCTGCTGTGGGTGCCGCTGAATGTCCGTCAGGCACCCAGGAATGAAACGGAAATAACGCAGTAAATATTCCAAACCCTGCGAATAACAAGGGGAAACAAATTTTTTGTACATCCACCGGGATGTTTAGTTTGGCCAAAGCAACGAGATCAAATGTATGTTCGCTGCTGCCAAAATAAGTGCCCAGCATCCCCACTAACACCAATGCCGAGCCGAACATGAGCAACAGCGCCAGTTTATTGGCTGCATATTGTTTATTGCCACTGCCCCAGATCCCGATTAATAAATATTTTGGTATCACGGCTATTTCCAGAAAGAAGAACAGGATAAACAGGTCTAACGACATGAAAAATCCATATGCTCCCAAACTGAGCAGGAGCAGCAGGAAGAAAAACTCCCTGGGCATCTTTTCAACATTCCATGAAACCAGTACACCTGCGATCACCACAAATGCTGTCAGCAGTATCATGCAGATAGAAATACCATCCACCCCGAGGTGAAAGGAAATATTCAGCGAAGGGAACCAGTTGTATTGCTGTTCAAACAGAAATTGCCTGGTATTACCTGCAGCCCTTTGAGCGTAAAATGTTGCCAGCAAACTAAAAGCAGTGATCAGTTGAATAGCAGCTCCGGCAAAAGCTATCCGTTTAGCCTGTTGCTTTGCTGCCAGCAACACAGCTACAGCTGTAATAAGCGGAATACATATGAGTAATAATAAATTCATTCAATTTTTTTTACCTGCTTTCTTTGCCTTTATTAATTATCAAAATCATTTTTACTTCCATAAATAAATAAACAATATTGCCAGCCCCATTATGCCAGCCAAAAAATAAACAGCATACTGCTGCACTTTTCCCGATTGAAAAGCTTTTATTTTTTCTGCAATTGCCGTGGTGCTGTTACCCGTTGCATTCACCAGTCCATCTACAATATTTTTATCAAACCATGCAGCCGGCCTTCCAATCAAATTAAAAATTATTTTTTTGGTAATGAACAGGTACAACTCATCTATATAAAATTTATGGAAGGCTGCCTTATACAATCCATTTAGTGAAGCCGCTAATTTTTCCGGCTTATCAGTTTCATTTTTATATAAACGCATTGAAATAAAAATGCCAGCCAATGCCAATACTACCGGCGCCACAGAAAATGAAAGCTGCAGTTCTGATAACAAAGGTTTCCCATCGGTACTGACAAAGTTTCCAAAATGAATAAATCCAGCAAGGCAGGAAGCCAGTGCCAGTAAAATCAGCGGCAACATCATTGCAACTCCGCCTTCACCATGCCTGTCCGAACCATTTGGGGCGGAATGTTCACCATGCGCCGGAGCCGGCTTATTCCAGAAAATGGTAAAATATAAACGGAACATATAAAATGCAGTGAGACCGGAGGTAAGGATTGCGGCATAAAAAATAAGCGGGTTGTGATGAAAAGCAGCCAATAAAATTTCTTCCTTGCTAAAAAAACCTGCGAAGGGAGGAATACCTGAAATGGCTAAACAGGCAATTAAAAAAGTAATATGTGTAATGGGCAAATACTTTCTTAAACCACCCATATCCTTCATCTCGTTACTATGAACATAATGTATTACAGCACCGGCACCTAAAAATAATAATGCCTTAAACATGGCATGGGTAAACAGGTGGAACATGGATGCGGTAAAACCAAGCCCCTCTTCTCCACCTGTTTTTGACACCCCTAATGCAAACATCATAAAACCTATCTGCGACATGGTGGAATAAGCCAGCACCCGTTTAATATCGGTTTGTGTACAGGCAATAACAGCAGCAATCATAGCAGAGAAAATACCGGTATATGCCACCACCTCCATTGCAGGCGGCGACATTTGAAAAACAGGAAATAATCTTGCCACCAAAAATACGCCTGCAACCACCATCGTAGCCGCATGTATCAATGCAGATACTGGTGTGGGGCCTTCCATTGCATCCGGCAACCAGATGTGCAAAGGAAACATGGCACTCTTACCGGCACCGCCAATAAACACCAGTACCAATCCCCATGTCAATGCAGAAATACCCATAAAGGAGGCTGCCGTTGCGGCTTGAAATTCGCTGCCCTGGTAAGCAGTTAACCGTTCAATCAGCGTGGTAAAATCTAATGTGCCGGCATAGAAAGACAGCACCAGGATGCCAATTAAAAAACCAAGGTCTGCAAAACGGGTAACAATAAATGCTTTCTTACATGCCGCCACCGCACTGGGTTTGTCATAATAAAAACCAATCAGTAAAAAGGAAGACACCCCAACAAGTTCCCAGAATATATACAGTTGAAAAATGTTGGAGGATAACACCAGGCCCAGCATGGAAAAAGTAAAAAGCCCAAGAAAAGCATAGTAGGTAGCAAAACGTTTTTCTCCTTTTAAATAAGCAAGGCTGTAAATATGCACCAGCAAAGAAATAAAACTAACCACCACCAGCATCATCGCAGTGATGGGGTCAATCATTGCACCAATGTTTATGGATAAATTATCAGAGAATTGCAGCCAGGTATATTTGAATGCAGTTATTTTTTGATAAACACCATCCACTTTTCCATATTGAAAAAAATATTGGTAGGCCGTATAAAATGCCAGTGCTGCAGATGCCGCCAGCAACAGGGTGGCAATGATCCCGGAGGAGCGGTTAAGGTATTTTTTGCCAAACAAACCCAATACCACAAAGGCTGCCAGTGGCAATAAAGGAATCAGTGCTATCTGTAATGCATTTGACATAATCAATATTTCATTTCTTCTGTTTGCTCCACATCAATTGACTGATGCGACCTGTACAGGTTGATGATGATCGCTATCGCTACCGCTGCTTCTGCTGCGGCTATGGCGATAATAAAAATGGTAAAGAAAACCCCATCCAGCCTGGCAGGCCAGAGGTATTTGTTGAATGCAATAAAATTCAGGTTCACGCTGTTTAATATCAGCTCAATACTCATCAGCATGGTTACTAAATTACGCCTTGTAAAAAATCCATACACACCAATAAAGAAGAGTGCGATACTGATGAATAAAATTTGATGTAAGCCTGGTGTTAACATGGTTAAATTAATTTTTGATCCTGTTCATCTGGTAAAGAAACAGTACGCATTGCTATCACAATACAACCAATCAATGCGGCCAGCAGCAACATACTCACCACTTCAAACTGCAATGCATAGCCGCCCTCCTCCACCGACAGCATCTGGCCCCCAATGTTAGCAATGCTGGGTGCTATTGGCTGTTCAGTTGTTATTGTAAAATGATATTTATATACCTGCAGCATCACTAAAGCAAAAGAACAAAACACTGCTGCAGCAGCAAACAACTGCCGCCCCATTTTTTGTATGGGTAATAATTCGCCTGCCTGCTGTGTTAAAAAGATAGAGAAAATGATAAGGACGGTAATACCGCCAACATACACAATGATCTGCACGGCTGCTATAAAATCATATTGCATCCAAAAATAAATACCGGCAATGCCAATCAGGGAAAACAATAAATAAATGGCCGCACGGAATATTTGCCTCGAGCTAACAGCCAGCACTGCACTTACTAAAGTAAGCAAGGCAAGCAGGTAAAATATAATTGTTGAACCGGTCATTATAAAGGTTAATGCTGAATTACTTCGTTTATATAAATCAATGCCATTCCATTTCTGTTTGTATTTAATAATGTCTGAACATAATTATTCCACGCCTTCCATAATTTTTGAACCCGGGTTATTTAAAACTTTCGTCAGCTCATTCCTGTCAAACACACTGTGTTCAAATGTCTGCGCCATCTTTATGGCATCAGAAGGACAGGCAATAATACACAGGTTGCACATGGTGCACAGTTCCAGGTGGTACACCAGTTTATCAATGGCTTTCTTTTTCTTGCCTTCAGGGGTAATGTCAAATTTAGTAACCACTTTTATGGTACCGTTAGGGCAGGCCAGTTCGCAGGCCGTACAACCCGTGCAGCGGTGTTCATTCTTTACATCATGGGGCATTACCACTTCCCCTTTAAAACGTTCCGGCAACTGCAACGTGTCCCTGTTATCAGGATACTGCTCGGTAATGATTTGCTTATGGTGCGTAAAATAATAACCGGTGCGGCGCATGCCCACCAGCATTGATTTTACGGTTAAAAAAACTGTTTTTATATAGTTGGTTATAAACATACCCCACCCCGCTGGCCTGCGGAAGTTATTTAAAGAGTAATTAATAATTGTTGATCCTTTATCATTATCATTTCGCAAAATCCAGACACTGGCCTTACCCCCCTTTAGGCCCGCCCGTACCGGTTCGGACGGGAGCTTAAAAATGCCATTTTAAAATTGCCATCACGGTTACCAATAATAAATTAACCATACTGATGGGTAATAAATATTTCCATTCCAGGTTCAGCAACTGGTCTATCCTGAGTCTTGGAAAAGTCCACCGGAACCACATGATCAGGAAAATAAGAAAAAATGTTTTTCCAAAAAACCACATGCTCGACGGAATATAATCCATGACCTGGTTAAACCCTTCCCAGTGGCCAATATGAAATGGCATCCACCCGCCTAAAAATAGCGTTGCCCCAATGGCACAAACTATAAACACATTTACATACTCTGCCAGAAAGAACAAGGCAAACTTCATCCCTGAATATTCGGTATGAAAACCAGCCGTTAATTCAGACTCTGCTTCTGCCAGGTCAAATGGCGCCCTGTTGGTTTCAGCCGTTGCTGCAATAATGAAAATTACAAACGCAATCAACACCGGAATATGCCCTTTAAATATCCACCAGCCGTCAGCTTGCGAATGCACAATATCATTAAAACTTAAACTGCCTGTTAATACTACAATGGCCATTATGGATAAACCGGCAGACAATTCGTAACTCACTATCTGTGCCCCGCTTCGCATGGCACCAAGCAAAGAATATTTATTGTTGCTGGCCCAGCCCGCCATTAAAATACTTATCACCATTACTGATGAAACAGCTGACACATACAGCACTCCAATATTAATATCCCACAGTTGAAAATCCCTTGCAAAGGCAATCGGCGCCATCAGCAACATAGCTACTACAATGGCTATTAATGGTGCCAGGTTGAACAGAAATTTATCAGCACCATCAGGAGTCAATCCTTCTTTCACCAGCAATTTCACCGTATCTGCCAGCGATTGCAACATCCCTTTGGGGCCCACCCG
>JAYVUL010000012.1:0-5209 GCA_043787935.1 Chitinophagaceae bacterium | reverse complement strand
TGCTCCCCATTCGGTAACATCAAAAGGCGAAATCAATTGCTGGGCGATATAAGCCAAAGCATTAAGGATGATCAGGTTTAAAACAACCGGGGTAGTTCTTTGCATTTTTATTCAATAATTTACAATGCAATTTCGGGATTGTTATTGGATAATCAGCACCATGCCAAAAGGGCAACTGTTAATACTCTGCTGCTATTGCAAATATTTAACCCCAGTAAGCTGCTGTTAATTGCTCAATCAGGCTGGTTTTTAATTCATCCCGAATAAATGCAGCTTTCAATGCATTCACATTACAATCATAAAAATCCTGTTTGGTCCATCCAAATGTTTCCTGCAGCTTATTGTATTCCCTGTTCAGGTTAATGTCAACAATAGTACGGCAGTCGGTATTGATATTGATTGACACACCCTCCTTTTTCAGTTTGTCAACAGGATGATCTTTGTATTCATCATACATATTGGTTTGTACATTACAGGTGGGGCATAGTTCCAGGTGAATGTAATTCTTCTTCAGGTGAGCAACGAGTTTGGGGTCTTCATAACTCCTTACGCCATGCCCAATTCTTGTGGGGCCAAAATATTTCAGCGTTTCCCATACGCTGTCTGCGCCCCTGGCCTCTCCGGCATGTGCAGTGCAGTGAATGCCTTTTTCCCGGGCATATTCAAATGCTGCAATGTGATTATCCACCGGGAAGCCGGCTTCATCCGCTGCAATATCAAAACCCGACACACAGGAATTTGTAAACTGTTCCACCAACTGAACAGTTTGCATACTCTGCTCTTTAGTGTAATGACGAAGCGTACACAAGATCAATCTTGCTTCAATGCCCGTTTGTTTTATGGCCTCCCTGGTAGCCGCTTCGATAGTCGTTACTACTTCTGCCGGCGTTAATTCCCTTTCAATATGCAGTAAGGGTGCAAACCGTATTTCAGCATATAACACATTGTCTGCTTTCAGCTGTTCAAAAAGATCCTGCACCACCCACTGCAAATGTTCTTTTGTTTGCATCAGGTAATAACCATTCACTGCCCGTTTTAAAAAATCAGCCAGGTCATGGCATTTCACGGGGGCGATAAAATCACGGCGGTAGGTTTCTTCTGTAACAGCTGGGTCAATTTTTTTCACCACATCAAAACTCAGGCTGCAATCGAGATGCAGGTGAAGCTCTACTTTAGGCAGTTGTTGAAAATTCATTACAGCATTGAAAGTTGAAAATTAAAAATTTAAACCTGCGCATTCCCCCTTAACGGTTAACCATTTGTATCATTATAAAAACCCCAACACTTCATTCATGTGGTGTACCTGTTTAAAATTGGCATGCTCCACTTTATGCTCTATTGTTTCATGAGCCCAGGTGGTGTGGTAAGGAATATGTACCCCATGGCCGCCGATTGCCAGCACCGGTAAAATATCCGATTTCAATGAGTTGCCCAGCATGATAAATTCTGCAGGAGTAATATCAAGGTGTTTTATTAATTTGGTATAATCCGCCTCCTGTTTATCACTCATAATTTCTATGTGATGAAAATAATGTTCGAGCCCTGATTTTTTCAGCTTGCGTTCCTGGTCAAGCAGGTCTCCTTTGGTAGCAACCACCAGCCGGTACCTTCCCTTTAAGGCTTTCAAAACAGCTTCTACCCCTTCCAGTATTTCAATTGGTTTTTCCAGCAATTCCTTTCCCAGCTGCAAAGCCTTTTCAATCACTTCCACACTCAGCGTATTGTTGGTTACCCTTAATGACGTTTCAATCATCGACAACATGAAACCCTTTACACCATACCCATACAAGGAGAGGTTATCTATTTCTGTTTTAAACAATTCTTTCACCAGGGTATGGCGGGGCAGGTAATCTTCCAGCAGGTCGCAAAATTTTTCCTCTATCTCTTTGAAGTAAGGTTCATTTACCCAAAGAGTGTCATCGGCATCAAAAGCAATTACTTTAATATTCATCTTCCAAAATTATTACATATCACCAAACGGCAAAAGTAAAGCAAAGGAAGCTTTTTATAAATGATTAGTGTATCTATTTACCCAACAGAAAAATAACAGGGATATCAAACCGTTTTCGCCAGGCAGCTTCACTGTGGTCTGCACCGGAAAAGAACCTGGTAACCCAGTTTGTTTTGCCGTAGCCTTTTTGCTTCATGATGGCATCCGCTTTTAATTGGTAAGGCTTGTACATACTGTCTAATGTAGCTGAACCATAATCAAAATATATTTTATGATTGGAGGGAGTGGGCAGGTGTGTTTTTAAGTAATGTAAAAATGCAGCGGGGAAGGGATTATTAACAGTGGTAAAAATTCCTGTCCAGTGTGTGGAGAGGCAGGCAGCGCCACCAAACACTGTTGGGTACTCACAGATCGCATACAGGGAGATAAGCCCACCCATGCTGCTGCCGGCAATGAACGTATGTTGCCTGTCTTTTAAAGTAGAGAATGCGCTGTCAACGAATGGCTTCAGTTCCCTCACAACAAATTTCAAATAATTATCGCTGTGTACTTTAATGTTGTTAAACACAGAAGCGCCACTTGATCGTTTTGAAAAAAAAATACCCTCCTGTTGTTGCATGGTCAGCGATTCATAAGGCTTCTGTGGCAGGTAATCCGCATGGCGGCCGTTGCCGGTGTTCCAAACCCCCACTACGATGCAATCATTTATTTTTTTTGCTGCCAGCAATTTACCCAATGTTTCATCCACCTCCCACTCCTGCCTGTTCCAGTTGATACTGCTGTCGAAGAGCATCTGCCCGTCTTGCATATACAATACAGCATACTTCTTTTCGGGGTGGTAACCTTCCGGCAGCCATACGTCTATATTTCCTGGAACCACATATTCAGAAGCAAAATTTTCAAAGTGTTTGATGCTGCCAATGGAAGGCAGGGGTACCTGTGCTGTTGCAATGGCCAGCAGGAGGTTGAAAATCATTGAAGCAATTAACCGTTTCATTATTTGATACTTTTTAATACTACAGAGGAAAGTGGCTCCAGCGTAATTGTTTTGATGCCGTAATATTTTTTTGAAGTAAGCAGGTCAATAAAATTACCCGTACTATGAATGGTAAATTCCTGTTTTGTTTTTTCAAGATTGAAGAGTACAAAAATCATTGCTTCTTCGTCAGATCTCAGGTATCCCAACTTTTTGCCTGCTGCCTGAAAAATATCTATTTGACCGGTAGCGAGCACCGGGTTGTTTTTCCTTATCCCAATCAACTTTTTATACCAGTCAAAATGCTGTTGATTAAACCCTGCTTTATCAAATTGCTTTTTCCCCGGCTGGTAATTTTTTCTTGTTTCATCTTCAAAGGTAAACTCCTTCCACATCAGCGGCTTCCTGCAGTGTGGGTCGTCTGCACCCCACATTCCCATTTCTTCTCCATTCCATATTTGCGGCGCACCAACGGTGGTGAACAAATGCACTAAATACAATTGCACCCGTTTGTAGGTTTCTGCATCCGGCTTGCCTGTTTTGTATTGGCTGTCATCATTGGGGGTGGCTTTGAATTTATATTTATTGGGATTATAAAAATCCGTAAGCAACCTCGGTGCATCATGTGTAGAGGAGGTGTTCATCATGGCATACCGGTTATCAGGCAACAGCCTGTTCCATTGAAATTCCAGGCTGTCTTTTAGTTGGTTGGCATCAATACTAAAATTTGTTTTGGCAAAAAAATAGCGGGCGGGCCTATATGCCTGGTAAAACATAACCGCATCAAAAATATCACCTTGTGTGTAAGGTACCGGATCCATTAATTTATCCGGCCATTGCTGCCACCATATTTCGCCAATCAAATACGCATCAGGATTTATACCCCTTACTACTTTCCTGAAATCTCTCCAGAAGCCAAGGCCAATCTGGTCGGCCACATCCAGCCGGTAACCATCAATGCCTTTACTCATCTCCCCACCAGGTGCCAGCCATCTTCTGGCTACAGCAAACTGATGCTGCTTTGCCCCTTCATTGATATCGCCTTCATAAGGGTGGCCTGTCACACGCTCAGTGGTTATTTTCACTTTTTTCAGTTCGGGCAATGAGTTATCTCCCGCCCAACCTTTGTAGGAAAATTCATTTTGCGGTGTGGAAGGGTCATCAAAAGCAGTAATGTCGTACCAGTCTTTGTAAGCTGATTGCTGCTGGTTCTTCCGGATATCCTGCCATGCCCAGAATAAAATACCGGTATGATTCCAGGAATAATCCAGGATGATCTTCATGTTTCTTTTGTGTGCCTCCGCTACCAATTGTAAAAATAATTTATCGGCAGCGGTCCATTTCCACGTGGCCGGGTCTGCAGGATTTTCGCCGGCAATAATTTTATTATCACCCACCGGGTCGGGACCAAAGTTAACATCCACATGATGATAATTCCTTGCATCATATTTATGTAAAGATGGTGCATCATTGATTGGATTAATGAATAAGGCATTCACTCCCAACTGTTGTAAATAATCTAATTTGTTGAGTACTCCCTGCAGGTCGCCGCCATAGCGCCTTAACCGGATGGTTTCATTAAAAGGCTGTTTCAATTTTTTCTCCCATGCCTGCTGGCCATACCAGTTTTGTGTCCAGGGAGTAATGCTCCAGTTTGCAGGAGGCTCCATTTGGGTAGGTATTGTAATATTGGCTAATGTGGGATCATTCTTCGTATCGCCATTGTAAAAACGCTCCACAAATATTTGGTACCAGATGGCGATCTTGCTCCATTCCGGGGGTTTGTTAAATGGGGTGGGTTGCGAAAAAGAGGATTGGAGGAGTGATAGAAATGATAATATCCAGGTGCTTTTTTTCATATGCAGGTTGATTGATGCCGCATTAAAATACAATGAAAAATTTATTTAACCATATTAATTTTCTTCCGGAAATGTATCACATTTCCCCTTTTTAATGCCTTTTAAAATGTTATGCTACCGTAGCTTCAGCAGCACCACACATTCTATATGATGTGTATGCGGAAACATATCCACCGGCTGAATTTTTTCCACCGAGTATTTTTCACTTAACAATGCAAGGTCCCTTGCCTGGGTGGCGGTGTTGCAACTTACATACACAATTTTAGGGGCGGCTATATCCAGTAATTTGGTCACTAATTTTTCATGCATCCCGGCTCTTGGCGGATCAGTTATGATCACGTCCGGCCTGCCATGCCGGGCAAAAAAACCATCATCACAGATCTTGATAACATCCCCTGCAAAAAATGCTGCATGGGTAATATG
>JAYVUL010000011.1:0-22451 GCA_043787935.1 Chitinophagaceae bacterium | reverse complement strand
ACAATTGTTTTTTTGCTGAGCGGTTTGATATTGTTCAGGTTTTTTGACATTGTAAAACCACTGGGCATCAGGAGCCTTGAAAAGTTGCCGAAAGGATGGGGGGTAATGGCTGATGATATGTTGGCAGGAATATATTCATTGGTTGTATTGCAGTTGATCATTTTTTTTCAACTGTTTGCAACAGTTAAATAGTTCAGCAATGAAAACATTTATGAAGGCTAATGTGGCTTCCCTGGTGGCTAGTTTTTGTGATTACCTTATTACAATTATTTTAAAAGAGTTCTTTACAACAGATCCCGTTCTGGCAAGTATTTGCGGTACTTTAGCAGGTGGTATTATTAATTTTTTCATCTGCAGGTACTGGGTTTTTAATGCCGGCAATTTAAGTATTCATTTTCAGGGCAAACGTTATCTTGCTACCTGGGCAGGTAACCTTTTACTGAACTCCGTTGGGGTTTACCTGATGATAAATTACGCAGGGATAAATTATTTAATAGCAAAAGTGGCCACTTCGGTCACAGTAGCTGTTGCTTACAATTATCCGTTACAAAAAAAATATGTTTTTAAAAATAATTAATACTGATAATACCCGGTGCAAAATCAATAAATTCATTTTGGTTTTATTGATACTGGGTTGTAATACTTTTTTGTTGCATGCTCAAACCGTGGTAAAAGGTTTTGTAAGGGATGCCATTACTAAGCAGCCCATGCCCTTTGTAACGGTAGTGTTTAAAGATGGCAAAGGCGTATCAACAGGCGATGATGGGAGCTATTCCATTGAAACAAAAAATCCCAAATTCAATATCCTCATCTTTTCCTACGTTGGATATGTTTCGGCCACTAAAAAAATAGCCACCGGCACGGAACAAACGGTGAATATAGACCTTGAAATGACCTCTTCATTAAAAGAGATAGTGGTAAAAAAGGGCAGGGGCAGGTACAGAAATAAAAATAACCCCGCGGTGGAACTGATTGATAAGGTGATTGCAAATAAGGAGAAGAACCGCATCACGGCTTACGATTATGTGCAATACCAGCAATATGAAAAACTGGCACTCTCGCTTGCCAACAAGCCGGAAAAACTGATGAAGAACCGGTTGTTTAAGAATTACAAATTCATCATGGAAAATGTAGACACCACTACACTGGAAGGCAGGTCCATGATGCCAATTTACATAGAAGAAAAATTAACCAACAACTATTTTCGAAAAAAACCAACTGCAGACAAAACGTATATTTTAGGTGAAAAAAAAGTAAACTATGGCGAGTTCCTGGATAATGCAGGTATCAGTTCTTACCTAAATTCATTGTACGCCGATATAAAAATTTACGATAATAATATAGCTTTACTGGGCCAGCAGTTTTTAAGCCCGATTGCCGATATTGCCCCCGCCTTTTACCGGTATTATATAATAGATACCACGGTACTGGATGGAATTAAATTGATCCGGCTGAATTTTACGCCTAAAAACCCCAACGACCTTATTTTCAGGGGCACGATGTTCATTACCCTGGATGGCAATTATTCCATTCAGAAAATTGATATGACCATCAGTAAAAAAGCCAACTTAAACTGGACAAAAGAACTCCGGATTAACCAGGAGTTTGAAAAAGGGATGGATGGCAGGTACCATGTGATCAAAAGCCGCATGCTTACAGAGTTTGCACTGGTCAATAGTTCTACAGGAGGCATGGTGGGAGAAAGGCTTGTTAGCTATAAAAACTTTTTAATTAATGTACCTGCACCAGACAGTATTTACCTTGGTAAAGATATTGTGGACCAGATCAGCTCCGCTTCGGCTTCCGACAGTTTCTGGATAAGAGAAAGGCATACTCCGCTTTCAAATGTAGAAGCCAAAGCCTACACCAATATCGACAGCCTGCACAATATGCGGTCGTTCAAAACCTTTATGACGGTTGCTACGGCTTTATTTACCGGCTATATTGTGCTGGGTGATTATGAAATTGGAAATACCAATACATTTTATAGTTTTAACCCGGTAGAGGGCTTCAGGCTAAGGATAGGAGGCAGGAGTACTCCCAAATTGAATCCTAATTTTTATACGGATCAATACATAGCCTATGGCTTTAAAGACAAGCAATTCAAATACGGCATTTCCGGCACCTATTCATTCAATGGCAAATCTATTTATTCCTACCCGCTGCATTATATCAGGGTTGGCTACCAGTATGAAATGAAGATCCCGGGACAGGAATTACAGTTTGTGCAGGAAGATAATTTCCTTTTGTCATTTAAGAGAGGAAACAACGACAAATGGCTGTACAACAAAATTTTTAAAGTAGATTATACCAGGGAGTTTGGAAAAAACTTTACGTATAGTTTTGGATTCAAAAATACCAATCAAACACCTGCAGGTGCAATTGTGTACCAAAAACAAGGCCCCACAAACCTCATTACAATACCTGATTTAACAACTTCTGAATTATCCGCAGAAATAAGATGGGCGCCCAATGAACAGTTTTACCAGGGCAAAAATTTCAGGATACCCATCATCAATAAGTACCCTCTTTTCAGGCTTCGTTTCATTGCCGGTATTAAAGGGCTGGTAGGGGGAGAATTTAATTATCAGAACCTGAACTTCTATTCGGAAAAGCGTTGTTACATGTCGCAGTTAGGCTATACTGATGTTACCCTGGAAGGGGGATATGTTTTTGGCAAGCTTCCTTTTCCGCTGCTTACCGCACACCGTGCCAATCAAACCTATGGCTACCAGTTGGGCTCTTATAACCTCATGAATTTTTTGGAATTTGTGAGCGACAAGTATGCGGCAGCTAATTTTGATGTGCATTTTAATGGTTTTTTCTTTAATAAAATACCTTTACTAAAAAGGTTGAAATGGAGGGAAGTAGCCAGTGCAAAGATCTTGTTTGGCAGCCTGAGAAATGAAAATAACCCGGATTATTCTGCTGATTTGTATAAGTTTCCCGTTGATTCAGTTACAGGCAAAACATCTACCTTTAATTTAAACAGCGGGCCTTATATTGAAGTTAGTGTGGGTGTGGCAAATATCTTTAAACTGGTGAGAGTGGATTTAATAAGAAGGTTGACTTATCTTGATAACCCGTATGTAACACAATGGGGTGTGAGGTTCAAATTGAAGTTTGAATTTTAAAAAAAATAATTACAACCAATGCTAAAGAAGCGCCTGAGGGACAGGCTTCAACAAACGATCTATCATGTTATCAATCCGTTAGTAAAAGGGCTGATATCCATTGGCTTTACACCCAACCTGGTAACTGTTATAGGATTGTTGCTAAATATTGGTGTTGCTATCGTTTTTATCATTGGCGCAGAAGAGGGAAACAGGGGAGATTTATCTTACGTTGGCTGGGGGGGTGTTTTGATATTGGTAGCGGGCCTTTTTGATATGCTGGATGGGCAGGTGGCCAGGCTGGGAAACATGAGTTCTGCATTTGGCGCTTTATTCGATTCTGTACTGGACAGGTATAGTGAATTGTTTATGTTTTTGGGGATTTGTTATTACCTTATCGCCCATCATTATTTCATCAGTTCTTTGTCGGCCTTTATTGCAATGATGGGTTCCATGATGGTCAGTTACACAAGGGCAAGAAGTGAAGGCCTGGGAATTGATAATAAGGGAGGTGTAATGCAGCGCCCGGAAAGGGTAGTGCTGATGGGCATATCAGCAATAGCCTGCGGTGTTACGGGCCACTATATTGGGGGCGATTTTAAATATTACATTTCACTTTTTCCTTTTCATGTTTTTGAAACCATGTCCATATTCATTATTCCAATTTTTATCATGGCCGTGTTGACAAATATTACAGCGTTAAAAAGGCTCTTTCATGCAAAAAAGCAACTGGAGGGAAAGTGAAAAGCATGACTGCGGCAAGAAATATTTGTTTGGCTATCGTCATTTTTGTCCAGGGCGGTAAAAGTATTATTTTGGCGCAACCTGCCGGTTACCCTACACCTGTGGGCAATTCTAATCAGTTGTTTTACCTGCAACGTACCCATAATAAAAATACCATTGTTTATGAGCTGAATTTTAAAAATGGGAAGGTTAATACAGAAGACCCTGTTCATGTATTTTGGTTAAGATACCAGGAAAGAGGGCAGAAAGAAGAATTGAGTTATATACAGCGTAAATTTGCATATGGTTTAAAATCAAAAAAAATTGCAGAAAATCAATATGAACTTAGCCTTGTATCGTATAAGAAATATAAAATCTATTTGCAAAATGGCGCTGACGGAAAGTTTCATGTTTATTCAATGATAAACAAAAAATGGTCATTGCTTACAAAAATATATATCCAAACGGCGGGAGGTACTTTTTGGTCGCCTAATGTGGAATATGTGGAGATAACCGGTATTGACCCTGCTACCTACCAGGTGGTAAAAGAGCGGACTAAAATCTAAGATTTGCTAATTTTATATTTTAATAAATTAAGCGCTTTTTTTCAGCGATAATAAATTAAATACCAATCATGAAAAAGAATTACATTTCAAACAGCGAAGAATCAACCAGGATGTTTAAAAGCAGCTTGTTTGAAAACCTATCCAAAGTGCATTTTGCCGTACCGTTGTTTATTTTCATCCCGGTTATCATTTTTTTCAGTTTCGAGGCATTTTCAAGCGGTATTGGATTTGCAGGCTATATACTGTATTTCGGGGTTGGGCTTGCAGTGTGGACAGCAACGGAATACCTGCTGCACCGGTTTATCTTTCATTATCATCCCACATCCCCGTTGGGGCAAAGGATACATTTTATTTTTCACGGCGTACATCACGATTACCCAAGAGATAAAAAAAGGTTGGTGATGCCGCCCTCTGCAAGCATACCACTGGCCACTTTATTTTACTTCCTGTTTTCCCTGTTCCTTCAGCAAAAACAGTTGTATTCTTTTTTCCCTGGCTTTTTGCTGGGCTACCTTGTTTATGATATGCTTCACTATGCCATGCATCATTATAATTTCAAGTCGGGCCTTATGAAAAAAATAAAGCAGCACCACATGCTTCATCATTATCAAAACCCTGAGAAAGGCTTTGGTGTTAGTTCTTCCCTTTGGGATGAAATCCTCCGTTCCCAATTTCCTAATGAAGTAAAAAAGGTGGATGACTTACAGGAACATTAATTTATATTCCGGTAAAAGGATACTTTCCGCAGCGGCAGTTACAGTGATCTATCTTACTGTTTCTTATTTTTTGATTGGCTTTAAAACGGATCAGTTGGTGCTGTCAATTATTTTTAATGCTTTTTATTTTATCTCTGAAGTAACCAGGAAGTTTATACTTGGTTTTTCCATCTTCATCATTTACTGGATCATCTTCGATTATATGAAAGCCTTTCCAAACTATCATTTTGGCCGGGTGCATATCCTTGATTTATATGAAGCGGAGAAAGCATTTTGTGGTATCCAGCATTCCGGGGAGAGGATAACCCCAAACGAATTTTGGTTGCTGCATAAAAATACTTTTCTTGATGTACTTACCGGCGTTTTTTACCTCTGCTGGATACCGGTTCCCCTGGTATTTGCAGGCTGGCTTTTTTTCAAAGACAAAAATTTGTTTCTCCGGTTTTCGCTCACCTTTGTACTGGTTAATTTTATAGGCTTTATTGGCTATTATGTTTATCCTGCCGCACCGCCCTGGTATATCCAGCAGCATGGAGCAACTTTTATAGCCAACACACCCGGTAATACCGGGGGACTGGTGAGATTTGATAATTTTTTTGGAATTAATGTATTTAAAAATCTGTATTCCAAAAGTTCCAACGTATTTGCTGCTATGCCGTCTCTCCATTCTTCTTATCCTTTAATTGTACTTTATTTTGGCATTAAAAGAGGAGTGGGGCTTTTGATGAATACATTTTTTGTTATTGTTATGGCGGGGATATGGTTTGCCGCAGTATATACAAGCCACCATTATCTGCTGGATGTTATCGCAGGCGTTTCGTGCGCTGTTTTGGGGATCCTTTTCCTCGAAAAGTTACTGATGAAGACTGCCCTGTTTAATAAATTTTTATATTTTTACCTGCAAAAAATTACTCACTGATTGCTTCCCTTACGTTTTTTCTTTTATAATTGCGCCGGCTTTCCCAATTAAGAATTTCTGGTGCAGTGCCAACACCTGTGGTACCAGTAATACCTGTTCATCATTGGTAATCACTTCATCACAGAGCCGCATTTTAATCGTTTCGGCTATCTGCCTGTTCATCCGGCTGATTACCTCATCCCGGCTTACCTTATCTCTTTGCATCACCCTGTTTATCCTTACTGCCGTTGGAGCATATACGCCAATCACTTTGTCTAAATATTCATGGGCTCCACTTTCAAAAATGAGGGCAGCTTCCTTTATAGCATAAGGTGCAGTTTGCCTGGCCATCCATTCTGATGCATCTTCTAAAGTAGCCGGATGAACAATGGAGTTAAGCAGTTCCAGTTTATCCGGGTTATTAAAAACAACGGAGGAGAGCCAGGTACGGTTTAAATGGCCATTCGTGTAAGCCTCACTACCAAAATTGGCCAGGATTTTCTCTTTCAGATCCTGTTTATCATTCATCAATCTTTTAGCAGCATCATCTGCATAGTACACCGGAATGCCAAGCACCTCAAATACTTTTGCCACAGTGCTTTTGCCGCTGCCGATGCCACCTGTAAGACCAACTCTGAGCATGCTATTTATTTTGATTACACTAATTTATATGAATTACCCGAATTAGTTTTATTGATTTACCAGCTGATTATAAAAAAGCCAATTGCAGTTAATACAATTGGCCTTTTTATAAGCAGTGTAATTCGTTCTAATCGGAGTAATAAAAAACTTACTTGGTATCAGCAGCTTTATTTAACGCTGCACTCATTTCGAGACTGATGGTACTTTTTTCAATTTTAAGATAACTACCAGGGCTCACTTCCAGGCTGATAGTATTGTCTTCATTTACTTTATTGATAGTGCCGTGTATGCCTGCAATGGTAACCACTTTATCTCCCTTCTTGAGATCGTTGATAAATGTTTTTTGCTGCTTGGCTTTTTTTGCCTGCGGACGTATCATAAACATCCAGAACACCAGGATCATCAGGCCCATAAAAATTAAAGAGAAACTGCTGCTGCCTTTTCCCTGCGGATCCATCATTAAAAAAATACTTAGTAATTGCATCGTGAATTGTATTGATTATTAAAAATTGATTGATAAAATTATTTTTTTACTTCCCCCTCTAATTTAAGGTCGGGAAAGTAAGGGCTGGCATTGGAGGAAACCATGATTGCTTTTTCCTGGTGGCCTTGTTTACCTTTACTGTTAAACACTACTTTCATAAAACCTGTTTCACCTGCCAGTATTGGTTTTTCAGGCTTTTCCGGTACAGTACAGCCGCAACTGGCATGTGCTTCTGTTATCACCAATGGTTTACTGCCAATGTTCTTAAAGCGGAAATTGTGTTCTACTTTTTCACCTTCTGCAATGGTGCCAAAATTAAAAACACTGTCTATTAACTGCACCCTGGTGGAGTCTTTCAAAGCCGCTGTCATTTGTTCCTTTGCCTTTTCACCGGCCAGTTTATCTGCTTTATTAACATCGCAACCGGCAATGGCAACTACTGTAATCAAAACCCAAAAACTTTTTTTCATTTTATTAATAAATTTATGAATAAATATAATTTCTGATACATCACCCATAAGCTTTCCACTTACAACGTACTGTTCTTAAAACTCTTTTTTTCAATTTTCCCCTGGGCTGTCAATTCTTTGTGAATGTTATCTAAAATGCCATTGATAAACTGGCCACTTTGTGGTGTGCTGTATTCCTTTGCAAGATCAATGTATTCATTGATCGTAACCTTTGTAGGGATGGTTTCAAAAAATAAAAATTCGCAAATACCCATCTGGATAATGATCAGGTCAAGTGTGGCGATCCTGTCGGCATCCCAGTTCTTCAGTTTGGGTTTCAGGAGTTCCATGCTTACTTCTTTTTTTTCTATGGCTGTTTCCAGCAAGCTTTTGGCGAAGTCCATCTTTTCTTTACTTACCAGTTCATTAAAATTAAAATGATGAGGCTTTTGTAAAAAATTCAGCATCAGTAAACTCATCATTTCTGCATCATCATCCCAATTAATAAAATATTCTTCCACATGGCTGATAAAATTTTCATTTGGCAGCATCAGGTTGGTGAAAATAAATTCCAAAATGTCCCTTTCTTCCTTTTTACTCCTCGCCTGAATGCTGATATATTCTTTGTATTCTTCCGATTCAATCAGCGCCTGGTAGGTTTTTTTCAGCAACTCCTCATCTGCAATAGTCCATGGTTTGGTTTCTGCACAGGCTCCTTTAAAGCTTGGCTCTTCCAGTATTTTCCACAATAATTCATTACCTGCAATTTTGGTGTTAATGGTAAGGTCGCTGGCTGTGGGCAAATGTTTGTTTGCTTTTTTCAAAGCATCTTTTTCGGCATACCGGGCTACTTCGGTTAAAAAGTACACCAGGTAAACCAGCAATTCCCTTGTAATACCAAGTTGTTTTCTTAATAATTTATTGGCATCTGCTGTGGTCACCTCATTGCTGATACTATCAAGTGTGTACAAAGCCTGCATCACTTTCACCCTAATATTTCTCCTGCTGATCATCAGTAATATGCTTTATTTAGGCTGCAAATTTAGGGGATTAATATTTGGCAGTTGATAAAACCGCCCACAATGAAAAATTGTCGCAGAAGGGCTGCAATAAACTGCCATCACAGGCTATTACCTGCCAACAATTCGTATTCATCCCTTTGGTACGAAATTCGATATCCCTCAGTGCCCTGCTTAGGGCCTATTTTCAAATCAACAAAAATCAATACAATTATGGCTAAAAAAGTAAACATTACCCCATTGCACGACAGGGTAATCGTTAAAGCGGCTGCTGCCGAAGAAAAAACTGCAGGTGGTATCATTATCCCCGATACTGCAAAAGAGAAACCACAGCGTGGTGTTGTTGTAGCTGCCGGCCCTGGTAAAAAAGATGAGCCGGTAACTGTAAAAGCCGGAGACACTGTTTTGTACGGAAAATACGCCGGAACAGAAATAACGGTGGAAGGATCTGAGTATCTTATTATGAGGGAAAGTGATATCCTGGCAATCGTGTAACAAGCTATAGGCCTTTAGCCATTAGCTAAACATTATTCCTGCTAATAGCCTTAAGCTAACAGCTCAAATAAATTAACTAACTAAAAAACAAACGACAATGGCAAAAATGATATACTTCGATATCGAAGCAAGAAATAAAATGAAAAAAGGCGTGGACACTCTGGCCAATGCTGTTAAAGTAACCCTTGGCCCTAAAGGCCGTAACGTGGTTATCGAAAAGAAATTTGGTGCTCCCCAGGTAACCAAAGATGGTGTGACGGTAGCAAAAGAAATTGAACTGGAAGATGCGATCGAAAACATGGGCGCTCAGATGGTGAAAGAAGTGGCTTCTAAAACTGCAGATATCGCAGGTGACGGCACAACTACTGCAACTGTTTTGGCCCAGTCAATCATCAGCGAAGGATTGAAGATGGTAGCTGCAGGTGCTAATCCAATGGACCTCAAACGTGGTATCGACAAAGCGGTGAGCATTGTGGTTGAAAGTTTAAAAGCACAATCTCAAACTGTTGGTAACGACAGCAAAAAAATACAGCAGGTAGCTACTATCTCTGCCAACAATGATGAAACAATCGGTAAGTTAATTGCTGAAGCTTTTGCCAAAGTAGGTAAAGAAGGTGTTATCACGGTAGAAGAAGCAAAAGGAACTGATACTACTGTCGATATCGTGGAAGGGATGCAGTTTGACCGTGGTTACGTATCACCCTATTTTGTAACCAACAGTGAAAAAATGCAGACTGAATTGCAGAATCCTTACATATTGATTTATGATAAGAAAATTTCAGCAATGAAAGATATTTTGCATATCCTGGAGAAAGTTGCTCAAAGTGGCCGTCCATTATTGATCATAGCTGAAGACCTGGAAGGTGAAGCTTTGGCAACACTGGTGGTAAACAAATTACGTGGTACCATTAAAGTGGCTGCTGTAAAAGCGCCGGGCTTTGGCGACCGCAGAAAAGAAATGCTCACCGATATTGCCATCTTAACAGCCGGTACTGTGGTTAGCGAAGAACTTGGACACAAACTGGAAGCTGCTGATTTGACTTTCCTTGGCACAGCTGCTTCTGTTACCATTGATAAAGACAACACTACTATAGTTGGTGGTAAAGGTGCTAAAAAAGATATCCTGGCCCGTGTTAATCAAATTAAGGCCCAGGTTGAAAATACCACTTCTGATTACGATAAAGAAAAACTGCAGGAGCGTTTGGCTAAATTGGCCGGTGGTGTTGCTGTATTATATGTAGGTGCTGCCACAGAAGTAGAAATGAAAGAAAAGAAAGACAGAGTGGATGATGCATTACACGCTACAAGGGCCGCTGTTGAAGAAGGCATTGTACCAGGTGGTGGAGTAGCTTACATCCGTGCCATCGAAGCGCTTGAACCAAAAGTAAAAGGCCAGATAGCTGATGAGCAAACAGGTATGGCAATTGTTCGCCGTGCTTTGGAAGAGCCTATTCGTTGCTTAACTTCTAACGCAGGTATCGACGGTTCTATCGTGGTACAAAAAATTAAGGAAGGCAAGGGTGATTTCGGTTTTAATGCAAGAACTGAAGTGTATGAAAACCTTTTCAAAGCTGGTGTTATTGATCCAACCAAAGTAAGCCGTGTGGCTTTGGAAAATGCAGCTTCCATCGCAGGCATGCTATTAACTACTGAATGTGTAGTTGCTGATAAGCCAAAAGAAGAAGCAGGCCACAACCATGGCGGTGCTCCTGATATGGGTGGAATGGGATACTAATACCCCGATGTTTGAAATAAATAGTAAAGTCCTGGACGGTTTCGTTCAGGGCTTTTTCTTTTGTTACCTCCATGCTCATCACGGTATCCCTTTAATAAAATATATTTTAAAGAAATGTATAAGAAGCGCCTGCCTGGACAGGCAGAACCTAATGGTCAATTAAACACAAGAAACAAAGCGTTCTAATGCTTTTAACGGTCAAAATATTTGCGCAGTTGAATTACCTTACAAAACCTGGATAATTTCAACCTGCAGTTGCGCCAGGGGTTAAAAACATTTGGGCAGCGGGATTCAGAGCGGAAAGCAGGTGTTAGCAAATAAAATTATTCACCCGTTTAAACTTCACCCGGTAAAGAAAGTTTAATCTTATTATATTTGAAAGAAACAATTACACCAAATTAGCCTGCCAAATGGATAGAAAAGCCTTTTTAACTGCTTCAGGGAAAAAGAAGGATAATACACTTCATCAGCCATACAGAACTTTATCGGGCATTAATCAATACACCGGACCATGGGCCAAAGATGAAATAATACACTTGCTTAAACGTACCATGTTTGGCGCAAAAAAATCAGATGTAGATTTTTTTTCCGGCATGACGATGAGCCAGGCGGTAGACTCATTATTAAATGTAACGCCTGCCCAAACCAACCCGCCACCTCCAATAAAAGCTTACAGCGCCACTGTTGATTTATCAGTTCCTATGGGGCAAACCTGGATTTATACCAATACAACAGATAGTAATGCTCAAAGGCGTGCTTCTTTAAAGGATTGGTGGATGGGGCAAATGATAAACCAGGAAAGGAATATTCTGGAAAAATTGACCCTGATGTGGCACAACCATTTTGTGATAGAGTTTGATATGGTAGCTAATGCGATTTACGGCTATCAAAACAATTCCATTTTACGAAAAAATGCACTGGGCAACATTAAACAATTTGTAAAGGAAATTACCCTGGACGCAGGCATGTTGAAGTATTTAAATAATTACCTGAATATTAATACTGCCCCCGACGAAAATTATGCCCGTGAATTACAGGAATTGTTCACTATTGGAAAGGGTGCAGATAATGCAACGGTACCCTATACCGAAGAGGATGTTAAGCAGGCAGCCAAAGTTTTAACAGGCTGGTCAATAGACACTAATACCAATACCTCCCTTTTTAAAACAACAAAGCACGACACGTCGAACAAACAATTTTCTGCTTTTTATAATAATACCATTATCAATGGACGAACGCTGGAAGACGGTGCTTTGGAATTAGACGACCTGTTGACGATGATTTTTTCCAGGGAAGAGGTTTCATTTCATATCTGCAGGAAAATTTACCGCTGGTTTGTTTATTCTGAAATTGACGCTGCAACTGAACAGAATATAATTGCTCCACTGGCACAAATATTCAGAAATAGTGGCAATGAAATAAAGCCTGTATTGGCAGCACTGTTAAAAAGCGAACACTTTTTTGATGCTGTTAACAGAGGGTGCCTGATAAAAAGCCCTGTGGATATGGTGGTAGGTTTATGCAGAGAGTTTACTGTGGTTTTTCCTGATATGGCCGATTATGTAGCTAATTACTATATGTGGGGAAAGATAAACCAAAATTGCACTAATATGCAACAGGAGCCAGGAGAACCGCCAAACGTAGCCGGATGGCCGGCCTATTACCAGGCCCCTCAATATCAACAAATATGGATAAACGCCGATACACTCCCCAAAAGAAATATTTTAAGTGATGTAATGATTACTACAGGGTATACAAAAAATGGAGTAACCATTGTAATCGATGCTGCAGCTTTTGCTGCCAGTATGCCTGTTCCGGGAAATCCCAATAAACTGGTGGAAGATTCTTTAACTTATTTATTAAGAATTCCATTATCCCAGCAATCAAAAGATCAACTTAAAACAGATATACTGTTAGACGGGCAGGCAAATGATAGTTACTGGACAACAGCCTGGGATACTTTTGTTAATGATCCGGGTGACACCGCCAACACCACTATTGTGAAAACAAAACTCAAGAACCTGTATCAATATATAATGAGGTTACCAGAATATCAATTATCATAATTTGTTAATCAACAGGAATGAATAGACGAAATTTTATCGGTAAAGCAATTGCCACATCAGTGATTCCGGCGTTGGTGAATGGCTTTTCATTAAAAGGATTTGCCGCCAATTCGATGTTGCACCGGATGCTGGCAAGTGCCCCTCCCATGAACGATCATGTGCTGGTAATTGTGCGGTTAACCGGGGGTAATGATGGTTTAAATACGGTTATTCCGATAGATGTTTATGCTAATTATTATAATGCCAGAACCAATATTGCCATACCGCAAAATAGAATTTTGTCATTAAATGGAATTAATACTATGGGGCTGCATCCTTCCTTACCGGGTATGCAAACTATGTATAACGAAGGTAAATTAGGCATCATACAATCTGTGGGTTATCCCAATCCAAATTTTTCTCATTTTAGGGCTACTGATATTTGGATGAGTGGTTCTGATAGTGATGAAATAGTAACAAGCGGATGGGGAGGCAGATACCTGGAGTATGAATTTGAGGGTTACCCCAATGGTTATCCCAATAGTGGTATGCCGGATCCCCTGGCCATACAAATAGGGTCTGGCGCTTCATTGGCATTGCAGGGCCCATCAGTAAATATGGGCATGAGTATCAGCGACCCTACTAATTTTTATAATTTTTTAAATGGTGTGGAAGATCCATTGCCTGCAAATAATGCAGGAAAAGAATTGGCCTATATACGTTCTGTAGTTAAACAAACACAACTTTATGCTACTGTGATAAAAGATGCGGCTTTAAGTGTTACGCAACAGGCATCCTATCCTGCAAATAATTCAGTGGCAGCTCAATTAAAAATAGTTGCCAGGCTTATTAAAGGCGGTTTAAAAACAAGGGTATATATGGTGGAGCACAAAGGATTTGATACCCATTCATTACAAACTGATTCTGCTGATACTACCATTGGTACACACGCTAATTTATTGGCAGGCCTGAGCCAGGCGATTAAAGCATTTCAGGATGATTTAACTTTTTTACAAATTGAAGACAGGGTTGTAGGAATGACATTCTCCGAGTTTGGCCGCAGAATTAAAAGCAACGGCAGCGGGGGAACTGACCATGGTGCTGCAGCACCAATGTTTATATTTGGAACGAAAGCAAATACTGCGGTGTTAGGTACCACCCCTGATTTACCGGTAACTGCCACCTCTAATGATAACATAGCCATGCAGTATGATTTTAGAAGCGTATATGCTTCTCTGTTAGAAAAATGGCTGTGTGTAAGGTCAACCGACTTAGATGAAATTATGTTGCGAAATTTTCAAAGCCTGCCAATAATTGAGTCACTCTCCTGCAATACCACAACCTATGTTTTTATTGGAAATGGTAATTGGACAGATCCGGCAAACTGGGCAGGTAATGTTGTCCCTCCTGCATCTATATCGGGTGATACCGAAATAGTGATTGATCCGCAGGTTGGGGGGAAGTGCATTTTAAATACAACTGTAAACCAAAGAGTTTCCCTGGGTGCAAGAGTTCTTGTAAAGTCTGCAAAAAGCTTTGTAATTGAAGGGAATTTGATAAATAACCAATAGTTGGACAATTTTTTTGCATTGCCCTGCCCGCCGCAGGCATTATATATCAACATCCTTCTGTTTTGGAGCAGGAGATATTTCAATTATTTCTATTTCTTTCCTGAGATTATAAAATTTAGAAATTCATATTCCGGTAAATGTTTTTAGCGGTGAAATCATTACCACAACATTTTCTACCCTCGGACGCCAATCATTTCCGTCACTAAAGTACGCCACGGAAAATTACTTTTTAACTGCTTGCCCTATTTTAGTAATTGTAAAAAAAAATTCTGCCAAATTTTTGATTTGTATGTATTCAACAAAGCACAACGCTCCCTCAAAACCAGGTAACCCTGCTTCGAAATCATCCTCCTATCCGGTATTGAATAAATATATGCTGTTGAAAAAGGTTGCCGTTTGGAAATAAAAAGGTAAGGTTTGGGGCATATATACTGCCCCTGGTTTGGGTTGTTGAGCCGGGGTAAAATAAAAAAGAGCCGTCTGTTGACAGCTCAATCTATTTTTAATTTTGAAACAACAGCAACAATTTGCTCAGCTTTTCTTTCAATTCTTTCCTTGGTATAATAAAATCCAAAAATCCATGCTCCAGCAAAAACTCACTGCGCTGAAAACCTTCCGGCAAATCCCGTTTAATGGTTTCTTTAATAACCCTTGGCCCTGCAAAGCCAATGAGAGCGCCGGGTTCGCCGCAAATGATATCGCCTAACATAGCAAAAGAAGCTGTGGTGCCACCAAAGGTTGGATCCGTACAAAGGGAAATATAAGGAATTTTTGCATCCGACAATTGAGATAATTTGCCAGATGTTTTTGCCAGTTGCATCAGCGAAAAAGCACTCTCCATCATCCTGGCTCCGCCGCTTTTATTGATGATCATAAAGGGCAGTTTATTAAGCATGCAGTAGTCGCAGGCCCTGCTGATTTTTTCTCCCATCACACTGCCCAGGCTACCGCCTATAAATTCAAAATCCATACAGGCTATCACCAGCCCAATGTCATTTACTTTACCATGTGCTACGGTGATAGAATCATGTATGTCTGTTTTGGCGTAAGTTTCCTCCAATCTTTTACCATAGGGTTTTAAGTCAACAAACTGCAGGTAATCTTTGGATACTACGTTGGCAAATAATTCAGTGTATTCATCATTATCAAAAATGATGAAAAAATATTCCTCGCTTCCGATGCGGTGATGGTATTCACACTTGGGGCAAACAGATAAATTTTCTTTTAATTCTGAAATGGTGCAGGTGTATTTGCAGTTAGGGCATTTGCTCCATAAGCCTTCCGGTGCATCAGCCTTATCCTTTGTTTCGGTGAGGATACCTTTTTTCTTGCGCTTAAACCAGCCAGAGCTGCTGCCTGACCTGGAAACAGTTCCGGAAGGACCGGTACTTTCTTCACCGCCCAGGTGCGCTTCAAAATCATCTTCTCTTGCAATGGTAACTTTTTTATCCATATCCTGTTAAACTTTTATTGCGGTCTTATGGGTAAAGTATTTATTTAAATAATATTCAGCAGTAATCAGTATGCTTACTGCCCATTGTTTTAGGCTATGCATTCCTGTTGATACAATTCAGGTCATCAAAAGCTACTTCCAGTCTTTTGATCAAAGCTTCTTCGCCTTTACGCAACCACACTCTCGGGTCGTAATGTTTTTTGTTTGGACTGTCAACCCCATCAGGATTACCCAATTGTCCCTGCAGGTAGCCTTCATTTTTTTTGTAGTTATTCAGCACACCTTCCCAGAAAGCCCATTGAAGGTCCGTATCAATATTCATTTTGATCGCTCCATATCCGATGGCTTCCCTTATCTGGTGCTGTGGAGAACCGCTGCCACCGTGGAATACAAAATATACCGGCTTAGGCCCTGTTTTCAATTCACGTTCAATATAATCCTGGCTGTTTTTTAAAATTACCGGGGTTAATTGTACGTTGCCGGATTTGTATACGCCATGTACATTACCAAATGCTGCTGCAATGGTAAACAATTTGCCCACCTTACTTAATTCGGTATAAGAATAGGCAACGTGAGCAGGTTGGGTATACAATTTTTCATTATCCACATCGCTGTTATCTACGCCGTCTTCCTCACCACCGGTAACACCCAGTTCAATTTCAATGCTCATACCCAATGGGGCCATACGTTTATAAAATTCTACTGAAGTATGAATATTTTCTTCAATAGGCTCTTCACTAAGGTCAAGCATGTGTGAACTGAAAAGCGGCTGTCCCTTTTCTTTATAAAATTGTTCTCCGGCATCAATTAAACCGCTAATCCATGGCAACCATTTTTTTGATGCGTGGTCGGTGTGTAATACCACCGGCACACCATAATATTTGGCTACATTATGTATATGCAGCGCACCGGAGATACCGCCGGCAATATTCCCCTGCAGGTTATCGTTTGGCATTCCTTTACCGGCAATAAACTGTGCGCCACCATTGCTGAACTGTATGATAACAGGGGAGTTTACTTTGGCGGCTGTTTCAAGCGTTGCATTTATTGTATTGGTACCGATGCAATTAACCGCAGGCAATGCAAACTGGTTATCCTTGGCATCGTTATAAAGAGCTTCTAATTCTTTGCCGAATAAGACACCGGCTTTGTATTTTCCCATGTGTAGTTGTTTTTTACAAAAATAGGTGAATTTGAGTTTTTTAAAAATGTTATTTCGCCTGGTTTATCCTCGTAAAAATGGGGGAGTAGTATACTTGAATAGTTGATTTTATTCAAGTTGTTGCATAATTGTATTAAAATATGCCGGAGCATGCAGCAGCCTGCTTCCATACCAGCTAAACATTTCCCCGTCTGCCAATATAATTTTTGCACCCGGCAAAAGCGTTTGCAATTCAACTATATGCTTTTGTTGAAAAGGGTAGGGTTCGGAAGATAATATGAGCAACCGGCAATTGCTTTTTTTTAATTGTTCCATATCCACCAAAGGGTATCTTATTTTATGGCGATACAGATTATTGAACCCGCATGTAAGCATCATATCACTTATAAAGGTATCACCCCCAACAGTCATGTATGGCTTGCGCCAGATGAGGTAGCACGTGTTTAATTTTATTATTTTGGTCGTGAGCACTGCAAATCCTTTTTCAATCTGATCAATGAGTTGACCTGCTTTTAATGAAGTGCGTGTAATTATCCCGATATGGCTGATCAGTTGCAAAGCCTCTTTAAGATTGGTTACTTCAGTAAGCAAAACATCAAATTCCATTGCAAGGTTTTCTACCTGTTCCTTTACATTTTCTTCCTTATTGGCAATAATCAAATCTGGGCTGCAACCTCTTATTTTATTGATATTGATATTTTTTGTGCCGCCGATAATTATTTTGGATGTTTGCCAGTCGGGAGGGCGAATACAAAACTTTGTTATGCCCACCACAGATTCGCCCAGGCCCAGATCAAATAATAGTTCGGTTAATGACGGGACAAGGCAAATAATTCTTTTCGGAACATTACCAGTTTGAGCAGGGGAGTGCAGTATCATGCCGTAAAAATATAATACGGGCAGGTATAAAAGCAAAAACTTCCACAGCTTTTGACTGTGGAAGGTTTTTGTTTGGACACCTCTTGCGAAAGTGTCCTGGGATCTTTAGTTTTTTAAGAGGGGTTTTCCTCTCCAGAAATGTTTTCATTCCTGGGTTTCAGTGTGTTGGTTTTTCTGGTCATCATCGCTTTTTACAGCATAGACCTAGGACTTGGTTTTTTGGTCTTTCGGAACCATCATCGCTTTTTACGGCATAGGTTCAGGATTTGGTTTCTTGTTCTTCTTTAGGATTTGAACTTTGTAGTTTTCACAGGAAAGCGATTATTGTTTTTCTGTTTGGAAACTGTTAATGAAACGCCATGTTATAAATTTTATTATAAATTCATTAACATAAAAATCGCCACGCTTGCATAAAAAACATTTCACTTCTTCTGTAAACTAATCCTGTAAAGGGTTTCCGTCAGAATAAAAAAAATAAAAAATAAATTGATCCAACCAGTGAAAAAAAATCAGTTTACAGTCAAATATTATTGAAGGAAAAATATAAAGATATTTCTTCCTGAAAATGGAAAATTATTTAAAAATTGGAATGAAAAAAGAAACGGAAATTTGGGATCTGGTATAAAAACAAGAACTTCCACAGCTATCAGATTTGGCAGCATGTGGAAGCAGTCATGTTGAAACTGTTTCTTTCAAAACAACTTCGGGATCTTTAATGTTGTTGAGGATTTTCCTCTCCAGAAAAAATTTATTCTGGGTTCAGTGTGTTTGGTCTTTTACCATCATCGCTTTTTACAGCATAGGCTAAGGATATTGTTTTTCAATTGGTCTTTCGGGTCATTATCGCTGTTGAAGGCATAAACCCTGGATATTGTTTTTTGGTTTTTCCGGCCCTCGCTTTTTACAGCACAGGCCAGGATTGGATTTTATTGGTTTTTCCGGAATGGATTTTTCCGTGTTTGTTTGGAAACTACATTTATAAAATTAAATACCCGGTTAATTATTAAAAAAAATAGAAGTTGACTGATATTGGACTTTTACAGCTTTTACAAGATTTTGGATTGAAATCTTTATGGTTTTTCAGAACATTGGATATGATTGATAATTAAACTTATATCAATCAACTTCTGCTACAAATATCATTTGCATAAGTAAATCCACCAAGAGGAGATTTGCCCTGTTTTGATGATGGTATAATTACTGCTTGTTTAGTAACTATACCCCAATAAACAATATTTAGGCTGGTATCCATACGATCTATTTATTCCAACTGTAATTTTTGTTATCTGCTGTAACGCCTGTCAATATTGTATTTAAAGCTTCGAATAAATCCTCGTAAAAATACGGGTGATGATTTTACATAACAGGACAGTCAAAAAGTTTAAAAAATTTTTGAAAAAATTTCAAATAACATTTTCTTCCCATTCAGGCCTCAATTTTTAAATTAACAGGGCGTAAAATGAAAGTTTCCACAAAAATTTCCTCGTTTTTTGTGAATAATGTGAGTAACAATAATTAGGTAGTAAAATTGTAAAGTATAAATACCCAATAGTGTAAGGAATAGCATAAACATAAAAACTCCCACATTTATTTTACAATAACTTGTGGGAGCGATACTTTTGGCAACAGCAGGGTTGTTGCTAAAAATAAATTTTTGTGGTTTTAGAGAATGCCCGGTATTGTTTTATTGGCCATTCTAAAATGTTTTTGCTGCATTTAAATTAAACAATTTAACAGCGTGGTCCTGGATAAGTATCCAGCAGCTTTTTGATAGGGTATAGAGTACAGTAATGTTTAGTAGCAGTTATCGCTGGATACGGTTAAAAAATATCTTCTAAGCAGTGTACAGGATCAGCGGTTTTTCAAAGGAATTATTTTCATTTTTTAGGCAATCGTTCCTTCCAGTTTCATAGGGTATCAAACAATAAATAAAAAGAAGTTGACTGATACTGGATTCTTAATCTTTTATGCTTTTCAGCGATATTGGATTTCAAACGAGTTTGGTTTTGTCAGGATTGTTGGATAAGATTGATCCCAAATGGTTATCAATCAACTTCGTAGCAAAGATTATTCACATTTTGCTAACAGCCTATAGCATTTTTGCCCAATTATAAATTTCAGTAAATACCAGATCGCAGGGGAATGTACGGTGTTGATTCGTGTATGTTTACGATTATAAGAAGCGTGCAATTACTTAGTTTTGGCAATTAATAAGGTGCCAAAAAAAAAGCTGCATAGGTTTATATGCAGCAGTATCATCACTTTTAGGTAATAGTATATTCCCGGGTGATTATTTTGCCAGGCTTTGAATAATATCATATTTAGTAACAATGTGAAAATTGCCTAAATCATCTTTGCTTAGTACCGCTCCATTTTCTTTGTTGATATAACTGCTTAATCTTTCAACCGGGGTATCAAAAGCTACTTCCGGGTAAGGTTTTTCCAGCACTTCGGATACCGGCCTCGACAAAAGGCCTGCATTGGTCAATATTTTATCAAACAATCCACCTTCTGAAATGGCACCAATATTTTTTCCATTTTCAATCACCGGGATATTTTCAATTTCATATTTTTTCATCATTTCCACTGCTTCTGAAACCGTATTGGTGGTATCCAGCACTACCAGCTTTTTTGAACCTCTTCCACTTACCAGATCTTTAAATGTTTTGACTTCTAAAAAGCCCCTTTCCATCATCCACTGGTCATTGTATATCTTACCAACATAGCGGCTTCCATGATCATGAAAAATGCATACCACCACATCATCCTTTTTCAACTGGTCTTTTAACTGCATTACGCCCTGCAGGCAGCTTCCGGCACTGTATCCAATAAAAATTCCTTCTTCTTTTGCAATACGTCTGGCCATTATTGCGCCATCCTTATCAGTAACCTTGGTAAATTCATCTATCAGGCTCATATCATAATTCTGGGGTACAAAATCTTCACCAAAACCTTCACTGATATAGGGATACACTTCTTTCTGGTCAAGCTCTCCGGTTTCAAAATATTTTTTTAATAAGCTGCCGTAACTGTCCACTGCCCATATTTTAACAGCCGGATTTTTTTCTTTCAAATATTTTGCTGTACCTACAATGGTGCCCCCTGTTCCAGTTGCCACTACCAGGTGGGTTACCTTGCCTTCAGTTTGGGCCCAGATCTCAGGGCCTGTTTGTTCATAATGTGCCAGCCGGTTAGCCAGGTTGTCGTACTGGTTAACATACCAACTGTTTGGGACTTCAGTGGCCAGTCTTTTACTTACCGAATAATAGGAGCGGGGATCTTCAGGCTCAACATTGGTTGGGCACACAATCACTTCAGCACCTACTGCTTTTAGTATATCTGCTTTCTCTTTTGATTGTTTCTCCGTAGTGGTAAAAATACATTTGTATCCTTTTACACAGGCGGCCAAAGCCAAGCCCATACCGGTGTTGCCACTGGTGCCTTCAATGATTGTGCCGCCGGGCTTTATCTTGCCTTCCTTCTCTGCCACCTCCAGCATCTTCAGCGCCATGCGGTCTTTAATGCTGTTGCCGGGATTAAAATATTCAACTTTTGCCAATACGGTGCAGGGAATATCTTTTGTAATTTTATTCAGCTTAATAAGCGGAGTGTTTCCTATCGTTTCTAAAATGTTATTTAACCACATACAATCGTTTTTTTGCGGCAAAGGTAATTTTTTAAGTGAAGTTTTGGGTACTAAAAAGATTATTGGCACGGAAGAGGTAAACAGGCGATGGTTTTTATGCCAGGAGTGCATGATTCCCGGTTTGTTAAGAGCCATTTACCTTTTTACGCAGTGGTTTTCAATTTCTCATTAAGGAGTAGCCGATTTAATTGCCGTTGGTTATCTTTGCGCTCTACTAAAACAGCTGGTTAATGGCATTAATTAAAAGTATATCAGGAATCCGTGGTACAATTGGAGGAAAACCCGGCGACAATTTTACTCCCCTGGATGTGGTAAAATTTACTGCTGCTTTTGGCACATTGCTCCTTAATGAAGCACAAGGCGATGGTAATACTGTTTCGAAAAAAATTGTTGTGGGAAGGGATGGCCGGATCAGCGGGGCAATGGTGAAAAATCTTGTCATAGGCACTTTAAACGCCCTGGGTTTTGATGTAATTGACCTGGATTACAGCACCACACCCACAGTGGAGATGGCTGTGGTGTTTGAAAATGCAGCAGGGGGCATCATACTAACAGCCAGCCATAACCCAAAAGAATGGAACGCTTTGAAATTACTGAACAGCAGGGGCGAATTCATTAATGCAGCAGAAGGAATGAAAGTGCTTGATATTGCTGACAGGGAGGATTTTAAATTTGTACCTGTAGATAAACTTGGAACGGTAATCAATGGCAATGATGCCTTGCAAAAACATATGGATGCCATTTTAAATTATGAACTGGTGGATGCTGCTGCTATAAAGAAAGCCAGGTTTAAAATAGTGGTAGATGCTGTTAACAGTACCGGTGCCATTGCTGTGCCGCTTTTATTAAAAGCAT
>JAYVUL010000010.1:0-8011 GCA_043787935.1 Chitinophagaceae bacterium | reverse complement strand
GTAAAAGTATATGAACGCCGGCCAGACATGCGTAAAGAAGTACTGAGTGCGGGCCGTTCCATCAATCTTGCATTAAGTGACCGCGGTATCAAAGCACTGGAGGAAGTAGGCATTATGGAAGAGATTAAAAAAATTGCCATTCCCATGCAGGAGCGGTTTATGCACAATGCAGATGGAACTACCGCCAGGCAGCCTTATGGAAATGAAGGACAGTTTATCAATGCGGTATCAAGAGGGGAGTTAAACCGGCAGTTGATGGATCTGGCCGAGCGAAATGGAGTGGAATTTATTTTCAATGAAAAATGCGAAAAGATCAATTGGAAAAAAAATGAAATCACTTTTGAACATACTGCCAATGCGCAGCTTTCAACAGTCAATTTTCAACTTCTTTTCGGCAGCGACGGCGCTTTTTCTGCGGCAAGGCTTGCACACCAGTTACAACACGATCGCTTTCAATACCAGCAATATTATATCGACTTTGGGTATAAAGAATTAACTATTCCTGCGGGGCCCAACGGAGCGTTTTTAATGGAGAAGAATGCACTGCATATCTGGCCAAGGGGGAACTACATGTTGATTGCCTTGCCGAATACAGATGGTAGTTTTACCTGCACTTTATTCTTCCCTTTTGAGGGGGAAGTTTCTTTTGCCTCATTGGATACAAAGGAAAAGGTTAGGTCGTTCTTTGAAAAAATATTCGCCGATACCATTCCATTGATGCCGTCACTGGAAGAAGAGTTTTTTAATAACCCTACTTCGTCCTTAGTTACTGTAAAATGTTTTCCCTGGGTGAGGAAAGATCAATTTGCTTTGATTGGTGATGCAGCCCATGCTATTGTTCCGTTCTTTGGTCAGGGCATGAATTGTGGTTTTGAAGATTGCCGTATTTTAAATTCATTAATTGACAAGCATAATCAAAACTGGGAATCAATATTAGCCGGGTATCAAACGTTACGTAAACCAGATGGCGACGCTATCGCAGAGTTGGCGCTCAATAATTTTGTTGAAATGAGGGATAAAGTTGCGGATCCAAAGTTTTTGTTGCAGAAAAAAATTGAAGCCGCTTTTAGTAAAAAATATCCTGATAAATGGATACCTGCTTATTCCCAGGTAACATTCAGCCCGGATATAAGGTACAGCGATGCCTTAAAAAACAGTATTCAACAGGAAGCCATCATGCAGCAGGTAATGGCCATCCCGGATATTGAAAATTGCTGGCAGCATGAGGAAATAGAAAATATAATACGCTCAAAAATAAATTCCTGAACGGTTAAAAATAATATCCATTTAACTTTTACCAATGACAACAAAAGAGATTTATGAACAGGTACAATTAAAAAAATCATTCCTCTGTGTAGGACTGGATACTGATATTAACAAGATCCCTATTCACCTGCAAAGTCATCCCGATGCCGTATTTGAATTTAACAAAGCCATCATTGATGCTACTAAAGATCTTTGTGTATCCTATAAAATCAACACCGCCTTTTATGAAGCTATGGGTTTGAAAGGCTGGGAGGCGATGCAAAAAACGGTGAACTATATACCCACTGAACATTTTAAAATTGCGGATGCAAAAAGAGGCGATATTGGCAATACTTCTTCACAATACGCTAAAGCATTTTTTGACCTGTTGAATTTTGATGCCATTACAATTGCTCCATATATGGGTGAAGACAGCGTAAAACCTTTCCTGGAGTTTGAAAATAAATGGGCCATAGTACTGGGCCTAACCAGTAATGAAGGGAGCAAAGATTTTGAACAGTTGAAAATCGCAGGGGATATAAATGGCCATGCTACTGACGGTAATACCAATGAGTTTTTGTATGAACGGGTACTAAAAAAAATAAGTCAATGGGGAACAACTGAAAATTTGATGTTCGTTGTTGGTGCAACAAAAGCGGGTGAACTGGAAGCTATCCGCAAAATTATTCCTGACCATTTTTTATTGGTGCCGGGGGTTGGATTCCAGGGTGGTAGCCTTGATGAAGTATGTAAATATGGAATGAATAATAAATGTGGCCTGCTGGTCAATGCAAGCCGTGCTATTATTTATGCAGGGAAAAAGGAAGATTTTGCCAGTGAGGCAAGAGCCATTGCACAGCAATACCAGGCCGGGATGGCAACATATTTATCATAGTGTTAAGGATACCTTCAATTACTTTGTTGCCAAATCAATTCTTATGCAGCATTAAAAAATGCAATCGCTCTGAACTATGCCCCTCTTTCCGGCTGGTCTTTGATGAAAAAGGCAATATATTAAATGACAGTTTTATAAAAAAAGCTGATATCAGCACCACACTACTAATATTGACTGCCTGGTAAGCGCAGCAACAATAGCTGCCTTTGTAAAAAATTGGAATCAGAATCTCCGCCACTTAAAGTTGAATTGCTGATCATCGATAAATTTTACAGGAAAACCGGAACGCAATAATAAAAAAACGGGCTGCTTTTTTTACAGCCCGTTCTTGAATTGAATTATTGTAAGCTTATTGCTTGATTACTTTTACATTCAATACCTCTCCGCCAGCAGTAAATACTTTTACTAAGTACATACCTTTTGACAGTTTGGAAATATCTATTTGCGAATTGATTTGTGCTGTACGTTGTGTAGCTACCTGTTTTCCGTTGATATCAAACAACCTTATTTCTGACACACCTTCAAAGCCGGTAAGGTTTACGTTCAGTTTGTTTTGTACCGGATTTGGATATACACTCAGTATCTTTTTGCTGCTGTACAAAGGAGTTGCATCGCCAGCTTTGGTAGCCGAGCCCAATGCTACTTTCAAAGTGTAACAGGAAGTAGAACTGGTTGCTCCGTTATAGCCATAAACCTGGGCATAGTAGGTGCCTGCAGCAGCAGTATAGCTGATGGATTCGCTGGTGGTGCTGCCATTCTGAGAAATTCCAACTTGTGTACCTGCGCTGTTCAGTAATTTCAAATCATAGTCACCAGGTAATGTAGTTAAACTAGCCGTGATCGTTCCACCTGTTGTAATAACAAATTTGTAATTATCAATATCTCCAGTTGGGCTAATCAAGCCCGTTATGTTTGTATTGAATGGAACGGCGGCAGCACCTGAAGTGGTTCCGTTGGTGCTTATATCATAAGTGCTAATGCAACTGGTAACGGCAGTAGCGGTTGCTTTAATTGTATAACAGGTTGCACTGTTGGCACCGCTGTAGCCAATCACTTTAATGTAATAAGTTCCTGCAGCCTGGCTTGTCAATGAAACAGTTTCTGTGGCAGTAGTGCCGGCACTGGATCCTATTTGTGTGCCAGCGCTATTGTAAACATATAAGTCATAGTCCACACCGCTAGGACCAACAAGGTTGTAGGCAATATTATTGGTACCTGATGTGGTGATTGAATAATAATCAACATCTGTTGAGGTGCTGATAGCCGCAGAGTTTGTAACTCCTGATGATATTGCAGCAGCAGTAGCCTGTGTTTCGTTAGGTTCAAATGCTGTTCCGCAGGCAGATGCAGCAGTTGTTGTGAACTGAGCCGCAGCAGCGGTGCTTGAACCTGATGAACAGTTGGTAGTTACTCTCCAGTCATATAGAGAAGATGCTGTCAAACCGGTTAAACTTGCAGATACACCTGCCTGTGCGGTGGAGAAACTTGTCCAGGTTGATGATGAATTTAATTTATAATCTACTGCATAACTAACGGCTCCGCTTGCGGCAGTCCAGCTAACGGTGGCACTGCTGGAAGTAACAGAAGATGATGTTAATGCTGTTGGAGCATTACATGCAGCAGGCGCAGTAGTAGTAAACTGTGCTGCAGTAGCGGCTGTAGAACCGGAAGGACAGGTGGCACTCACTCTCCAGTCATACAGAGAAGATGCGGTTAGGCCAGACAGGTTTGCAGAAGTGCCTGTTTGCGCAGTGGAGAAACTGGTCCAGGTAGCCGATGAATTCAATTTGTAATCTACTGCATAGCTTGTAGCAGCCGATACTGCTGTCCAGCTAACAGCAGCAGTTGTTGAAGCTGGTGTTGATAACAAACCTGTTGGGGCAACACAGGGCACCAGCGTAGTGAATTGTGCTGCAGCAGCGGCGCCAGTTCCTGAAGTACAGGTGGCAGTCACTCTCCAGTCGTATAAACTGCCTGAAGAAAGGCCTGCCAGGCTTGCAGTGGTTCCTGTTTGGGCTGTAGAGAAACTTGTCCAGGTACCAGATGAATTTAATTTATAGTCAACAGCATAACTAACGGCATTGGTTACCGCAGCCCAGCTAACTGTGGCGCTGGTGGTGGTAACTGATGAAGAAGTTAAACCAGTTGCACTACCGCATGCAGAACCGGCAGTGATGGTAAAATTGGTATTTGAAATATCGAAGAAGATATTACCAACGGCTTCCACTTTAATCCTTGCGGTAGTGGTTGGTGTGTTTGGAATTACCAATGCTTCCGTTCCGTCATTGGGTGTACTTGCTGCCAGCACTGTTGGGAATGTTTGACCGCCATCAGTACTTAAAGATATTTTTACATTGGCGCAACTTACTGGAGCGGCTGTTGTACTTGCTACAGCCCAGGTAATTGTTTGTGTTGAATTACCGGCATAAGATACAGCAGTATTAGGAGCTGTAACAGCGAATGGGCCGGATGCGGCACTAACAGTAACTACCATATCGGTAAATTGTGTTTGACCAACACTTACCGGCGCGGTAGAACTGTAAGGGGCATTGTCTCTAACTGTCAACCTGAAGTTTAATGTTCTTGCAACAGAACTCAATGCTTCTGTGTTGGTACCAGCATCGCCACCTGTTAAAGGGCCACTGATAAGTGCACCGGCAAGAATGGTTGCCAATTTTGGAAAATACCTTGTTGGAGATGTTGTTGGGCTGAATGATATCCAGTTAGGACCGGTAGCTTTAGTTGCACTAGCCACACTGCTAGCTCCTGTTTGTGACGATGAGGCATTATCATTTTGTTCCCAGCAATACGTCAGCACATCACCTGCATTGGCATCTGTTGCCGAACCGGTTAGTGCAAAAGGCGTGCTTATTGGAATAGTATAATTGCTAACTGCAGCAACAACGGGTGTTGCATTGGTAATAGCAGTGGTTACCGGGCAGGTTTTAGTTGCCAGGTTAGCCTGGATTTGAGCGATGGTTGCCTCATGATATATATCAATAGAATGTGCCGCTACGTCCTGGCTGGTGATGCCAGCATAACCCATGATGGTGATACCGGAACCTATTTCTTTATTTACGCCACTGCCTTCATTACTCATGGAGAAAGTATGATTACCACCCAATTGATGGCCAACTTCATGCACTACATAATCAATATCAAAATTATCCCCCTGTGGAATTGCGTCAGCGGGAGAAGTGAACCCACTTCCTTTTGATCCGTTGGTGCAAATACAACCGATACAGCCTGCATTTCCGCCCCCGCCGGAAGCGCCGAACAAATGCCCGATGTCATAATTGGCATCTCCGATAACAGAAGTTAAAGTTGATTGCAACTGGGCATTCCATGTTCCCCCGGCACCGGTAGCTGCTGCATCATAAGGATCTGTTGCAGGGTTATAATAAATAACGTTTGTGGATGCTGCTACAAGATTAAGGTGTAATGCCAGATCTTTCTCATAAACACCGTTGCAACGGGTAAGTGTGGCATTGATACCAGCAAGTACTAAACCTACCTGTGCAGCACTGGTGGCACCAAAATAGTTTGAATACTCAGCAGTAACCGATTGGGCCAAACGCATGGTCTTCAAGTCGCCGGTTGACCTTCCCGTACTGCCGTTAGCTGCAACTTGTGCCCCAATATCAGTGGCTAATCTTTGGTCTGCTGTAGTACATGACCAGGGCAGTTGCCTGGGGCTTCTTTGAGATTTGAAGACTGCATAAACCTGGTGATCTTGTGAATAGGGTTCAATGAATTCATTTTCTTTTTCAGTTCTGAAAACCATTGTTTGTATGCCCTGCGGCGAAATGCTCAATTTTAAAGTGGCATATTTATCTGTAATGCCTTTACCGGAAAAAGCCCTGATCTCAGGAAACCTGGCTTGTAAAGCTGGTTCAAAATTGGAAGCTTCAAACACTTCAAATTGTTCAATTTGCCCGGCAGCATTAGGAATGGAAATAACCATTGAATGCCTGGATGCATTGCCCGCAACAGAAAATAATTCCTGTCTTAAAGGAGCAATATCTAAATTAAATAATTTGAATGTTGCAGGAAACGATAGCCTTGCTACAGCTTTGTCTGTAGTAATTTTGGCGGCATCAGTGTGCGAAGACCAATTGTTTTTTACTTGTGCCATCAACGTATTCAGCATGATGAATGACAGGAAGGCAAGCAGCAGTTTTTTCATAATCAATTTGTTTTTTGAATTTTAAATAAGCATTGAATTTACAGATTTTTCTTTTCTGGCAATGTTTTTTTCAGCAATTGTGAATAACTATTCCGCGCCCGCCTTTGCAGAATTTCTTCAATTAAAAAACGGCTGCCAATTGGCAGCCGTTGTGATTTTATCCTTTAAATAAATACCATTATTCTTTTACAAATTTGGCAGTAATGGTACTCTTGCCATTGTTCACTCTTACCAGGTAGGTGCCTTTTGCAAGTTTAGAAACATTTACTGACTGAGGATTGTTGATGAGTTTATCTACCAATACAGTAGACCCTTTTTCATCCAGAATTTCCAGCATGCTGCTACTGTTAACTTCACCCAGCACACTTACATTCAGTACATTGTTGACCGGGTTTGGATAAATTTTTATTACCCCTTTGCCAGTAGAAGCTGAAATAATATCAGGCCTGGTAGCAGTACCCAATGCCACTTTCAATGTGTAACAGGTAGTGGAACTGTTGGCGCCACTGTACCCGTATACCTGTGCATAGTAAGTACCTGCTGCAGCGGTATAACTGATAGTTTCACTGGTAGTACTTCCATTTTGAGATATGCCAAGCTGCGTGCCTGCACTGTTCAGCAGTTTAAGGTCATAGTCACCTGGCAGAGTGGTTAGTGTCAATGTAATGGTACCACCTGTGGTGATAACAAACTTGTAATCATCAATATCTCCACTTGGGCTTATCAATCCTGTAATGTTGGTATTAAAAGGAATGGTAGCGGCCCCTGAAGTAGTTCCATTGGTACTATTATCATAACTGCTGATACAACTGGTTACCGTAGTAGCTGTTGCCTTAATGGTATAGCACGTAGCACTGTTAGCTCCACTGTAGCCAATTACTTTAATATAATAAGTACCTGCAGCCTGGCTGCTTAAAGAAACCGTTTCTGTTGCAGTAGTACCAAGGCTTGAACCAAGTTGTGTGCCCGCACTGTTGTAAACATACAGGTCATAATCTACCCCTGATGGCCCCACAAGATTGTACACGATATTACTGGTAGCAGTAGTTGTAATTTTATAATAATCAATATCAGTGGTGGTACTGATAGCAGCGGAATTGGTAACAGCAGAAACAATAGCAGCGGCTGCAGCCAGTGTTTCGTTTGGCTCAAATGCTGTTGCACAGGTGGAAGTAGCAGTTGTAGTGAAGGTAGCAGTAGCATAAGCGCCTGCACCAGAAGTACAATTAGCCCTTACTCTCCAGGTATAGGCTGTAGATGCTGTCAATGCGCTAAGTGAAAGGGAAGTGGCAGTAGTTGCAGTGGCGGCACTGGTCCAGGTGCCTGCACCTGTTACCTGGTAATCAACACTATAGTTATTGGCTCCTGATAATGCGGTCCAGCTAACGGTAGCGGTTGTACTTGCAACTGCGCTGCTTGTCAATCCCGTTACTGTGCCACATGGCGCCAGGGTCGTGAAAGTAGAGGATGCATAAATACCTGCACCTGCTGTACAGTTGGCACGTACACGCCAGTTGTAAACAGTGGAAGAACTTAAACTGCTCAATGCCACAGATAGTGAAGTAGTAGCAGTAGCGGCATTGGTCCATGTAGCAGCGCCGTTGACCTGGTAATCCACATCATAATTCAAAGCACTGGCAACTGCAGTCCAGCCAATCGTTGCGCTGGTTAATGTAATTAATGAA
>JAYVUL010000009.1:0-2040 GCA_043787935.1 Chitinophagaceae bacterium | reverse complement strand
GATGCGTTCCAGGGCCCGATAGATGTGATCCGTGGCTGGGTGATCAATCATAACCCGGTGCAGGCGAGCGACCTGCTTAATTTATTTCCTGCTACGCTGATAGCCGGCACCGTGATAAATATTGTAAATACGGTTACAGGAAAAATCAACGATGCATTACACCTTCCAATTAAAGTTGGTCCTTACGGTATCCCTGCGTTCAATATCGTACCTGACCTGGGTAGCGGTATCGGGCCTTATGGTTTTCCTGCAACGAATGTGATTCCTGAAATAACAGTTTTCCCCATAATTCCACCAATACCTAACGCAGGCTTACCATCGCTTTCTGTGCCTAACCTGTCTTTCACTGATGTATCCAATTCTTTAACCAATGAAAATGAGTTCGTCAGTTTTGTAGATAAAGATAACAGGGTACTGGGAAGTATACGTGCCCAGTCTATCAATGACTTTAGCGCCAGCTATCTTGATGGAGTATATTTTGTGAACCTGATGGCTTCGTTGGTGGGTATCGATATCGTTGGAGGTATAGCAGGTGCCATAGCAGAATTTACCAACCTTGCCAATGATTATAATAATATCGGGGTTGAATACAATTCAGGCCATGGAGATTACGCAGAATGGCTGGAGCGGATAAACCCGGATGAGTTAATTTCAGCAGGAGATATTGTGGCAGTAAAAGCCGGTAAAATAACAAGGGACCTTACCAATGCAGAGCAGATCATGGCCGTCTCTTACCACCCTATAGTATTGGGAAATGCCCCGCCGGCAGGACAGGAGGAAGCCGGGAATAAAGTTGCTTTTATGGGCCAGGTGCCGGTAAAAATTACTGGAGCTGTAAAGGCAGGAGATTATATTGTGGCTAATAATAAATTACCGGGGTATGGCATTGCTGTTGATCCTTCCAGAATGTCGGTTAATGATTACCGGATGTCTATCGGCCGTTCATGGGAAACTAATTTAAAAGACGGACCTAAAATGGTAAACACGCTGATCGGTATAGATAATGGGGCTTACATCAATATCCTGAAAAAGAACCAGGATAAAGTGAGTAAAATTGAAACAAGGATAAATTTGATGGAAGAAAAAATGAAGCCTTTATTCAGCAATAAAAGCCTGCAATAGTTCAAAGAAAAAATATAAAACTCACCATGGAAATATAGATGTATAGAGTAAATACATTTTAGCACTCTCTATGTATCCGGTAAAATTTACAATAATGAGAAAAATAATTTTTTTATTAACGCTGAGTATCTTTTATGTTAGTTTCTGCTCTGCACAGCGGGTACCCCAGGGTATGAAATACCAGGCAGTGGCAAGAAATACAAAAGGAGAGATCCTGGGGAATCAAAACATCTCCCTGCAAATTTCGCTGGTTACCCAAACCAAGGGTTCTACCCGTTACTATTACAGCGAAACACACGATGTTATCACCAATCAAATGGGATTATTTGATCTGGTGATCGGTGCAGGAAGGATCAGTAAGGGGGTTTTTAAAGACGTTCCCTGGAGTACTGAGGACATCTGGATGCAGGTAAGTATAAAAGATAAGGGAAGCGCAGATTTCAATGTTATCAGCAACAGCCAGTTATTGGCCGTTCCGTATGCTTTTCATGCGGCTACCGCTTCTCAATTGGTAAACAGCGGGGCTGTTACCTCATCCAATAACTATTCAACGGGTGTACAAGGTGGTTCGGGTACTGCCGCAGCGGGTGAACAAGTAGGCAGCCCCGGTACTCCCTGGATGACAGTGGGTAACGTTGGTACCAACCCGCTGACAGATCGTATGGGAACAACAGACCTGAAAGACCTGGTTTTCATTACCAATAATATAGAAAGATTGCGCATACTTGCCAATGGGGATATTGTATTTAAGAACAGTGTAAGCATTGATAAAGACCTGACGGTAAAAGGGAATGTCAATTTAAATACCGTTTACGGAAGTACGGTTAATAATGGCGCTTTGACCGTTAAAAAGGCTACTGATTTACAGAGCACGTTAACCGTTGCGGGAGCCAGCGTGCTCAACAACACGTTGGCCGT
>JAYVUL010000008.1:0-23175 GCA_043787935.1 Chitinophagaceae bacterium | reverse complement strand
ACGGCCAACGTGTTGTTGAGCACGCTGGCTCCCGCAACGGTTAACGTGCTCTGTAAATCAGTAGCCTTTTTAACGGTCAAAGCGCCATTATTAACCGTATTTCCGGTAACGGTATTTAAATTGACATTCCCTTTTACCGTCAGGTCTTTCTCAATGGTTATACTGTTCTTAAAAACAATATCCCCATTGGCAAGTATGCGTAATCTTTCTATATTATTGGTAATGAAAACCAGGTCTTTCAGGTCTGTTGTTCCGAAACGATCTGTCAGCGGGTTGGTACCAACGTTACCCACTGTCATCCAGGGAGTACCGGGGCTGCCTGCTGTTCCACCCAGCAGATCTTTTGTTGGAGAAGTACTGGCTGAGTTAACAGTGTTGCTGTTTACAATTTGAGAAGCGGTGGCTGCATGAAAAGCATACGGAACCGCTAATAACTGGCTGTTGCTGATAACAGTGAAATCTGCGCTTCCCTTATCTTTTATACTTACCTGCATCCAGATATCCTCCATGCTCCAGGGAACGTCTTTAAAAACTCCTTTACTTACCTTACCTGCACCGATCACCAGATCAAATAATCCCATTTGATTGGTGATGACGTCATGTGTTTCGCTGTAATAAGAACGGGTAGAACCCTTGGTTTGGGTAACCAGCGAAATTTGAAGAGAGATGGTTTGGTTCCCGAGAACCTCACCTTTTGTATTTCTTGCCACTGCCTGGTATTTCATACCCTGGGGCACCCGCTGGCAATACGCCAAAACATAAAAAAGTTGAAACAACGTTAAAAGGAGAAATGCTTTTTTCATTTTATAAAACTTTAGCTTTAAAAAAAATTAGGTTACTGTTCTTATAGAGATTTGATTATTGTGCATTCGCCCTGGATTGCCCCGCAGGCATCGGTTACCCGAACAAAATAAGTTCCCTGGGCATACTTACCCACACTTATTTTTTGACTGGTGCTGTTGACAGGAATCTTATTATTCAATAGTACTTTCCCGTTTGCGTCAACAAGAGCAAGTAACAGAGGCACTTCTACAACCTTATCAAAATTGACATTAATAACAGCCGAAGATGGATTGGGAAAAACATGAAAAACAGAATTACTTTCCTGGGCATTATTTTTCTGTGTTTTCAAAACCTGAATCGAAGGCTGATGAAAGCCCTGAGTATATAAAGTGGAAAAATCGGTAGCTGTTTCAATAACAGGTTCTCCAACTGTCCATTCTAAAACAAGGCTATTAGATTTTGAAATCCCGCCGGCAGCGGCGATAACTGATGAAGTAGTTCTTTGAGAAAAGGAATTTGTGGTAATGCCTGCAGCAAGTACCATTAAGTACATTCTTAATGTCATACTAGTAAATTTGAAATCTGAAAATAAAGTTTCTAATTAGTTCTACAGCGCCAAAAAGCGCTAAGGGGGAAGATGGATTTGATTTGATGCTAAAGAAAAAAAATATATTTATTTTTTAAAGCATTTGCTAAAAGTAATATAATATTTGAATAATCCAAATTTTTTAAAACAAATTTTAAAGTTTTATTTTTTTACCAGATTTTTTACTTTTAGTCACCTCCATCATTTTCTTTATGCAGTCTAATTATTTTTGTCTTGTAAATTCAGTTATACAATCCTTCAAACGCCCGCAAGGCTAAGCGCTGCAAACTTTTACCTGCAACTTCGCAGAGGCAGCACTGCATTGCCTTAGCCACATAAAAACATCAGATAGCATATTAAAAACTAATTCCCTGCTCATTTCCTTTCTGCTGAAAAAAATATCTTCCTTTCAGGATACCTGCCTTATGCTGACCAATGAAAACATTTCATTAACCTTCAATAAACTTTGAACATAAAATAATTACTGTTTATTTCATGCACTTCAATCTTTGCTGAAAGTTGTAATAACCAGGCAAATAAAAAAGAAGAATAGGTAACCTGATAGTACAAGCAAACCCGGACAGACAAGAAAGGTAAAGCTGACTTCCTTGATGTTACCGGCCACTTTTTTTTCGATGAAAGGCCGCCATTAAAGAGTTGCTTAAGTCAGCCCCCTTTCAATCTATGAGGCAATAAAAAAGCTATCTTTAATTTTTATACATCTTATCACCATGTAATTCAATTTTTTTTTGACCACTCACAACCAACAGTTCCAGGAACAGGGATACCTCGTACTGGAAGGATTCAACACGGCGGAAGAATGCGATGCCTTAATGCGACGAGGTGAAGAACTTGCCAATGGTTTTACTTTTGAAGGCCACCCTTCCGTTTTCCAAACAACAGACCAGGCAAAAACAAGTGATGACTATTTCATCAACTCCGGCAATAAGATCTCCTTCTTTTTTGAAAAAGATGCATTTGATGCAAACGGAAAGCTAACTACTGACCTTTTTCATTCCATGAACAAAATTGGCCATGCACTGCATGACCTTGATCCGCTGTTTAGTGAATTCTCCCGTTCTGCCCAAATGAAAAAACTGGCTGCAGCGCTTAACCTCAACGAATATGTGATCATTCAAAGCATGCTCATTTTAAAACATGCAAAAATCGGGGGCGTGGTAGATATACACCAGGATGCCACCTTTTTGTATACGGAGCCCAACTCCTGTATTGGATTTTGGTTTGCGCTGGAAGATGCCTCTGTAGAAAATGGATGTCTTTGGGCTAAGCCCGGCGGGCATCAAACAACACTTCGGACAAAGTTCCGAAAAACAGAAGGCGGCGGAGCAGAAATGGTGGTACTGGATAATGAACCTTTTTCCATGGAGGGGATGATTCCGCTGGAAGTAAAAAAAGGAACCTGTATTGTACTTAACGGATTGCTTCCTCATTGTAGTTTACCCAATACCAGTGGCCGTTCCCGGCAAGCATACGCCATTCACGCCATTGATCGAAATACAAGGTATCCTGATGAAAATTGGTTGCAGCGCAACTGGAATGAATTAAAAGGGTTTCAGTAAATTATCACTAAAAATAACAGGTAGCCAGAGATAAAAAACACCGGGCTTTCCCCTGCACCCAACATAGAAGTTTCTGCAATACCAGTTCGGTAAAAGCTGGCCAGTTTTTCGAGATGGATTCTTTTGGATGCGCTTTTTATAAATCCCTGATCATTGTCAACAATGGTTAAAAAGTAGGGTAAGCTAACCCTACTTGTAAAAAATGATTACTGCTACCAAATAATTTCAATGAAATTCGCAGGCGCCAATATCATAGGCCCCATTAAAAGGTATGGTAGCTTTTCTAAAATCATAATTCCCCACTTTTAACCCCCAACTGGGTAAATTATACCCCCTGTTGATGAGGGGCGATGATACAGTTAAATCATAATTGGGTAAAATGGATGGGTTGCCGGTATTAATGCTGCCCCCATTTCCGGGATTACTTAATTTAGGGTCGGTATTGAATCCATAATTCAATCCGTTAAATATTTCATTGTTTGTTGCCCTGAAATTGGCAAGGGAATAAAAAAGCGTTCCGTTAAACTTAATTTTAAACCCACCGGGATTGTAATACTCATTATTAAAAAACCAGCAGGTATTGGTGTTGGTACTAATAATGGGAGCGCCACTTTGTGCGGCATAGAAAATATTATTGTAAAACTGGTTATTGGTGCCGCCATACAGCATGAGGCAGGAGCCGCGGGAAGTATAAATAGTATTGTTGTAAATAGAATTACTGCTGCAATTGCTGCCCATGGTAATCGCTCCGTAATAACTGGTGCCGGTATTGTCGTTCTGGCTGATATTGTACCGGATAATATTCCCCGAATTGGAAACCCTGGAGTTCCCGTATTCCCATACCAGGAAGCCTGCGGCATAATTATCATGGCTGTAATTATACTGCATGATGCAATTGGTTGCTCCGCCATCTAAATCAAATCCATCCCCATCCGGCTTGCCGGCACCCGTGCCATTGTGATGTGCCTCGTTGTACTGAAAAGTAATATTGTTTGAGTCGTAACACCAGATGGCCGCAGGTCCTCCGGCGGTGGCAGCATTATACCATCCATTGTTATAGGCTACATTTTTCTCAACCACACCCCGGGAGGCCCCTCCTATTAAAATGCCATCACCACTATGTGAAGTAGTAATGCTTTTAACACCAAGGTTATTATATACTTTATTGCCTCCCACGTACACATAAGGAAAAGCATATAAAGTACTGCCGAAGGCTGCCGGTGGCCCGTAAGCAACTATCCCTGCATCACCATTATCATGAACAATGTTCCAACCAAATGTAAGGTTAGTATACCCGCTCTGGCTATTATCAGCAGGATAAGCTATGCAACCTATCCCCGCTTTTTTAAAGCCGCTGATATCGCAACTGCTTACATAAGCAGTACCTAATTTTACTGCATTGGGCATATCATTATAATAAAGAATGCCATAACCAGTATTGCCGGATTGAGTACCTGCATTCCATGCACCATAAATAACCAGGTTGTTTATCCAGATGTATGCGTTGTTATAAATGTACACTCCGGTACCAGAACCCCCGTTAATATATGCCTTGCCAGCACCATAACTTGCAAATTTTATATAAGAACCACTAACACCACTGCAGTTGACGGTAAGATTACCAGTAAAAACTTTTCCCCCTTCAAACAATACCTGGTCACCGGGAACAAAGTTTTGTGCATTTACTTTTTGGATAGTTTGCCACGGAGTTGAAGAAGAAGTGCCATTATTAAGATCATTACCGGAAGGGCTCACAAAATAAACTATTCCGGTTGCAGCTACTGATTGGTTTTTGGCCATATTATCACCTGCAGTAATTGGTGTAGTAAGGATATCTTTTTTACAACTTATTAAGAGCAGTACACTGATGATCCATCCACTTATGAGATTAAAGTTTTTCATATCAAATAATTAAAAGTTTCCGTTCGTCATGATGCAGCTGACTGTAAATTTAAACCCTGGATATTGTATTTTATAAAGGATAAAACAAAGACAATGCCGCAATGCTCCCCATTCTCAAAAAATTCTATCCTATACCTTAGGTTGCCAAACACAATACCAAATGACGTTTGATGTTCCTCTGTACCAAAAAGAATCAAGTAGGAATTTTTTTGAAAAAATGACGGAAGCTTTTGAAGCAGCTGATTAACATATAGCTACCAAGCCCTTACTATAAAAAATGTGGCTGATAAATAAATCCATTACTTGCTTTACCTGAAAAAAATTATGCTTATTTTCATTTTGCAGAAACCAGCAATGAAAACTGCGCTTACTAATATTGTAAACCAAAAATTTAAAAAAATGAAAAAACTGTTGATCTGCCTGGTTGCAGGGGGGATGGTTATTACCTCTTGTAACAAAACAGACCGTACCCCTCCACCAGGTGAAGACGAGGGAAAATACACTACCCCTGTTGAACGCAAATGCGCCGCATATGATGTACTGGAAGAACAACTAAAAGCCGATCCAACACTTAAAAAAAGGATGGATGATATAGAAGATTTTACAAACAGGTTTTCAAAAAGCCCTTACCTGCAGAGACTTTCGGGAGACTCCATCATTATTCCTGTAGTGGTAAATGTATTGTACAGGACTACAGCAGAGAATATTTCCCTTGCACAAATTCAATCGCAGATTGATGTACTAAATGAAGATTATAAAAGTACCAATATTGATATCAGCATGGTGCCCAGCCTATTTTCCGGCGTAAAATCGGGTGACACAAAAATCCGTTTTGTACTGGATGCGGTGGTAAGAAAAAGCACCACAAAAAAAAGCTGGGGAACCAATGATGCCATGAAAAAAAGTAATACAGGGGGAATCAGCCCCAGCAGCCCGGCCACTAAACTAAATTTATGGGCCTGTACTTTAGGTGGCGGCATTTTAGGATATGCACAATTTCCGGGAGGCAATTCTGCAACTGATGGTGTGGTAATTTTAAATTCGGCTTTTGGCAGCCGTGCTAAATATCCGGGTGGTTATTATATTTCTACTTACGATCTGGGCAGAACCGCCACGCATGAAGTAGGGCACTGGTTTAACCTGAGACATATCTGGGGTGATTCCAATTGTGGTGATGACCTGGTTGACGATACACCGTTGCATACGGGAGCTAACTATGGCTGTCCTGCTGCAGGCATTAAAAGTACCTGTTCAGGTACTCCCGTTATGATGACCATGAATTATATGGACTATACTGATGATGCCTGTATGTATATGTTTTCGGCAAAGCAAAAAACACGTATGCAGGCAACCTATGCAGTTGGCGGACCCCGTGCCAGTTTCAGGTAACTGCATTATATAAATCTTTAAAAGGAGGCTGTTTTTAATAACAGCCTTTTTTTATGTCAATTAAATCCAGGCAGTCCTTTTTGCTAACCGCAATCCTTCTGCAATTCAATCAGATACCTGCTCCGGAAATAGGGGAATAATGTAACTTATTATAGCAATTGTGTAACAATCATCTAGATAAGAGTAGGAACTTTAACTTGTAACTATTCAATTAATTGATTAAAACTTACAAACAATGAAAAAAATAACAATGCTGCTTGTAATTAGTGGAATAATCAGCACCGGTGCCATGGCACAACAAAAAGAAATTAAGGCCGAAGAAAAGGTGCTAAAGAATACCATTAAAGACAAAAAAGAAGACAGGCAGGAAGCAGTAAAAGACCTGGGTCACTTAAAAGTAAAATCCGCAATCAAAGGGCGAAAGGAAGTAAGGCGCCACCGAAAGAGTATCAAAAAGCAAGGAAAAAACCTGAAACAAAAAGGCGTTGAACATCCAATAAAAAAAGCAAAGGAGCAGCTTAAAGAGGAAAAGGATTTGAAAAACGAAAAGCAATAAATTACAAATAAATGACAGTTTATTTCTTTGATAACAGGCTTGATTGCAACATATAATGTCCTTCTCACAGAATAATGCCCTGGCTATCCAGGGCATTTATTTTATTATCTTATTATGGTCCTCTCCTGAAAAAACACTTTCCAAAATACCTTTCCGTTAAAGAAGTATACTGAAAGCCCCGGGCCTGTTTATTTTACCTTGCCCGGCAGTACGCAGCGAAAATCTCCTGCCTTGTGATCAGTAAACCAGGGTTACCACTCCCCTTAACTGTCATTCAGCTAAAATAATTTATTTGCGAAAAAATTATGGGATTCAAAATATTGACACTACTTTAGCCATGATTAAGATCCCGGAATCCTGTTAAATTCCTCCTCTCAAACTCCAGGTTAATTTCTTCAAACAAAAATTTATTACTCATCAGTTGCGCATCAGCAATAAGTAATAATGCTGGTATGCAATTTTTGACATGGAAAGTGTACAAAAAAGGTAATTCAATAATTCATTTTTATTTCAATCCATAACCATTAAAATCATTCGCCATGGGAATCAGGAGAAACATAAAATTTTTAAATGCCACTGATAAAGAGAATTTTGTAAAAGCATGTGTGCTGATGAAAGCCCACATTGTAAACCCTGGTGCACTTCCTGCAAACCAGTACAGCAAATGGGATGAATATGTGGCTATTCACCTGATGATCCAGAATGCATTTGCCCCCGGCTTTCCCGGTGTTAATTTTGGCCATGGCAGTAACGGCTCTTATAGCTTTTTAAGCTGGCACCGCTATTTTTTGTACCAGTTTGAATTGCAGCTGCAAACTTATGTGCCGGGAATAATGCTGCCCTACTGGGACTGGTCGGACCCGGTTGATATTGCGGTAGATAATTTCTTAGGGCCCACCGGAACTGCAGCAGCCGGGTATGCCGTGCAAACAGGATACTTTGCTTTTGACAAACCGGGGGTAGGTGCCAATACTACTCCATTGCCAGTATGGTGGCCAGCCACCCTCAACGGCTGGAGGTTGCCGGCTATGTTTCCGGCAACAGCAGCAGGTGCTCTAAGGCGCAAGTTTAGGAGCGTTGCGGCATTACCCACCTTAGTTGACATCAAGACAACTATGACCAGAACTGATTATCCCACCTTTCAGGATACAATGCAGACAGGTGTAGGTTTGGCTTCGGGCAACATCATGCATGGTGCTATGCACGGGTTTATTGGTGATACCGTTGGGCACATGTCCACTGCTGCTGTTTCGGCATTTGACCCGTATTTTTATGTAATGCATTGCAACATAGACAGGCTTTGGGCTATGTGGCAAATGGATGGCCATCAAAATGAATATCCCAACACCGGCCCTAAGCCTCCACACTACCGTGATGCCATCATGTATCCCTGGACGGGCGGTGCAGCAGGATATGGAACCAATGTACCTATTGCCGGTCTTCCGATGCCGGATTTTAGTGCGCTGGGTGCCAAAAGAAATGTGGATACCCTTGATTTTAGAAATGCTTTGGGATACAGTTATGACACTATACCTATCATCGGAATTGGTTTAGACAGAACAGGCAGTATGTCTGGAGTGGTACCCGACCCGATGATGACTGGCCTGCCTGATATTACCAAATGGATAGCCGCCAAAAGGGCCGTTTCTGCTTTTTTACATGATTGTGAAACCGTACAGGAGAGCAGTGCAGTTTATGTGATGGCAGGCATTCAAACATTCCGGACTTTAGGTGCCAACCAGTTTGATAATGTATTTGGTGCACCAGGCTTCGGCCTGATAAAAGCGGGTACCAGTTTTAGCCAAACCGCATTTGATTCTGCCATTGTATCGATGAATCCGGGAGGAGGGACACCACTTGCAGATGCGCTGAATAATGTGCAAAATACTTTAGTACAACCGCCATTTGGCGGCGTTCCTGCTACCGAACAACGGTATATGGCTTTTCTTACAGACGGTTTGCTTACCACCGGTGCCCCTTTAAGTTCGATACCCAATGGCAGCTTTAACCGTACTGCTGTTTTTGCCATGGGCTTTGGAACAGGGGCTGATGTGGATTACCCTACACTTAACTCCCTTGTAGCCAAAGGCAAAGCGATACCTGTAACACAAGTCTTTCATGGCGAAAGTGCCGGTGCTGTTGATAAATTTTATTCCCATGTACTTGCCAGTGCCATAGGGTTTACCGGCCTTATTGATCCGGTAATAGAACTTTTTGCCGGTGAGCACACTCATGTCAATTTTACTGCTACTTCTGCCGAAGATGCCTTTTTTATCACTGCCCAGGGAATGGATTTCCAGGATAAAAACTGGTCGTTTGTACTTCATGCGCCCAATGGCCAGGTACTGTATGGTACAGAAGATCACCAGCATTCAGAAGGGCATTGCAACCATTGCTGTACACTGCCGGATATTACCAGCAAGCGCTCCAACGGCCGAGTAACATTGGTTATCCAAAGGGGAAACACTGAAAAAGAGTGCTGGGTTGGTACCTGGGAATTGATGATTTACTACAAAACAAAGCAAACCGATGCCATGATGATGATGGAATTGGGTGAACTACTTTTCCCTGTTGCAGCCGGGCCGGTAAGAGGGGCAAAATATTCCCGCTTACTAACTGAGGTTAAGAACAGGATAGCTACCAGGAATGTTGTAAAAGCAAGCCGCCATGGTTTGGATAACATAGCCGCAAGTACCAACAGCAATAGCAACGAGGCTTGTACTATGGTAGTCAATATTTATGGGCGAACCAATTTGAAGATGAATTTGCATACTGGCAGCGTGGTGGTAAAAAAAGGTGAGGAATTTAAGATTTCCGTTGACATGGATATTAATACAGGAAGTGTAAAAAATGGAAGGGGCTTTGCACGGTTTATTTCACCGGCATTTGATATGGAGGATATATTGCCAAGGGAAACGGTGATTAAGATAATCAGGCAACTGGAATCGGCCAGGCGCCCCGGCAAGAAGTTTGATATTGCTCTTTTGCTTGCCCATTTTGAAAAAGAGCGGAAGAATGCGGTATTTACAAAAGATAACCAGGGAAAGCTGGTAAGCCATGATGGCGGGCCTTTTCACCTTCACATGCAGGAGACTGGTATTCCCGGCCTTTACCATTTTGGTGTGTATTTGGAAGGATTGTATTTTCCAAAAACGGCTGCAATTGTAAATGATCACCATGACCACCAGGTGATGCATAGCAGTATGGATATGAATAATCCGGGTGATGAAGAAGGTGAACTGTTTACCAGGATATTAAATATAACCGTAGCAGTTACCAAATAAAAAATAGTATTGTTAACCCGGTCAGCTTTTTTATGCCAGGTCCTTAAAGTATCATCAGGGTTATCGCACCGGAAGAAGAGCCTCCCGGGTATAATTACTGCTGCTCATTTACTATCGCAATTAACTTGAAATAAAAATCATTTCAGCATTTCAGATGTTATATTGAAACCAAAATGCTTTTATCCAATGACACGAATGTGATGTTTATAAATATAATGAAGCAATCAACGGGTATATGTCAATTCAATTTCCTGGTCACATTAAATGCTGATACTTCAGCTTATCTATTGGGTGAAGGAAGAAAAATTAAGCAGGTATAAAATTTATTTATTTTTTATTTATAATTACTTTCGATCGATCAGTTCAAATCACCAATGCATATGCAAACGAATATAAATAACCAGGCATTAATTCATTTTATGAAAATGAAATCCAAAGAAACCGGGTTTTTGGATAGGCTCAAAATTGAATACCGTTCGCTGATTTGCCCGTTTACCAGCCTGATAAAAATGGTAAAGCCGGGAGAAAAAGTAGGAGACATTGGTTGCGGATCAGGCCAGCTATTGCTGCTGATTTCAGAATTTGCACAGCCTTCTTATTTGTATGGCATTGAAATAAAAAAGAAATTAATGGAAAATGCATTCAGCCTTTTCAAGGCACAGCCTCCAGGCAGTTACGATTTCTCCGAATACGATGGCAATTATTTTCCAAAAAAAATTGGAACCCTGGACATCATTTTCCTGGTGGATGTTTTGCATCATGTTCCTGAAAAAAAACAGGCCGATTTTATCAAAAACCTGGTGGATACTATTAAGCCGGGTGCCAGGCTGGTATTAAAGGATATCAACCAGGGAAGCCCACTTGTATATTTTAATAAACTTCATGATTTCATTTTCAATGGCGAAACAGGTAATGAAATAAATGTTGAAAAAGCGAAAACACTATTATTGCAAAACGGGATGAAAATTATTGAAGAAAGAAAGCAAACCATGCTGGTCTATCCACACTATACCCTGGTAGCAAAAAAATAAAGTTTTTTTCATCCCGGCCTTGTCAATTCATACTCAAATTATGACTACCGGCTTACCATTTGGGCAAAGGAATGACAAATTAAAACATTCTTAAAAATTTATAATCTGCCAATAATAATAATTCATTGTCCCCGGCGCTATCACCATAAGCGTATAAATAGTATTGATTTCTGTCCGGGAAGTTTTCTAACAACCTGTTCACTTTTTCAATTCCGTTGCAATTTTTTGATTTGAACCTGCCGGTTAGCAGGCCATTTGAAAACTCCATTTGAGTAGCAAGCACCTTTTGAATATCCCTTTGCCCTGCCCAGGGGATTATCCAGTCTTCAACAGAAGCACTTATAATAATTATTTCATGGCCCTGCGCTTTATGCCAATTCATCTTATCAATGGCTTTCACATTTAGTTTCCTGTCTATTTCTGCAGCATACTCATTACAAATCTCTTTATAACGGGCAATATCCATTCCCTTTAAAAAATGGGTTAATAGCTTTTCCTTTGTACTTGCATTTGACAAAATTTTGAATTTATTGAGCAACAAAAAGGGGGATACGCTCAGGAGGCCAATCATTAATTTATTAAAACCAAAAGAAAATCTTAGGAAATCAAATAAAGTATCTTTAGTTGTTATGGTATTATCAAAATCAAAGGCGGCGATTACATGTCTGGGCATCGAAACATTTTATTAATGATTAAGCTTTACCTCCGGTGAATCTATTCCGGAGATAAAAAGAATTTCCCTCCTTTAAACCCAATTACAGAAACAGCGTAGGCAGAAAAAATAATGATGATTGGAATATAGGGATAATGATACCGGGAAGCACCTAAAAATAACATGATCAGGCAGGTTCCCAAAACCCAGCATATACCGAGTATGACACCCATTTTATTCCTGCGCTTTATTACAAGGTAAAAACCAAATATGGCGAGGAGCAGCATCAGCAGGTAAAACAACTGGGTATAAATCATTAGCCATTGAAAATAATTTAACCTGGGAAAAGACTTAATCGTGTTCATAATTTTCGCTTTTGTTCCCGTATGCTCATCAGTAGTAATTTCAACATCCAATGGCTCTATAAAACTAAGATCAAAGCCATACAAAAGAAATAATTTCCTGGGAAATAAACTGATGTACTTTTTAGGATTTTGCTTTATCCAATTAATACCGGCATTTCTCCAGTAAGCATCTTTTTCCTTAAAGGTCATACTATCCCTTTTTGCCTTATCGATATAACCCGATTTACCTTCCTGAAACACAAGATTATTATAAGCCCCGTCAGCATCATCATTTGCAGCCAAAATGATATTCACTCCCGATGTGGAAGATTGAAATGCAAAATAGCCGCAACTTTTATATGTAATGAAGCCTATCGTAATTATAGTAAAGGCCAGTGAGAAAATAAACAATGAAATTTTCAGTACTCTTTTGCCATTATATAACAGCGTCATTAAAATTATTACCATCAGAAAAACCGGCAAAAAAGGCCTTACCCAGTTGGCCAAACCCAACAAAACTCCGGCGCTGGCCACATAGTATAATTTATCTTTTGAGTAAAAGAATATACTGCCGAATATTAAGGAAGTAAAAAGTAATTCAGTAGCGGTAAAGAGAATTATCCCGTAATGAGTTGCATAAAAACACGAAATAAGTATACTCAGCCATGCCGTTTTCTCTGAAAAGAATTTTTTGGCCAGAAAGAATATCTCCAGGTTAATTAAAAATAACAGCGCAATATTCAGGAGAAAAGCCGCCTTAATGTTTCCAAATAGTATCAAAGCCAGGCTCAGAAAATTTATATATCCCGGCGCCCATAAATAGGTATCATACACATTGAATCCGGATGGATAGAATGATTTATTAGCAGCACTTTCTTTTGCCAAAGACAGGTAGGCTGCCTGGTCAGAGACCTGTTCCCCTTTAAAATTCAGCGCAATGATAACCTGAATAATAATTGAAACTAAAAGAATCAGAACAGCACTATTTTTTAAAGTTGGCAGCCATTTAAATTTCATTGGTATATTTTTCTGGTTAAGGGTTGATTTAGACGTAAATCAACAGAATAAATGATATCAGCCAGCCTATAATTATTATTTGTAAAAATAAATCTTTTAACAGCACCCGGGTAGGGTTGCCGCTGTCATGCTTTACAATTGAAATCTGCAGGTACCTGATGATTCCAAGAATAACAAAAAATGTTGTCATATAGGTGTTGGGCCCCAGCCGCAGCATTACTTCCGGTGAAGTAGTGTACATGATATAGGTAACTATTGTAATCACCGACATTATTGTCATAGCGAGGTTTAAGAATTCAAGATTGTACCCGTCGATACCTTCCCTCACCTTTATACTTGTTGAATTCATTATCCTTACATCGTCACTGCGCTTTGCAAGCGCCAAAAACATGGCTAAAATGAATGTCATCAAAACAATCCAGTGGGATAGAATAATATTTGTAACCAGGCTTCCGATAATAATCCTGATAACAAATCCTAAAGACAAAATTGCAATATCAACAATTGGTATTTGTTTCAGCTTTATAGTATACAACACATTTTGCAAAACGTAAACCGCTACAAAAAAATAAACATAAATATTGCCAATTTTAAATACGATTATTGATGCGCCAATTGCCAGGAGAATAAAAATTAAAATTTTAGCCTCCCCTAAACCTACAGTTCCGGATGCAAGTGGCCTGAATTTTTTTTTGGGATGCAGCCTGTCTGCACTTAAATCAAAATAATCATTAAAAACATATACAGCGCTGGCTATTAAGGAAAAACCAAAAAATAAATAAACGGCATTTATAAGGACAGCTGCATTTGTTATCTTCATTCCAAAAAAAACCGGTAAAAATATGAATAGGTTTTTTACCCATTGGTGTAATCTTAGAAGTTGAATAATTGCTTTTAGCTTAGATGCCTTCATATTTTCCCTTTTCTTTATTATTGATTGCTACATTGAAAGAATCGATTTCATCCTGTAAAAGCAACTAAGCCGGTACTGCCAGCAGTATATTTATTTGAAATCAAAATTTCCATTTCCCGGCAATAGGGTAACCATAAAAAGCGGTCCCGGATTCCATCAAAATCCTGCATTCAAAATGCTTCTATATCAAATTACCAGTAATTAGTTTTTGATAAAATTTTTAAATTCCAATTATTAATTTAATCCCATCAGTTATTGCAATATATATGAAAATAAATGATATAGTTGAAAAAAACAAAAAAGACATCGTACGTTCTTTGCTACCGTATAAAAAATCTGCCGCAGTATGGGTACCGCACAAGGTAAGGAGGTATGCAGTAAACCGGTAAACCACACTTGCAAATGGCAGATTCAACGCATAAAGAAATGCCGCACCCTGGAAAAGATTTGATTGAGGAGAAAATCATGTTGCCATCATAAATAACAAATAGTAAAAGTGCAGTCCGCAGGATACCTTGATATAATACACTGCAAGGTTCCCATGTTTGAAATGATTACTGTTTAGCGAATATCCTTTTCTGTTGGAATGGGGAGATCAAGGTGAAGTTGGTTAAAGTAATGTTCTTTTACAGTGCGGTAAAACCAGGTAACATCTCCAATATTTGCATGCCCATGAATATCCGCTAACTTGAAAATAAGCAGGTATAACAAGCCGCCACCGGTAATTGTATGAATTTTGTTATTGATGTAATCCCATCGCTCGTTGGGGGGTATATCACCTGTGATATTAAATTCCCTGAACAAACCATACGACATATCGTGCAGTTCTACTGTTCGGTAAATCCGGTTTCTCCTTTCAGGTAAATGAGCCAGGTCTGTTCCTATAATTTCTATCGCAGCCATCAGGCCAACCAATCCATGCCGCTTGTGTGCCGGCTTGCCTGTAAGGGGATGAGGAATAACAAGGGTCTTATCTTCCTGTGGTTTGCCAATATCATGCAGCAGTGCCACTATTTTTAATTCCTCCTTCACCTCTTCTTTCCCAAGTTGCAGTTGTGCCAGCAGGGCAAATATTTTTCCATAAAAACCGGAGGCAGGCTGATTAAAAATGGCTTCAATATTATCATAAACGGCTGATAAATGATCCGTGAGCATGATACCACTGGTATTGCTGTGGTGGCTATCAAGCATATGGGAGGCTGTTGCCCACCAATCGGATTGCATAATTCTATTTTCTAAATAGGCTGAATTAAACATGATTATATATACTGCAAACAAAATAAATTTTACTGATATAACTGCAGTTGCCAAAAAAAATAATGTGAAACGTTATCCTGAACAAATCTTCTCAATAAGACCTCCTGCCTAAAATCTTTTTCAACAAAACCAAAGTCAATAATCTGTCTTGCTTTCCTGGAGCCATTTTGGTATGTGCAGCGTTCAGAATGATTTTTTTTTCAAAGAAGCCAGCAATGTTTCCAGTTATTAATGATACAGTAAAGGGATATTTTAAAAAAAATATTTCGCATTGATAACGCCATGTTCTTAAAATAATCAGGCAGCCAGGCGCTGCAAAATTAATTTACAGGGAATGGATGAAGTAATACTTACATGATGTTTTTTATATAGTGGAATCGAAAGGAAGTCTCCTGCACCAAGATGATAAACATCGCCTTCAATTGTAATATCGCAGGTTCCTTCCAGTATCAGAAATTTTTCCAGTTCATGTTGGTGTATTTCTTCCGGTGCCCCTTCCTTAATCCACAAGACGGCGGTAAGAGCTCCAGGGGTGTACCCAATTATTTTTGCATGAAAATCTTTAAAGTCATCCGGCAGGTTTATATCCTCCCTGTTGATCCATGCTTCATAATCGGAAATGCTGGAATGTTCATTGATAACAGGAGGAAACGAAGGCTGCTCGCCATTTGCCAATCTATCATTATAATCGATCATGGCCATTAAAAAAGGCTTAATGGTTGGATCAGGTACAATGGCTTGCAGGTGTCCATAGGTTTCGATGGCGGCACTGATATTGGCTATTTCTTTGCTGATTTCCGGGTAAAGTAAAGCCATCCGTTCCACTTCTTCTTTTTCCTTTGCACCGGCAACACCTAAAACATACAATTCCAGTACCCCGGATTCTATATATTCTTTGATGTTGTCCATGCTGTTCAGCTACTTATTATAAATTATTAAAAACCAAATTCCTAAGCACATACGATGTTGGGAAAGCCGGGGTTTGGCAAGAATGTAAAATTATAATTTAAACGCTTAACTGGTAAAATTAATATTTGTTATTCATTGCAGTAAATCATTTCCCTTTAGGTTTACCGGGTGCATTACGTGGGTTCTTCCTGATAAAAGTTTTGCCATAGTATTGTACGTCAAGGAAATTTAACAGGGAAACATACCACTTATCAGCCGAATAATCCAGGTATTTTATGCCAATTAGGATATTTAATTTCTCTCACAACCGGGTAGAGTAAGAAACATAGGCTTCAACTCCGGAAAATATCACCAGCATACTTATGCTTTCCGGAGCCACAATTTTTAAGAGCAAACAAAAAAGTTTTAAAACAGCATGATTAACCGGGTTGTTGGTTTTTAATGCAGCAGGTGAAGCAAAGGAAGGGTCCTGGCCTGCTAATGCGGTTTAAACGCAGGATCACTGCTCATACTTTTATCAAATAAATAATACCTTCCGTCAACATAATTTCGCCAATACCGGTGGCCTTCCAGGTCGTAATAAAGCCTTCCATCCACCGCTCTTTTTGCTCCCCGGTCATCTACAGTGATCACTTTAGGTACCGGTGTTTTGATAACTTTTCTAATGGCTGTTTTTTTACTTCCGGGTATTTCTGTTACGGTTGCCTGCACTTCAGTTTGTGGCAGGTGTTTTTTACGGCATCCAGTAACCAGTATACAGCATAAACAAAATACAGTGGCCGGATATTTTATCTGCATTGCTTTTTCAAAAACAAGTCAATTATTTATCCAAAATTTTAATGACTGTTTTTCACTTAAAAATTGCAGACTTTCCCCAGGTTGAGTAAATATTTTCCCGTCATTTAGCCAATCTTCTTTGCAGCATCTGCCATTTGAAGCGCAGGAACAACCAGCCATACGGTAGTGGTATCCATTTTCTTGATACTGCTGACCTGTATGATACAGGATTGAACAAAACCCTTTTGGGCAAGGTGCTGGCAATACAACACGGTAACGTAGTGATTGCAACCGGGGTTGGCAACTGGCAGGTAATAATTTTCAGGTAAATGAAAATAAATAGCTTTAAACATATTGGTGTTTCCATTGGCATGAATTATATTACAGATCAAAGAAGGCTGACTTGCCGACCGCCATCGTATGAAGTTGTTTCCTTAAGTAATAAGTATTGCAAAAAATCTTAGCTACATGACTGATAAGAATACCACCTACAAAGTAAAAGTGAATGAATTTGAGTTTGCCTTTACAAAAGAACAACTGGAAACTATTGACATTATACAAAAATCTCCGGAAGAATTTAACCTGATAAAAGATCACCGTTCAGTGAATGCAACATTAGTGGAATCTGACAACACAGGTAAAAAAGCAGCAATTGAAGTGGAAGGAGAAACTTTTACAGTGGAGATAAAAGATGAACTGGACCAGATGCTGGAAAAAATGGGCTTTGGATTGGCAATTAATAAACATATTAAGGAAATAAAAGCACCCATGCCCGGGTTAGTATTAGAAATAGCTGTAACAGAAGGACAGCAGGTGGCAGAAGGCGAAAAGATCTTAATACTGGTTGCCATGAAGATGGAAAACAGTATCATGATTCATACCGCTGCAACCATTAAACGAATTGCAGTAAGCGCCGGGCAGGCTGTTGAAAAAGGACAGGTACTGGTTGAGTTGGAATAAGTAATCGCAACAAGTGATCAGTAAAAAGTTAATCTTACCACACATTATTTTCAAATTATATGAAAAAAATATTAGTTGCCAACCGGGGAGAAATTGCATTGCGCATCATGCGTACCATTCACAAAATGGGCATTCAATCCGTAGCGGTTTTTTCAGAAGCCGACAGAAATTCACCGCATGTATTATTCGCCAATGAAGCAGTTTGTTTAGGCCCTGCACCATCCAGTCAATCGTATTTGAATGGTGATAAAATAATTGCTTTCTGCAAAGAGTTGGGGGTGGATGGCATTCACCCGGGTTATGGCTTCCTGAGTGAAAATGCAGACTTTGCACAAAAAGTAGAAGATGCAGGTATCAACTTTATTGGCCCAAGCCCTGCAGCCATGCGTATCATGGGGTCAAAGCTGGCAGCAAAGGAATGTGTGAGCCACTACAATATCCCAATGGTGCCCGGCATTGACAAAGCCATTGAAGATGTTCAACTGGCAATTGAAATTGCTGACAAGGTGGGTTATCCTGTTTTGATTAAAGCGTCGGCAGGTGGTGGTGGCAAAGGAATGCGGGTGGTGGAAAAAGCCAGTGAAATGCAGGAACAAATGGAAAGGGCTATCAGCGAAGCAAAAGCGTCGTTTGGTGATGGGTCTGTATTCATAGAAAAATATGTTACTTCTCCCCGCCATATCGAGGTGCAGGTGGTGGCCGACAAATTTGGCAATATCATTCATGGCTTTGAAAGGGAATGCAGCATACAACGCCGTCACCAAAAAGTAGTAGAAGAAACGCCCTCGGCAATCATCACACCTGAACTAAGAGAGAAAATTGGTGATGCAGCAATACTGGTGGCAAAATCCTGTAATTATACCAGCACAGGCACTGTTGAATTTTTGATGGATGACCAATTGAATTTCTATTTCCTTGAAATGAATACCCGCCTGCAGGTGGAACATGCGGTATCCGAAATGATCACCGGCCTTGACCTGGTGGAAGAACAGATCAAAATAGCCCGTGGTGAAAAATTAAGTTTTACGCAGGAGGATTTAAAACTAAACGGGCATGCCATTGAACTAAGGGTGTGTGCTGAAGACCCCCTGAATAATTTTTTACCTTCTATTGGTAAACTTACCAAATATGTGAAACCTGTTGGTGAAGGCATAAGAGTGGATGATGGGTATGAAGAAGGAATGGATATTTCTATTTACTACGATCCGATGATTGCCAAACTGGTGGTTCATGGAAAGACAAGAACCGAGGCTATTCAGAAAATGTTGCAGGCAATAAAAGAGTATAAAATTGAAGGGGTGGCCACTACTTTGCCTTTTGGCACTTTTGTATTTGAACATGATGCTTTTTTTACCGGCAAATTTGATACAGGCTTTGTAAAAAAATATTATACCCCCGAAAAAATAAAAGAAAAACAAAAAGCCAACGCAGAAATTGCAGCACTCGTTGCACTGAAAAACTGGATGAACCAACAAAAAAATATTAACCCGGTTGAACATAAAACTACCAGCTGGAAAAGAAGGCTGGCTTCTTAGGAATAATAAAGGAAAAATAAGAAAATTTGAGGTGGGGATAATAGCTGTATGATTATTTTTTTAATAGCATTTACAATAAATAAATTCTGATGAAATCAAAAGTTGACATACTAAGGGATAGGATAGAGGAAGGAAAGTTGGGGGGCGGCATTCAGAGAAATGAAACACAACATAAAAAAGGAAAACTCACTGCAAGGGAGCGTATTACCTTATTGATGGATCCAGGATCATTTGAGGAGATCGGTGCATTGGTAGTTCACCGTACCAAAGACTTTGGGATGGAAGATCAGCAGTATTATGGTGATGGCGTGATCACCGGGTATGGTACGGTTAATGGCCGCCTGGTTTATGTTTTTGCACAAGACTTTACTGTATTTGGCGGTGCATTATCCGAAACACATGCCGAAAAGATTTGTAAGATCATGGACCTTGCCATGAAGGGAGGGGCACCCATGATCGGTTTAAATGATTCGGGTGGTGCCAGGATACAGGAAGGGGTGAGATCATTGGGAGGATACGCGGATATTTTTTACCGCAATGTGTTGTCCTCCGGTGTTATTCCGCAAATTTCCGCCATCATGGGGCCTTGTGCAGGCGGCGCTGTGTATTCGCCAGCCATTACTGATTTTACACTGATGGTGGAGAACACCAGTTATATGTTTGTAACCGGACCCAACGTTGTAAAGACAGTTACCAATGAAGAAGTGAGTTCTGAAGAACTCGGTGGAGCCTCTACTCATTCCACCAAATCGGGCGTTACTCATTTAACGAGTGCCAATGATATGGAATGTATTGTGCAGGTAAAACAATTATTGAGTTACATGCCTCAAAACTGTGAAGATGTTGTTCCAAAATTACCATACACCCCGGGAGATGAAACAAGAGAATGTTTAGAACATATTATTCCGGAAAGTACCAATCAGCCTTATGACATAAGGGCTGTAGTGGATGGTATTTGCGATGCGGATTCTTTTTTTGAAGTGCACAAAGATTATGCTCAGAATATAGTGGTTGGCTTTGCCAGGTTAGCGGGAAGAAGCATCGGTATCGTTGCCAATCAACCCATGAGCCTGGCAGGAGTACTGGATATAGACAGCTCAAAAAAGGGTGCAAGGTTTACCCGTTTTTGCGATTGCTTTAATATACCGTTGCTGGTGCTGGTGGATGTGCCGGGATTTTTACCGGGCACCGACCAGGAATGGAATGGCATCATTACCAACGGTGCTAAGTTATTGTATGCATTAAGTGAAGCCACTGTGCCCCGTGTTACCGTTATTACAAGGAAGGCGTATGGCGGCGCTTATGATGTAATGAATTCAAAACACATTGGTGCTGATATGAACTATGCCTGGCCTACTGCAGAAATTGCGGTGATGGGAGCAAAAGGCGCCAGCGAAATTATTTTTAAAAAAGAAATTGCAGAAGCTGCCGACCCTTCAAAAAAATTACTTGAAAAAGAAGCGGAATATGCGGAGAAATTTGCTACGCCCTACCTGGCTGCTGAAAGAGGTTTTATAGATGAAGTGATAGAGCCAAAAGAAACCAGAAAAAAACTGATCAAAGCGTACGCCATGCTGGAAAATAAAGTGGCGAAGCGGCCGAGGAAAAAACATGGCAATATACCGTTGTAAAAAATATGCTTAACACCCAACAACTTATCCGGCTGTATGATCTGCAGCCGCATCCTGAAGGCGGCTGGTACAAAGAAACCTACAAAAGCAGTGAATATATTTCAGCAACCGCTTTACCAGAAAGATTTGCCGGTGCAAGGGTATTTTCTACAGCCATTTATTTTTTACTGGAGCAGGGCAATTTCTCCGCCTTCCATCGTATCAAAAGTGATGAATGCTGGCACTTTTATGCAGGCGATGTATTGGATATCTATGTGATACAGCAGGATGGCGCATTAGACATTATTCCGCTCGGCAGTAATATTGGTAAAGGACAATTATTTCAATACGCAGTGCCTGCCAATTGCTGGTTTGCCAGCAGGCCTGCCCAGGGCAGCAGTTACTGTTTTGTTGGCTGTACTGTTGCACCCGGTTTTGATTTTGCAGATTTTGAACTGGCGGATGCAGCCGCATTATCCGCATTGTATCCGCAGTATAAAAGTACTATTGCCGAATTATGCAGATAAACCGTTGCCAATGCCTGAAAAACTTTCACACCAGCTTTTACATTTTTACCAACACCTTCAGCCACCCGGTAAATTACCTGCAGGCATAAACTTTTTATATCCCCAACAAAACCCCGAAGTGATGAAGGTGGTACAACAGTTCCTTTCCAGATTTTATGCTGATAACCACAGCAGGCATTTGATCCTGGGTATCAATCCGGGCCGGCTTGGCGCCGGCATCACCGGCGTTAATTTCACTGCACCAAGGCAACTCAAAAAAGATTGCGGCATTGACCATGCATTAGGTAACTCATCGGAATTATCAGCAGAATTTATTTATGAAGTGATTGAACAATATGGCGGTACTGATGCATTTTACAGCCACTGGTTTATCGGTGCTGTTTGCCCGCTTGGGTTTGTAAAAGAGGGTAAAAACATGAATTATTATGATGACACAAAATTAGCAGCAGCAGTTACCTCTTTCATCATCAAAACTATTCAGCAACAAGTATCATTCAATTTTAAAAGAGATTATTGCATCTGCATCGGTGGAGAAAAGAATTACACTTTTCTCGATGCCCTGAATAAAAAATACCATTGGTTTGAAAAAATCATTCCGCTTCCGCATCCCCGCTTTATCATGCAATATAAGCAGAGAGAAAAAGAGAATTATATACAACTATATTTATCAACCCTTCGGAACAGTCATTAAAACAAGTGCGATAATTTTACAGCACCATCAAAAAAAATAAATCTTAACTTTAATCAGTTAGCTCACCATAATTATTTCTCAATGAAAAAGTTTTGCCCCCTCCTTTTAATTGTTTTTGTCAATGTTGCAGCCATTGCACAAACAGACAGTATTGCATGGTATAAAAAATCAGAAATGATGATCCCCATGAGGGATGGCATAAAATTACATACAGTGATTTTTTCACCTGTGGATGCCAGGCGGCCATCACCCATATTATTGCAGCGCACGCCTTATGGCACACCGGGGGGAGGCATTGCCAATGACAGCGCCCTTGCTGTTTCATTATTTGGTAAAAACTACGGCAGTTTGATGGCTGAAGGGTATTTCCTGGTAATGCAGGATATCCGGGGCAAATACAAAAGCGAAGGAACGATGCAGATACACCAGCCGCTTATTCATTTGATCAATAAAAATGCAGTGGATGAAAGTACTGATACGTATGATACTATTGACTGGCTGATAAAAAACCTGAAAGGCAATAATGGCAAAGCCGGCATCTTTGGAATTTCTTATCCGGGCTGGCTGGCGCTGGTGGGCGCCGTAGATCCGCATCCTGCTTTAAAAGCTTCTTCTGAACAGGCCTGCATGGGTGACTTGTTTTTGGGCGATGATTTTCATCACAACGGGGCTTTCCGGCTGAGCTATGGAATGGAATACACCTACGAAGTGGAAAATGATAAAACAACCGATAGTGATTTCCCTTTTCCACAATTTGATCTGTTTGACTGGTATTTAAAAATGGGTTCACTGAAGAATGTAAATGAAAAATATTTTCATGGTAAAATACCCACCTGGAATAATTTTGTTCAGCACCCTCACTACGATAGTTT
>JAYVUL010000007.1:0-29382 GCA_043787935.1 Chitinophagaceae bacterium | reverse complement strand
AAGCAGCCTGGCCTGGCCCGTTAACGGATGATCCCCCGGTAAAATAATTCCTTCAAATTGTATTCCTTTTATCACCAGTACATTCAGCTTATCCGGCAGGATGGTATCCGCAATCGTAAAAAGACTTGAGATGATGGAGAAGTGATGAGCTGCCATTGAAGAGTTAAAATATTGTAAGCCATTGCCGCTGTTGAATACATAAAAACAACGGAACAATACGGATTTCCCTGCACGTCAAGTCAGCATATACTTGCACAGGTTTGATTTTTTATTTATTCAAATATATGGGCGTTCATATCATTTTACTCCTTCCAGAATTTTAATATAATTGGCCCTTTCATAAGCCGTAGGATCTGATATGTGTTGCTGGCTCATACTGCCTTTAAAGGAATCGATAGTGTCAAATCCCATTTTGTACATCCAGTCCCATAGATCCTTATTCATTGTTTTTAAATAGGGGATACCATTTTTATACAAAGAAGAGGCTGTCATTACCACATCGGCTCCGGCCAGCAGGTATTTTATAATTTCTACAGCACTTTGCACGCCGGTTGTAGCCGCCAGTGATACCTTCACTTTTCCATATAATAAAGCAATCCACAATAACGGCAATCTTATTTCATTTGATTCACTGTACTGCAAATCTGTTTTGATCACAAGTTCATTGATATCAAAATCGGGTTGATAAAAACGATTGAACAATACGAGGGCATCGGCACCGGCATCTTTCATCCGCATAGACATATTACCCATGGAGCTGAAATAAGGATTTAGTTTTACTGCAACAGGAATTTTTACATTGTGTTTTATAGACTGGATGATATTCAGGTAGCGATGCTCTACCGCCGATGAAGACAGGCTAATGTCTCCGGGGATAAAAAATATATTGACTTCAATACCATCGGCACCCGCCTGTTCCATCAGCCTCGAATAATCGATCCATCCTTCATTGGTGATGCCATTTAAACTTCCAATGACCGGAATGTTGACCCGCTCTTTAGCCTTTCGGATATTCTCCAGGTATTCATCAGTGCCAACATTATACTCTTCGAGATTGGGGAAATAGTCCAGCGCTTCTGCAAATGTATTGGAGGTTTCAGCCATTACGCCTTTAAACAGGGCTTCTTCTTTTCGGATCTGTTCCTCAAACAAAGAAAACAGCACAACAGCTCCGGCACCATTATCTTCCATCTTCATAATATTATCCGTTTGCTCAGATAAGGTGCAGGCAGATACTACAATCGGGGAATCCAATGTTAACCCCATGTAGGTGGATTGCATTTTCATAATTATTCTTTTAAGTTATCCTATCGGAACAAAATCGCTTGCTTTTTTAGTGGCCAGTTCTTCATACGTTTTCCATTTCAGGTTTACCAATTCCTGTGCATGTTTCATCAACTTTTCTGCCGATTCGGGGTTAGTGATGGTAAGCACCTTATAACGCAATTCATTGTAGGCATACTCTTTTAAATTGATCGTTGGCCTTGGTGAATCCAGCACAAATGGATTTTGATTTTTCTTTTGTAATGTGGGGTTGTATCTCAGCAAAGGCCAGTGGCCGCTGGCTACCGCTTTGTTTTGCTGATCCAGCCCATTCTTCAGATCATACCCATGAGCAATACAATGACTATATGCCAGGATGAGGGCAGGGCCATCATAAGCTTCTGCTTCTCTCATGGCCAGTAAGGTCTGTTGCGGGTTGGCACCAAAAGCCACTCGTGCAACATATACGTTGCCGTAAGAGATCGCCTGCATTGCCAGGTCTTTTTTACCGCCTGATTTACCACCAGCTGCAAACTTGGCTGTAGCTGCAGTTGGGGTTGACTTGGAAGATTGGCCACCGGTGTTGGAATACACTTCTGTATCCAGTACCAGGATCTTAATATTTTTTCCACTGGCCAATGCATGATCTAATCCGCCATAGCCTATATCATAAGCCCAACCATCACCACCCACCAACCACACACTGCGGCGAACCAGCTGGTCGGCTACCGATAATAAATGAGTAGCTGCAGAGGAAGTCATTGATGTTAATTTTTCCTTCAGTAACTGCACCCGTAGTTGCTGTTTTACCAATTCGGATTCCTGCACCTGCGGGGCATTCAATATATCATTTACCATCTCCTCGCCCAATACTGGTTTCAATTCCAATAAATACTGTTTTGCAATGTTTAATTGATTGTCGGCAGTGATCCGCATGCCTAAGCCAAACTCCGCATTATCTTCAAACAGCGAGTTTGACCAGGCCGGGCCACGACCTTCTTTATTTACCGTCCATGGGGTGGTAGGAAGGTTACCACCATAAATGGAAGAACAGCCTGTTGCATTGGCCACCAGTAACCTGTCGCCAAATAATTGTGACAATAATTTTAAATAGGGCGTTTCGCCGCAACCGGCGCAGGCTCCGGAAAATTCAAACAAAGGTTCAAGGAATTGTGCACCATGTACGGTAGAGAAATCAATTTTGGACCGGTCGTTCCAGGTAATGGTTTCAAAGAATTCAATATTCTTTTTTTCGGTTTGTAATACTGGTTCCTTATCACCCATGTTAATTGCCTTACGGCTGCGGTTAGCCGGATCTGTAGCAGGACAAACTTCCACGCATAAATTACAACCGGTACAATCTTCCAGGTATACCTGCAGTGAATATTTTGTTTCAGGAAACCCTCTTGCGTTGATGGGGGCATGCTTAAATCCTTCGGGCGCTTTTTGTAAATTGTCTTTGTGGTAGAATTTTGCCCTGATTACACTGTGAGGGCATACATACGCACAGTTGCCGCATTGTATGCACAGGTCGGGTTCCCACAAAGCCACGATGTCAGACACATTTCTTTTTTCCCATTGAGTGGTGCCGCTTGGATACGTGCCATCTATCGGCAGCATACTCACCGGCAACTGGTCGCCATGATCGGCCATCATTACTGCGGTAACATTTTTTACAAAATCAGGCGCTTTGCCAGGCACCGTTAATAAGTTATGGTCGGCTGCAGATGCTTTTGCTGGATAATCCACTTCATACATATTGGCCAGTGTGGCATCCACTGCTATAAAGTTTAGATCAATTACTTTTTGCCCTTTTTTAAAATATGTTTTTTCAATCGCTTTTTTAATTTGTTTGATCGCATCTTCCCTTGGCAATACTCCCGACAATGCAAAATAACAGGTCTGCATAATGGTGTTGATGCGGCCGCTCATTCCGGTATCTCTTGCCACGGTGGTTGCATCAATTACATAGAATTTTAATTTCTTTTCAATAATAGTTTTCTGCACCTGCCCCGTTAATTTGTCCCATACTTCATCTTTAGGGTATGGACTGTTCAACAGGAAAGTGGCTCCCTCGCTGGCAAATTCCAGCATCTCCACTTTTTCTGTAAAATTGAACTGATGACAGGCAATAAAATCTGCTTTTGAAATAAGATAAGGAGCCCGGATTGGTTTGGGGCCAAACCTTAAATGCGAAACGGTTCTGGCGCCTGATTTTTTTGAGTCATACACAAAATACCCTTGTGCATATAGCGGGGTATTTTCTCCAATGATTTTGATTGTATTTTTATTGGCACCCACTGTTCCATCGGCACCCAATCCAAAAAACAATCCCTGTCTCCATTCAGATTCATCTAATTTATACAAAGGATCATAAGCTAAACTCAGGTGGGTAACATCATCATTGATGCCAACCGTGAAATTATTTTTAGGATGTTGTTTTTTCAATTCATCAAATACTGCTTTCACCATTGCCGGGGTAAACTCTTTGGAAGAAAGCCCGTAGCGGCCACCAACTAAATTGGGTAACTGTTTGATTTTACCTTGTTGTAATGCTTCCACCAATGTTGCCAGTACATCCTGGTACATGGGTTCACCTGCAGCACCGGATTCTTTCGTCCTGTCCAGTATAGCAATTGATTTTACAGATTCGGGCAAAGCTTTTAATAAATGTGCCAAAGAGAAAGGCCTGTACAAACGAACCTGTACCACACCTGTTTTTTCTCCTGTTGCATTTAATGCTGTTACTGTTTCAGCAACCGTTTCAGCACCCGAGCCCATAATGATAATCACCCGTTCTGCATCAGCAGCGCCGCTGTATTGAAAGAGCTCATATTTTCTGCCGGTCATTGTTGCAAAATCATTCATCACTTCTTCAACGATCCCAGGGGTGTTATTGTAAAAACTATTCACTGTCTCCCTTCCCTGGAAATAAACATCCGGGTTTTGTGCTGTTCCCCTGATGAAAGGATGTTCAGGATTTAGCCCCCTTTTGCGATGAGCAATCACCAACTCATCCGGAATCATTGATTTGATTTGTTTGTCAGTCAGCAGTTCCAGTTTGTTCACTTCGTGTGAAGTACGGAAGCCGTCAAAAAAATGCACAAAAGGTATTCTTGATTGTAGGGTGGCCACCTGGGCTATCAGGGCAAAATCATGTGCCTCCTGCACACTGGCCGAATTTAACAGGGCAAAACCGGTTGTTCTTGCTGCCATTACATCCTGGTGGTCTCCAAAAATGGAAAGGCCCTGTGCAGCCAGTGAGCGGGCTGCCACATGGAATACTGTGGCTGTTAATTCACCCGCAATTTTATACATGTTGGGCAGCATCAGCATTAACCCTTGTGAAGCAGTAAAGGTAGTGGTGAGGGAGCCCGTTTGCAAAGCGCCGTGTACCGTGCCTGCTGCACCGGCTTCACTCTGCATTTCCATCACCTCAGGCACCGAACCCCAGATATTTTTTATTCCTTTAGAAGCCCATTCATCAGCCAGTTCGGCCATGGTGGAGGAGGGTGTGATGGGGTAGATGGCGCACACTTCATTTACACGATAGGCTACATAAGCAGCCGCTTCATTTCCATCGATTGTTGCGATTGTATTTTTATTATTGGGCATCAGTAGTTGAATTAACAGGTTCAGGAATCATTTCTATTGCATGGCAGGGGCATTGCTCGTAGCATACCCCACAACCCGTACAGGCGTCCAGGTTGAACTTATAACGGTTACCCTTACCCAGTTTTATGATGGCATCTTCAGGACAGGCGCCAAAGCACCCGTCGCATTCAAAGCAGTTGCCGCAACTCAGGCAGCGCTGTGCTTCAAATCTTGCTTCCGGTTCCGACAGACCTGCATTAACTTCATCAAAACTTTTTACGGCAATGGCGGGGGCCAGTTTATCCTGCTCTTTTTGAGGCGCATCAGTTTTATACCACATGTGCAATTTTCTATAACCGGCAGTAGGGTGCTTTTCCCGTTTTACATAAGGCTGCTGTTCCAGGTAGCTATTGATATAACGGGCTGCTTTTTTACCATGTCCTATAGCGATGGTTGAACTTCTGTTTTCTCCCGGCAACATATCACCACCGGCAAAAATTCCGTCGAGTGCTGTCATCCGTTGTGCATCAATGGCAACTGTGCCGTCCTCATTGATAATAATTCCGGAGGAGGCACGCAAAAATCCAGAATCAGGTTCCTGCCGGTTAGCTACAATCAGCACATCGGCATCTACCGTTTCAAATTCACCGGTGCCTATGGCTTTGCCTTTTTCTACTTTCAACTTTTCGAGGGTAACTTTATTTTTTTCAATGCTGCTGATCCTTCTCAGGAGCTGCACCTCCACACCTTCCGCCAGTGCATCTTCTGTTTCATAATCATATGCCGGCATCATTTTTTTATCTCCGGGGAAATAAACGGATACTTCGGAACCAAATCGTTTTACCATGCGGGCCAGGTACAGGGCCAGTTTGCCGCCACCATACACCAGCACCCGTTTTTGTATGTAAGGAGATGTATTCGATTTCACTTCCCGGAAGAAATCAAAAGCATCTGTAATGTAAACAGATTCATCCTGCGTAAAAGTTTCTTTGCGGATCAATTGTGCACCAATAGAGAGATAAACAGCATCAAAGTTGCCATATTCTTTTTGTTCCTGCACATCCTGCACTTTATAATTCAACCGGATCTTAACGCCTGTATTTACTATGCGGTCAATTTCAGCATCCAGTATTTCTTTTGGCAAACGATAATCCGGAACACCTGTCCATAACAAGCCGCCGGCATGACCGCCTGCTTCGAATACTTCAACGGTATGCCCCATTCTTGCCAGGTGATAAGCAGCGGATAAGCCACCGGGGCCTGCCCCAACAACCAATACCCTCTTTCCGCTGGATGCTGCATTGTTGCGTACTTTCCACTGCTGCCTGATGGCTTCATCACCAATATATCTTTCTACCGCATGTATATTTACCGTGGTATCAATATTGGTCCGGTTGCATCCCGTTTCACAGGGCTTCACACAAACCCGGCCCATGATAGCCGGGAATGGATTGTCGTCCATGAGTGTCTGAAATGCTTCGAAATAATCGCCGGCCTGCGCATGTGCCATCCAGGCCTGTATGTTTTCCCCGGCGGGGCAGGCACTGTTGCAGGGGGGCATAAAATCAACATACACAGGTTGGCGGAATCGCTTGGGGCCGGTTCCTTCCGCATGGGTGAATAGGTCAACGGCTTTAGTAATGTCGGTGGCAGACATAATGATAATTTTGAAAGGACAGGCGATATACCCACCCATGAAAATGGTTAATTAAACGGCAGCAAAGTAAAAAGGGAATCTTATAAGAAGGCTGATGGAATTCAATCAATAAAATGATTCTTATCAGTTGGGGAAACAAAGGACGGGGATCTCAAAAAAAATAATCCCCGCAGGTTAATATACCAGCGGGGATTCATTGAAATGTTACCATTATTATGAAATCGCTTTCAATACAATTTCTTTCAGGTTGACGAGGGGTACCCTTTCCTGCTGCATCGTATCCCGGTACCTTATCGTCACCATATTATCTTCTTTGGTCTGGTGGTCTATTGTTACACAGAAAGGAGTACCAATGGCATCCATGCGGCGGTAACGTTTACCAATGGCATCTTTCTCTTCATAAAAACACATAAAGCTGCCCTTGCAGTCATTCATCAGTTCCCTTGCAATTTCCGGCAAGCCATCTTTTTTCACCAATGGTAGTATCGCTAATTTAGTAGGCGCAATTTTAGCCGGAATCCGCAGCACCACACGGCTGTCTTCGGTACCATCCTCCTTTGTCCATTTTTCTTCTGCATAGGCCAGGCTGATGATGGTTAAAAATAATCTATCCAGCCCAACAGAAGTTTCTAAAACATACGGCACATAGTTGCCATAGGCTTTCCCCGTTGCAGGATCGATGTCATTATCAAAATACTGCATTTTCTTTTTGCTGAAAGTCTGGTGCTGGGTCAAATCAAAATCTGTTCTTGAGTGAATGCCTTCCAGTTCTTTCCAGCCAAAAGGAAATTCAAATTCAATATCCAGTGCAGCATCTGCATAATGCGCCAATTTTATATGATTGTGAAAACGTAATTTTTCTGCCGGGATGCCGAGGCTTTCATGCCATCTTTTTCTTTCTTCTTTCCAGTAATTGTACCACTCCATTTGTGAGCCGGGACGAATAAAATATTGCATCTCCATCTGCTCAAACTCCCTCATCCGGAAAATAAACTGGCGGGCAACAATCTCATTCCTGAAAGCTTTGCCTGTTTGTGCAATACCAAACGGGATTTTCATCCTGCCGGTTTTTTGAACATTTAAAAAGTTGACAAAAATGCCCTGCGCTGTTTCCGGCCGAAGGTATACAATATTGTCATCCGGGTTATCAGCAGCTACTGCGCCAAACTCTGTTTTAAACATCAAATTAAATTGGCGGACATCCGTCCAGTTGCAAGTTTTACTAACAGCACACAGTATCTTATTTTTCTCAATCAGGTCTTTCAAACCTGCATAGTCATCCTTTGCCAGCAAGCCGTCCATTTCTGCCAAAAGTACATCAGCCTCCTTTGTTTCTTTCTCTCCTTTTGCCCTTAATAAATCAGCATGTGCTTCTATCAAATGATCCACACGATATCGCTTGTTGCTGTCTTTATTGTCAATCATAGGGTCACTGAAATTATCCACATGCCCACTTGCCTTCCAGGTAGTGGGGTGCATAAAAATTGCCGCATCAATACCCACAATATTGTCGTGTAGTTGCGTCATGCTTTTCCACCAGTAATCCCGGATATTCTTTTTCAACTGGGCCCCGTTCTGCCCGTAATCATACACTGCCGCCAGGCCATCATAAATTTCACTCGATTGAAAAATATACCCATACTCTTTGCAATGTGCAATCAAAGCCGCAAAATTGTTTGTTTCGTTTGCCATAAGGCTGCAAAAATAAGTGAAACTGCCATTGATAACATACTTGATATGGAAAGAAAATATTGGTCCCGGCATTTGTTTTTATAGCAGCATCCCTGCCCGTCCGGTCAGGCGCGGTTGTGTCACAGTCCGTTCAACGGCATATCTTTGGGCATCTTCAGCTTCCGCGTTCTGTCAGTATGCTGAAAAATCAACAATCTCAATAGCTCCGGGCAGGAATAAAGTGTAGTTAAATAATCGGCAAATGGTGAAACCATTCATTCAAATACCTCATCGCAAACCTTCACGCCTTGAAAAATTCGGCGTGTATTACCTCAATCTTTTCCGGCGCATTGATTCTGATCATAGTGTATTTGATATACCAGATGACGAACTGGCAAGGCGGATCCGCCGTATCACCCGGAAGGGAATGATACTTTCTTCCCTCATTGGTTTAGCATGTGTATTCCCTGCGGTATGGGTGGATATTCATTTTGAAAACAGCAGCTTGTTACTGCATTATGGCTGGGTGGCAGCAGTTACTATTCTTTTCGTTGCTATAGAATTTTATGTGCTTTTCGTTATAGCATTAAAAGCAGTGTATGAGGTGAGTGAACTTATTAATATGCATGCTACCCATAGCGATCTTGTCAATGATAGTGTATTCAGCGCAACACATATCCTTTCACGTACAGCACTGGAATTGCCTGATCCGGAATTGAAAATTCTGGGTATTGATCCATTTAAAAGAATTTCCAAAAAGAATTTACTTATTCTTGGCCTGCTTTATAAAGCAAAAATTACCTTGACTAATATTATTCTAAAATTTGGGCTACGCTTCAGCGTTGGTAACTTGCTTTTTGGCATCCCAATAGTGTACGAAGCTTTGCCAGTGGAATGTTTTTGGAATAGTGTGGTGTTAAAAAGGGTGGTGCATGAGGCAAGGCTGAGGCTCTTTGGTTTTGCTCTGGCCAACCAGATTGCAAAAAATGTACTGCATGATTAACTACTCCATCAGATGTCGCCACTGGCAAAAACCGGCTGTCTCCGGGCTATTGGCAACGCCGTTGTGATGTCAAAAAATTATCATCCCAATATGATTATCCTGCTCATCCGCTTTCAGCAGATACTGCATATTTCAAATGAAGATAATTATGATGACTGGAGTTTGTTTATGGATAAGTTGAAAAAGGTAAGTGAAAAAGAACGGAATTTTTTATTAGACCTATTTACTGTATCCGCAGCTTTCGATGGCCGCCTCAGCAACCAGGAACAGGAAAGTTTACGCCGGGTATATGGCAACGAATATGATTTATTTCATCCACGACTGCTGCAACTCACCCATTGTTTACAAGATGGAAAATTTAATGAAGCGCTTTCTTTGTGCAGGCTTGATTTTAAAGCAGGATAGGCTTATTTCAATTTGTCATTCTCCAGGTGCCTTGTGCTATCTCTGGCATTCTTCTTCTCAAAATTCTTTTCCAGCGCTGCAGTTAAATCTACCCCTGTTTGATTGGCAAGGCACAGCAACACCCAAAGCACATCAGCCATTTCATCACCAAGTTCTTTTCCTTTGTCAGTTTCTTTAAAAGATTGCTCACCATATTGCCGTACTATCAGCCTGGATAATTCTCCTACTTCTTCCATTAAAATGCCAAGATTGGTCAATTCATTAAAATACTTTACACCAACGGTTTTTATCCATTGGTCAACGTCGGTTTGTGCTTGTGCTATTGTCATTAAATTAAAATTTAAAATTCAACTTTTAAAATCACCTACTCTTTATTCCTGGTATCTATCACAATGGTAACCGGCCCGTCGTTGAGCAACTCCACTTTCATATCCTCACCAAATTCACCGGTAAATATTTTTTTACCCAAATCCTGTTCCAGCTGACCAATCATCTTTTCATATACTGGTATGGCAATACCCGGCTTGCTTGCTTTAATATAAGATGGCCGGTTGCCCTTTTTGGTACTGGCATGCAAGGTGAACTGGCTCACCAGCAAAATGTCTCCTCCAATATCTTTTACTGAAATATTGGGTATCTTATCAGCATCATCAAAAATGCGGAGGTTTACTATTTTATTGCTCAGCCAGGTAATGTCATCCTGGTTATCTGCATCTTCAATACCTACCAGAATTAGCAGGCCTTTAGCAATAGCTGCCGTAACTTTGCCATCAATCGACACGCTGGCTTTTGTTACCCTTTGAATGACGGTTTTCATTAGTTAAAGATAATAAAGGGAAGCCTGTTTACGGTACAATTCAATGAAATCAGCCAATTGCGATTTTATTGGATTTTCCAACAGGCAAAACAGAATTTCTATCCACAAAAGGTGCATAACCCGGCAAATGCAATCGCAGTATGACTCTGAAATTTTTACACATTCTTTTTCCACAAGTGTTGATATTTAGAGTTTAGCGGAATGGTTTACAAAAGATATTTTCGTTGACCATTAAATCAATAACAATTTCTTAACCTACTAACCTAAGCCATATTATTTATGCCTAAAAAGAATCAAACCGAAAAGAGCCTGCAGTTCTCCAGGCTGTTCACCAAAAACGACACATCACCTTTTGATATGTTCGAGTACGATTACCGTACTTCTGTAATTAAAGACCCCAGCGGGAAAGTAGTGTTCCAGATGGATAATGTGGAAGTACCCAAACAATGGAGCCAGATTGCAACCGATATTCTGGCACAAAAATATTTCCGTAAAGCGGGTGTGCCTCAACCAGATGGCAGCAGCGGCAGGGAAACTTCCGTAAAGCAGGTGGCGCACCGTATGGCCCATTGCTGGAGGGTTTGGGGCGAACGGTATGACTACTTTCTTTCTGAAAATGATGCACAGGTTTTTTATGATGAGTTGGTATATTCCATATTAAACCAGGCCTGTGTACCAAACAGCCCCCAGTGGTTTAATACCGGCCTGCATGAAGTATATGGCATAACAGGTAAAGCCCAGGGCCACTATTATGTGGATGCAAAAGATGGCCAGTTGAAAAAATCTGCCAATGCTTACGAACGTCCACAGCCTCATGCCTGCTTTATTTTAAGTGTGGATGATGATCTGGTAAATGAAGGTGGCATCATGGATCTTTGGGTAAGGGAAGCAAGGATATTTAAATACGGAAGCGGGGTAGGTACCAATTTCAGCAGTATACGTGGAGAAGGCGAAAAATTGAGTGGCGGCGGCACATCCAGCGGTTTAATGAGTTTCTTAAAAATTGGTGACCGGGCTGCAGGTGCCATCAAGAGCGGCGGTACCACCAGAAGGGCGGCCAAAATGGTTTGTCTTGACCTTGACCATCCTGAAATAGAACTGTTCGTAAACTGGAAGGTAGAAGAAGAGGCTAAAGTGGCTGCATTAATTGAGGCGGGTTACCCAAGCGATTATGAAGGAGAAGCCTACCGCACAGTAAGCGGGCAAAACAGTAACAACTCGGTACGTATACCCAACGAATTTTTTAAAGTACTGGATGAAGACGGCGACTGGGAACTCAAAGGAAGAAGTGATGGCAAGGTGATGAGAACGGTGAAAGCAAGAAAGCTTTGGAAAGAAATAACCTATGCAGCATGGAAATGTGCCGACCCGGGAACCCAGTATGATACCACCATCAACGAGTGGCACACTTGCCCCGAAGGTGGCCGTATCAGAGCTTCTAACCCCTGCAGTGAGTACATGTTCCTCGACAATACGGCCTGCAACCTTGCTTCCGTAAATCTTCGCCGTTTCTTTGAAGAAAAAGATAATTCATTTGATGTAAAAGGATTTGAATACACCTGCCGCCTGTGGACAGTGGTATTGGAAATATCCGTACTGATGGCCCAGTTTCCTTCAAAAGAAGTAGCGCAGCTGTCTTACGATTACCGGACATTAGGTTTAGGGTATGCTAACCTGGGCAGTATGCTGATGGTAAGTGGTATCCCTTACGACAGCGAACAGGCAAGGGGTATTGCTGGTGCTATCACCGCTATCATGACAGGCGTGGCGTATAAAACTTCTGCAGAGATGGCTTCTTTCCTTGGGGCATTTGATAAATATGATACTAACAAAAAGCATATGTTACGGGTTATGCGCAACCACCGTGCTGCAGCCTATGACGCACAGGATGCTTACGAAGGAATAGAAATCAAACCTCAGGGGATCAATGCAAAATATTGCCCTGAATATTTATTAACCGCAGCCTATAAAGCATGGGATGATGCCGTACAACTGGGTGAAAAATATGGCTACCGCAATGCACAAACCACGGTGATTGCGCCAACCGGCACCATCGGCTTGGTAATGGATTGCGATACTACCGGAGTAGAACCTGATTTTGCATTGGTGAAATTTAAAAAACTTAGTGGTGGTGGTTATTTCAAGATCATCAACCAGAGCGTACCTGCTGCCTTGCGTAATTTGAAATACAGTGAAAAAGAACTGGACGAGATTGTAAATTATGCCAAAGGGCATGCTACCTTAAATGGCGCTCCTTTTATCAATACAGAATCACTGCTGGCAAAAGGCTTTACCAAAGAAGAATTAGATAAGGTGGAAAAGTCATTGGGCAGTGCTTTTGAAATTGGTTTTGTATTTAATGTGTACACTTTTGGCGAAGTTGCGTTGCAACGCTTAGGATTTAAACCGGACCAATACAATGATTTTGGCTGGAGTTTGCTGGAAGCCCTGGGTTTCACCGACGAACAGATAGATGCGGCTAATATTTATATCTGCGGCACCATGACAGTGGAAGAAGCCCCTTACCTTAAAGAGGAACACCTGCCGGTATTTGACTGCGCCAATAAATGCGGACAAAAAGGCGAACGTTACATTCATGCACACGGCCACATCCGCATGATGGCGGCTGCACAGCCTTTCCTGAGTGGAGCTATCAGTAAAACAATCAACCTGCCAAACGAGGCTGTGGTGGAAGAAATTGCAGACTGCTACCGTTTAAGCTGGGAGTTGGGGTTAAAAGCCAATGCATTGTACCGTGACGGTTCTAAACTGTCTCAGCCATTGAGCAACAAATCCGATAAAAAGAAAAAGACTACTGAAGAAGGACAACCAGCTGCAGAAGCGATAAACGAACAACCGGTAACTATCAGCGAATCAAACATTGTTGATATGAGCAAACTAACAGTGGATGAATTGCTGGATGAAGTAAGCAAGCGCATGCAAAGCAGCCCTGACACTGTGTTGAAAGGCCGGCTGGCAAAAATTGTGGAGCGTAAAACATTACCGGCCAAACGCCGCGGCTTTACACAAAAAGCAAAGATCAATGGACAGGCTCTATTCTTACGTACAGGAGAATACAATGATGGTACAGTTGGTGAAATATTTATTGATATGGCAAAAGAAGGTGCAACTGTTCGCAGTATGCTAAATTGTTTTGCTATTGCTATTTCTATCGGCCTGCAGTATGGGGTACCGTTAGAAGAGTTTGTTGAAAAATTTGTGTTCACCCGTTTTGAACCATCCGGAATGGTGGATCATCCAAACATCAAGACCACCACTTCTATCATCGATTTCATCTTCCGATCACTGGCGTATGAATATTTGGGACGCAACGATTTAGTTCATGTACTGGATAAACCAGAACTGGAAAATTTAGGCAACGAACCCTGGGATCCCTCCACACCAACCATTGGCGAAAGGAAACCGGATCTGAGTGAAGTAAGGGTAACCGGTGGGCCATCTTCCCCTGCAGGCAATACCTATTCTGCTGCCTCAAATGAAAAAAGGGCCAACAGCAGTTTAGATGCAGTAAATGCAGCAGCCAAAAGCATGCAGAGCGATGCTCCGGCCTGTAATACCTGCGGGCACATCACCATGCGCAGCGGTACCTGTTACAAATGTTTGAATTGTGGAAACAGTATGGGTTGCAGTTAGTTGCCCCGGTCCTCTGAAGGAGGATAAGCAGAAAGTGAACGAAACTCAGGTACATTTACAGCAACGCCTCCCGGTTAATTGGGGGGCGTTTGTTTTTTAATTAAGTATATTGTTACTGTATTTAAAGAAACGGGAATCAGTAAATTTGCCCTGTGAAAATTTTCTTTAAACGACCGCTCCTTAAACTGGTGAAAATTACCGGCATTTCCATCGGCAGCCTGTTGCTGCTGCTTTATATGTTGCCAATCCTTTTTCCCGGCACCATTGGGGATAAAATTAAAAGCTGGACCAACAAAAGCATTGAGGGAGAAATTAATTTTTCAAAAGTCCGGTTGTCCTTCTTCACCCACTTTCCTTCATTTACCTTAAACCTGTATGATTTTACCTTAAAAGGATCTGCACCTTTTAAAACGGATACGCTGATTGCTGCAGATAATATTGCTTTTGGAATCAACCTCAAAAGTTTGTTTTTCGATAAAAAGATAAATATTGATAAGATCTTTTTATCGGAGGCCAGCATGAATGTGAAAGTGAATGAAAAAGGGGAGGCCAATTACAATATTTATATTACTGACAAAAATAAACAGCAGGCCATTACAGACAGCACCAATACTGCTTTGCGGCTGGAGAAGATCAGCATCACCAACAGCCATTTAATTTATAATGACGCATCGGTAGATATGCTGATTGATGCAAAAGGTTTTAACTATAACGGTAACGGCGATTTAAGTGAAGCCATCTTTGACCTGCACAGCCGGGCTGAAATTGATTCGCTGGATTTTTCTTTTGCTAATGCACCTTATCTTAAAAATAAAAAAGTTAATGCCGACCTCATCACAAAAATTAATACCAACTCACTGTCATTTTTATTCCAGCAAAATAAATTGCTGATAAATAAGCTGCCGGTACAATTTAACGGCAAACTGGATTTTTTAAAGAATGGGTATGACCTTGATTTTACGGCTTCATCTACCAACAGCGATCTCGATGATTTTGTAACAGCTCTGCCACCGCAATATATTACCTGGCAGAAGAATACTACTATCAAAGGAATAACAGATTTGTTGCTTACGCTCAAAGGAAAATACATCGCTTCCAGTAATACGATGCCTAACTTTGCTTTTAACATGAAGATCAGAGAAGGTTCTGTACAATATATAAAGGCACCTGTTCCTGCTTCCAATCTTTTCCTTAACCTGCAAACAACAATGCCATCCCTCAATACCGACAGCTTGCTGGTAAAAGTAGACTCTTTGTTTTTTAATATTGATAAGGATTATTTCAGTGCGGTCATCAATACTACCGGTATTGCCCACCCCTTTGTACATGCCAGGATAGATGCCAGCATGGACCTGGAGAAAATGGACAAGGCGCTTGGTTTGCAAACCATGGACCTGAAAGGAAAATGTACGCTCCATTTTACTGCAAAAGGAAAATATGCAAGTGGCCCCAATCCAAAAAGCATCCGCCATGAAAATGTTTTACTGAGCATCCCTTCCTTTAACCTGGATGCAAACCTGGCAAATGGTTATTTTAAGTATGCCACTCTCCCGCAGGCAGCAAGTAATATCAGTTTTGATGTCAGTAGCTCCTGCCCGGATAATGATTACAACAACACAGGCTTAAGTATTACCAACCTTTCTGCTATTGCATTGAATAATTTTATAAAGGGCCATGTATCAGTTGATAATTTAAAAAACAAAATGATTGATGCAGGCCTGCAATCCTCTATCAATTTAAATGAGATAAAAAATATTTTTCCTTTAAAAGATCTGGATATAAAAGGCTTACTGAAATTTAATATCACAGCAAAGGGCAGGTATGATGCCGCTTCAAAAAAATTTCCGCTTACGGTGGCTGATATTGTATTAACAAAAGGCAGTATCCAAACTTCATATTATCCCAACCCCATCAGCAATATAGAGATAACGGCAAAAGCAGTCAATGCAGGCGGTACTTTAAAAGACCAGGAACTTACCGTGCAGCCGGCTTACTTCCAGTTTGAAGGCAAGCCGTTTGAGGTACAGGCAACCTTTAAAAATTTTGACAATATTGGGTACGATATAAAAGCACATGGGGAACTGGATGTGGCTAAAATCTATAAAGTATTTTCAAGAAAGGGTTTGGATGTAACCGGTAATATCAAAGCCAACCTGCACCTGCAGGGAACACAAAGCGATGCGTTGAATAAAAATTATGGCAGGTTGAATAATGAAGGTACGCTGGAGTTAAAGGATATTGCCACTGCAACTGAATATTTACCCAAACCATTTATTATCAGAGAAGGCCTGTTTAAATTTCAGCAGGATAAAATGTGGTTTAATAATTTTACAGCAGTTTACGGACAATCAGACATGCACATGAATGGCTACTTGCAAAATGTAATTGCCTATGCTTTATCAAACGATGCAGTGCTGAAAGGAAATTTCAATTTGCAATCCAACTATTTTAATGTGGATGAATGGATGGTATATGGGACTGACGAAACAAACAAACAGCACGTAAGCAATACATCTAAAGCAGACACTGCAGCCATTGGAACAGGTGTTGTGATGATACCGGCTAATTGGGATGTAACGCTAACAGCCAATGCAAAAAAAGTTGTTTTCAATGGAATTAACCTCCACAATGCCAAAGGTAATCTGGCAATTGATAAAGGCCTTCTTACATTACAGAAAACAGGGTTCAGTTTAATCGGCAGCGAAACACTGATGGATGCTGCTTACAGCAGTAAAAGTATCAACAGTGCAGCATTTGATTTTCATATTGATGCCAAAGACTTTGATATTAAAAAAGCGTATGACTCTATCAAATTGTTCAGAGACATGGCAACTGCTGCAGGTAAGGCACAAGGTATTGTATCGCTTAACTATTCTGTAAAAGGAAAACTGGATGGCAACATGAAACCCATTTATCCTTCACTGGAAGGCGGTGGTGTTTTATCGGTGAAAAAAGTAAAAGTGAAAGGCTTTAAATTATTCACTGCAGTAAGCAGTAAAACCGGGAAGGACAGCATTTCCAATCCTGATGTAAGTAAAGTGGATATTAAAACAAAGATTAAGAACAACCTCATTACGCTTGAAAGATTTAAAATAAAAATGCTGGGCTTCCGGTTGCGGATGGAAGGGCAGACAAGCCTGGATGGAAAGCTTAACCTGAAGCTACGCCTTGGATTACCTCCATTGGGCATTATTGGTATTCCCATGAGGGTAAAAGGCACACAGGAAAACCCGTTGATAAAAATGGGCAAAGGCGACCAGGAAGAATTATCTGAAACAGAGTATAAGGAAGAAGGAATACAACCGGAAAAGAAATTAGAGGAGAAGAAAGAAGATGCAAAGAATAGAGAAGAAAGAAACCAAAAAGAAAATAAGCCTCAATAATTATAAAGTCACTGCATTTAATTCTAACCAGTAACTGGGTTAGCCGCCTCTTTTTCGCCGGTCCCCAACACAGTTGGGGGTTGAAAAAATGCGAAGCATATTTTTTCAAAGGTGAAAAAGCAGTCCCGACCTTCGGTTGGGACCGGCAGTGGAGGCAAAAGCAATGAATTTAAAGCTTCATGGATAGGGAAGTACAATCCTGCTCAATAACAATAAATTCAATTCTATTCCGCCTGCATATTATTTACCTTTGGGTATCTTTCCAAAATTAAAATTATGGGCATCAAAAAATCAGTCAGTATTTTCTTTTTACTACTAAGTTTTGCAGCAACTGCACAAAATAAAAAAGGATTGGTAAGCGGCCCCTGGGCGGGCAATGTAGAATTACGCAATGCCACTATCTGGGTGGAAGTAACTCCGGCAGTAAAAAATGTGGCCATAAAATTTTATACAGAAGGAGGAATAATGCAGGATAAAACAACAGAATACAAAGGTGAATTAGGCAAAGATTTTAATCCCGTTAAAATTGAATTGAACGGGCTGGATATGAATACAACTTATACTTACGCTGTACTCATTGATGGCAAGGCTGTTGACCCCGGTTTTGCAACAAAGTTTACTACTAAAGATTTGTGGCAATGGCGTAAACCTGCACCCAACTTCAGTTTCCTCGCTGGCAGTTGTGCTTATTTTAATGAACCCAGATACGACCGCCCCGGCAAGCCTTATGGAGGCGACTCCTCCATCTTTGAAACTATGGCCAATACGCCTGCTGCCTTTCATGTGTGGCTGGGTGATAATTGGTACACAAGAGAAGTGGATTACAGCACCTGGTGGGGATTGAACTACAGGGCCAGTCATGACAGGGCTTTGCCGGTGCTGCAAAAATTTATGGCAAGCATGCCGCAGTATGCCATCTGGGACGATCATGATTATGGCCCCAATGATATTGGTAAGAGTTATATCTTAAAAGAAGACAGCAGGAAAATATTTATGAATTATAGCTGCAATCCGGGATATGGGCAAAAAGGGGAAGGTATCTACTCTTTGATTAGTTATGGTGATGTCGATATTTTTTTAACTGACGACCGTTATTTCAGGAGTGAAGATGAAATGCCCGACAGCCTGGATGGAAAACCCAACACAGAAAAGTCATACTTTGGAAAAATGCAACTGGACTGGTTAGAAAATGCCTTGCTATACAGCAATGCTACTTTTAAGATCATTGCTACAGGAAGCCAGGTATTAAATCCTTTCTCTGATTTTGAATGTATGAAACACTACAGTGCCGAGTATGATGAGTTGATGAATTTTTTGGAAAAGCAAAAACTAAGGGGTGTTCTTTTTTTTACCGGCGACCGTCATCACAGTGAAGTGATCAGGCAGGAGCGTAAAGGCCTTTATCCCTTGTATGATGTTACTAACTCTCCTTATACATCGGGCATAGGTAAAGTAAGAGGTGCGGAACTGAACAATCCTGCAAGGATGCCCGGCACTTTGGTGGAAGCGCAGAATTTTACCAGGGTAACTGTGTCCGGCAAAAAGAAGGAGCGGGTAATGACTATAGAATTTTTAGGAATAAAAGGAGACAAATTAGGTGAATGGAGCGTGGGGGAGAAGGAGTTGCAATAAGCAATAAGGAATCCCGGTTGGCAGGTATCTAAACCAAATAAAATTGCCGAACTTGTACTGGTAAAAAATAATCAAATGAAAAAAATACAACTGGCGTCTATATTATTTTTTGTGCTGTTCAGTAACGCTTTACCGGCACAGGATTACCGCATTGAAAGCAACGAATTGAAAATGTCGAAGGAAGTACAATTCAAAGCCGGCTCAGATGAACTGCTGCCGGAAAGTGACGCAGCGCTCCTGATCGTAAAAAAATATTTGGAAGATAAATCGTACATCACCTTGCTCAGGGTAGAGGCACATAGTGATAATACTGGTGACGAAAAATCGAACCAGGTGCTTACAGAAAAAAGAGCAACAGCAGTATGCCAAAAACTAATTGCTTTGGGTGTTGACTGTATGCGTTTATTACCCGTAGGTTTTGGCAGTAATAAGCCGGTGGCAGATAACAGCAGCCCTGAAGGCCGGAGTGAAAACAGGCGGATCAGTTTTGTAAATGCAGCACTCAGGGGTAAGCCAATTGGCGGAATGCCTGTGGATGGCGGTGGTAAAACAGCAGATAATCCCTGTCACTAAAATTTGTACACCCGCTATGCCTTATCATTTATCTTTGCCGCATGGTATCTGAATTTTTTTCTTACAACAAAGGCAAAGTAATACAGGCATTGCGTTATCATTTTATTACCAGGAGGGAAATAAAACTGATGATGATACTGGTAAATGTATTTGCTATTTTATCTGCCGGCTTATTCTTTTTTAAAAAAATATCCCCGCTGGCATTTTTGATCAGCGCCTTTTTGTGGTTTGTGATGATGATTGCCTTCTGGTTTCTTCTGCCCACGCTTATTTACAGAAAATCAGCCACATTTAAAGACAGGTTTAAGGCTACTTTGGGCAATAATGAATTTACCATTGAGAACGAAAGAGTAAGCCGGAGCTGGCCATGGACCGCCTTTAGCACAACAATGGAAAGCCCGCATTTTTTTCATTTATATTTCGATACCCGTTCATTTTTTATTGTGCCAAAAGATGCCTTTACCGGAACCGATGTGCAGGAGGCAAGAAAGATCTTGGCAGCAAAAATTAACAGGCAATAAGCAAAGGGAAAAAAATAGTGCTTTCTGATGCGGCAACTATATAAGGCAGGCTCTCCAAACTAACAACTATCAACCACTACAATTTCTTCTCCATGATGTGGTGCTTGATATTCAGTTCAATAAACTCATTTCCTTTTATTTTATAACCATATTTTTCGTAAAAACCGATGGCGGTATCACGGGCATGCATCATAATGAATTTATACCCCCTGTCGCGGGCAATATTTTCTGCAAAGGCCATCATGGATTCTCCAATGCCCATTCCCTGGTTGTTTTTTTGAACCGCCATTTGACGCAGCCTGGCACATTGATTATCAATTTTGCTCAGGATGCAGCACCCGATAATTTCATCCTCATCGAAAGCACCAATTAATATATCGTCTTTTTCTCTTTTTAATTCTTCATCGGAAAAACCAAGGCCTAATGGCTTTCTCATGATCTCATACCGCAGGTTCACCATTTGGTCATATTCCTTGCTGCCATGATATAGTTGTTTTAAAGCCATAACGCAATATAATAAAATCTTTTTGCTAATGGCTATCCGTTCCAAAGGTTGTTGCAAAACAAAAAAGGAGCCAGTACAGCTCCTTTTAATGTTAATGATACAATGAAAGTGTTTTTATTTTTTAACCACTTTTATTGTTTCCGTTGTTGCTCCATTGCTGATTGTTAGCAGGTAGGTGCCGGAGGGTATTGATTGTGCCTGGTTTATAGTAATATTATTGCGTCCTTTTTTTACCAGGCTGCTGCTGTTTAATACCGCAGCGCCATTGATACTGGCGATGCTGATTTTCACCTGCTGGTTAGTGTCACTGTTGAATGCCAGGTTTAGTTCATTAATAAATGGAACAGGCCAGGCTTGTATATTGTTCTTGGTACTGCCTTCCCCTGATTTTATCATCAGCACTGCTGAGTATTTATATTTCCCATTGATGTCTACCATTTTAATACGGTAGAAAACGATGTTTTTTACAAGGAAAAACAAGTCATCTGTGGTTTGGTAATTACTGGTAGTAGCACTGTAGCCTTTTGCCGTAATGGTGGCAAATATTTCAAAGTTGGTACCATCAGTACTTTTTTGCAGTTCAAAATAGCTGCTGTTTATTTCCTGCGATGTTTGCCAGTTGAGCTGCACCAGTTTTTTATCAATACTGCCGGTAAAGCTCAGGATAGATACTGGTAATGTGCTTGACGGGCCCGTAACAGGTATGGTATAAGAAGCAATATTGGACGCCTGGTTATAAGTGTCTGTAGCAAAGTAATAATACACTGCATCGCCAATAAAGGAAGGGTTTGGCTGAAAGGAAAGCATATTGAGCTGTGCTGCCGTTATTACCTGTCCGGCTGTTACTGGTGTGCAGTTTCCATTGAAACAAAAGTATAAAATGCCCTCACTCTCTGCAGGTATTGTTTGAATAGTGTAGCTGCCGATATCGCCACTTGCTGCCTTAGCAATGAAGGGGTCTATGGGGGTTATTGCAGAGAGGTTAGGCATAGGTGGCATAACGATATTCTGTGCTGTAGGTGGCAGTATAATAGAATTGGGTGCAGCCAATACCCCTGTTACTGCAATTAAATCTATACCACCCTCTGTTGTGGCTGAACTGGTATTGGTGGGAAAATAAACACTGTTGGTATAGTCTACCAGGTTTGCGCCTGTAGCCCCGGCAGGCAGATCGTAGCCGATAACAGAATAGCCATAAATTTTTTGCCCCTGGCCAATTCCCAAATCATAAAACGAAATAAATACGCCGCCGATATTTTGGGTGCCGGAAGTGCTTATCCTTAAGTTAGATTCAATAGCAGGGTCTTTGCGCACTACATAATAATTAGTGGAACTTGACGGAAGGTTGCCATATTGCGAACTGTTGACCCTTAGCGGATTACCATATGCAGTAGGGTTGCCATCTATGTCAACCGCAGTAATCGCAGCTATTACAAAGGGGTCGTGGGCATCGTTAGCACCTCTTTCAAATAAGGCAAAACCAACTTTTGTATTAACGGTAGAAATTACGCCGCCTGTAAATATTACATCCAGCCTTTCAATATTATTATTGTTGCCGTTACCATCTCCCTGGTTGGCAAAAAGATTATCAGTACCCTGGTTCAGGCTGTTGCCATCAAATACTGATTCCATATTATCATTATATTGATTTGCCACTGCAATGGTTGAATTTGCTGAAGAGGCAGCTTTTTCTACCCATAGCAATGTCCGGGTTCCCGTAACGATTGCATTATTATTCCTCCTGATTTTTACCATGGAGGTAGCATTTTGCAGGTAGCTGTACTCATCTGTTCCAATAGTAAAACTGTTCAATTGTTTTGAATTGTTGGTCAATTGTGCAGCAGCACCAAACTTGTAATGATAGTTATTACCGCTAAAAGAACTTCCATTGGCACCGGCAGCATTGTAGTTGTTGGAAACAGTGCTGTTGAGCAACGATGTGTTTACATTCACAACGGGTGTCTGTGCTTTGGCAGAATCAAAAAGAAATAACACAATTGCAGTCAGTAAAAACCATGCAATTGCCTGGGTAGTACTTAAATGCCCTGAAGGGTAGGATGTTGTCCGCCGTTGAGTTGCATTGCTTTTTTCATTTGTTTGATGGTGGTAAGTAGTTTTCATAATCTTTTTTTTGAGGTACAACATCGATAAACAGGATTAATGCCAAATGCTGAAACCCTTTACTGAAAGGCATTTTGATAAAATAGGCCATTTCGAAAAATCCATTATCGGGAATTTTTTTACAGAATATGTAAAGAAAAACAGCCTGTCACGACAAAAAGAGGGAATTAAATAGGGCTTACTATTGCTGTTGTTGCAGTATTGAACAGGCGTATTTCCTCGCAGTTTACCGGGCGGGTTAAAAAATGAGGGCGGTTTAGCAGCAGCAGATTTTACGCTCAATTTTACTTTTCCTTCTTTAAATGCAATATTTCTTTGTATTTATTTCAAAAAGTATATTTTTGCTGCTCAATAACTAAATAATAATATCATGTCAGACATTGCAACAAGAGTAAAGAAAATAATTGTTGACAAATTAGGGGTGGATGAAGCCGAAGTTACACAGGAAGCTTCTTTCACTAATGATTTAGGTGCCGATAGCTTAGACACCGTTGAATTAATCATGGAATTTGAAAAAGAATTTAACATTTCCATTCCTGATGAGCAGGCTGAAACCATCACCACCGTTGGGCAGGCTGTTACTTACCTGGAAGAACACGCTAAGTAAGCAGTAAATCTTCATCTGTTTTAATCATCGCAGGCAAATTGTATGGAATTAAAAAGAGTAGTTGTTACCGGATTGGGGGCATTGACCCCATTGGGTAAATCAGTTGCCGCTTACTGGCAGGGTTTATCTGATGGAATTAATGGCTGTGATTTTATCAAACAATTCGACGCTGCTAAATTTAAGACACGGTTTGCCTGTGAGGTTAAAGACTTTGATGCCACCTCCTATTTGGATCGCAAAGAAGCCCGTAAAATTGACCGCTTTACCCAGTTTGCGTTAATTGCCAGTGATGAGGCGGTTAAAGATGCCGGTATCAGAAAAGACAATGTGGATGTGGACAGGGTAGGCGTGATATTTGCCAGTGGTATTGGAGGTTTAATTACTTTCCAGGAAGAAGTAATCAATTTTGCTTCTGGTGATGGCACACCTCGTTTCAATCCATTCTTTATTCCTAAAATGATACTGGATATTGCTGCAGGGCAGATATCTATACGTCATGGTTTCCGGGGTCCCAACTTTGCTGTGGTTAGTGCCTGTGCTTCTTCTACCAACGCCCTTATTGATGCCTTTGATAATATACGGCTTAATAAAGCTGATATAATTATTGCCGGCGGTAGTGAAGCGGTAATCAGTGCAGCAGGCGTGGGGGGCTTTAATGCGATGAAAGCGATGAGTGAAAGAAATGACGACCCTTCTACAGCAAGCCGCCCTTTTGACAAAGACCGTGATGGTTTTGTTATAGGAGAAGGTGCCGGTGTGTTTGTACTGGAAAGCCTGGAACATGCACTGGCAAGGGGCGCTAAGATTTATTGTGAAATTGCAGGAGGTGGTGCTACAGCCGATGCTTATCATATTACGGCACCGCATCCCGAAGGGCTGGGCGCAAAAAATGTAATGAAAGCTGCATTGAAGGATGCGGGCTTACAGCCAGAGGATATAGACTATATAAATGTACACGGCACATCCACACCGCTGGGTGATATTGCAGAAACAAAAGCAATATTAAGTGTGTTTGGTGACCATGCCTATCAATTGAATATCAGTTCAACAAAAAGTATGACCGGGCATTGCCTTGGAGCAGCAGGCGCTTTAGAAGTGCTGGCTTGTATACTGGCTGTTACAAAAGATATCATTCCGCCTACTATCAATCACTTCACCGATGATCCTGAACTGGACCCGAAATTGAATTTTACTTTTAATAAGGCTCAGCACCGTACAGTGAATGCTGCACTGAGCAATACTTTTGGGTTTGGCGGCCATAATGCTTCTGTTATTGTAAAAAAATACAAAGCATAATCCCGGTTTAATTTACATTTCTTTTATTAAGGCCTTCATGTTTGGAAAGTGCTTCCAGTAAAACCCTCCCCCGTTTTATTATTTATTTGAATGATAACAGGCTGCGCCAACCTGATTATTTTATTGTAAAATATCAGGTTCTGATGTACTTTGTCCAAATAAAAAATGCTTATCTTGTATGATGAGTAAAAATAGTTTCCTGAACAATCAGGTGAGCAGGTTGTAATGGGTTAATATTTTTTATTCTTGCAGTCAGTCTTAATTTTAAATAACAATAGTCTATCACACTTTGCAGTTTATCAAGGATTTTTTTATTGGGGATATAAAGAAGAAAGAGTTTAAGAAACAACTCAATAATGTACTTGGCTTTACGCCTGGCACACTTAATCTTTACAGAACAGCACTCAGCCATCGTTCAGTAAGGGAAGGCGCAGATGAAAACAATGAACGCCTGGAATTTTTAGGCGATGCCGTATTAAGCTCCATTGTGGCACATTACCTTTTTATGAAATACCCTTATAAAGGGGAAGGCTTTTTAACCGAGATGCGGAGCAAAATGGTGAACAGGCAGCAACTGAATGATATTGGTATCAAGATGGGGTTAAAGAAAATCACCATCTACAATAAAAATGATAATTCATTAAAAATATCGCAGATATTCGGAAATACCCTGGAGGCGCTGATCGGCGCAGTTTACCTGGATAAAGGGTATAAGAAAACGCAGGAATGGGTGGAGAAATATATCATTTCCACACACATGTTTATAGATGACCTTGAGGGTATTGAGATCAACATCAAAAACAAATTATACGGCTGGGCCAACAAAAACGGTAAGGCACTTGAATTTGAGACATTGGGTGAAAAATTTGAAAACGGCCGGCGGTTGTTTACTATCGGAGCCACTGTGGATGGGGAACTGGTTGCAGAAGGAAAAGGATACAATAAAAAAGATGCCAGCCAGATAGCAGCGCAACTGGCGGTGGATAAATTGGGCTTGTAAAATGAATATGTTTCCCGTTTGCCCGTTTCTGGTTTTTAAAATTCAGGGAGTTCATTCATAGATATATTCTTGGTATTGCTAAACGAAAAACAATAAACAGGAAACTGAAAAAAGAGAAACAATGAATTTTGGTATTTTAGGAAGCGGCAGCTGGGGAACAGCCATAGCAAAAATTTTAACTGATAACGGAAACACGATCTACTGGTGGAACCGGAATGAAAAAGCCATTCAGCAGATAATGGCACGCCATCATAATCCTCACTACCTCAGCATGGCTTATTTTGATACCGGCAAATTAAAATTAACCACCAATGCCGCTGAAGTGGTGGCCCACGCTGATTGTATCATTGTTGCCATCCCATCAGCCTATACCGCAGCTACCTTACTTACCTTAGACAAAAATATTTTTGAAGGGAAAAAAATTGTTAGTGCAGTAAAGGGCATTTTGCCTGATCAAAACTTACTGCTGAATGATTTTTTAAATAACGAGTTTTATTTCCCCCTGGAAAATTATTTTGCCGTCCTCGGCCCCTGCCATGCGGAAGAAGTGGCTGCAGAAAAACTATCTTACCTCACCTTTTCGGGGGTGGATGAAAAGATGACTCATGAAATTGCTGCTCATTTTAAAACGGATTATATCAATACGATTGAGAACAATGATATTTTCGGAGTGCAGTTTGCGGCTGTTTTAAAAAATATTTATGCAGTGGGTGCCGGCATTGCACATGGCCTTGATTATGGCGATAATTTCCTAAGTGTGCTGATTGCAAACAGTGCAGATGAAATGGCGGGTTTTTTAAAGAAGTCGGGAATAAAAAATGTGGAAGTGGGCAGTATAGACCATGGCAAACCGGCATCGCAGCTCACAGATGACATACACCACAACAGCGATTATAAAATTACGGACAAGAGATTTCAAACCACCAATTATGCAGCTTCCGTTTATTTGGGCGACCTGTTAGTGACCTGCTATTCTCTCTACAGCCGGAACCGGACATTTGGTAACATGATTGGCAAAGGGTATTCCGTGAAATCGGCGCAGATTGAAATGAGTATGGTGGCCGAGGGATACAATGCAAGCAAGTGCATGTTTATCATCAACCAGTCTGTTAAAGCAGAAATGCCCATTGCAGAAACCATATATCAAATATTGTGGGAAAACCTGGCTGCTGCAGAAGGGTTTAACAAAATCGAAGCGTCACTGGTGTAGTTAGTATTTACCTTTATGCCGAAATAAAAAATGATGCCTTTTTCATATTCGCTATTTACCAGTTCTGCCATTCTGCTAATGGTTTCCTGTCATGTTGTTGCAGAAGTTGTTAAGTTTATCAGCAGGCATTGGTACCATTCAAAAGAATAAGTCTGACGCAATACCGTCTGCAAATAATTTGCCTTCCGTAGTTAAAATTATTTTAGAATCTGCCATTTTCAGTTTGCTTCCTTTTTCCCATTTGATGCTTGCTTCCTGTAATTTATCACTGAAACCAGGACCGAATTCAGTGGCAACTTTTTGCAGGTCGAGCCCTTCCATTGTTCTCAGGGAGGTCATAATGTATTCATTGAGTTGCTGGGTTGCTGTAAGTATTTCTTCTTCAAAAGGAATAATATTGTTTTGCATCGACTTTATGTACAAAGCATTATTGGCAATATTCCATCTCCTGTTTTTCCCATCAAAGGAATGTGCCGAAGGGCCAAAGCCATAATAATTTTTTCCCTGCCAGTAGCTGCTGTTGTGCCGGCTGTGCATGCCGGGCAGGGAGAAATTGCTGATCTCATACTGCTCATACCCGGCCTGCTTCATCCAGGCCATCAGCGATAAAAATTGTTCCGCCTGTTTTTCTGCATCCACGGTGGCCTTTTTGTTCCGGGCAATCATTTTGGCAAGAGCAGTTTTGGGTTCTACAGTAAGGGCATAGCAGGAAATATGAGGGATTTTTTTTTCAATAACCATTTCTACATTTCTGTGCCAGTCATCCAGGCCCAGCAGGGGTGAGCCATAAATAAGGTCAACAGAAAAATTGGTATAGCCTGCTGCTTTAATTTCTTCAATGCATCTTAACGAATCTGCAGCAGTGTGGGCCCTGTTCATCCAGGTTAAATCCTCCTTTAAAAAAGATTGAATGCCTACACTTAACCTGTTAATCCCAATTTGTTTCCATTCAATTAATTTTTCATGAGTGATATCGTCAGGGTTTGCTTCCAGGGTGATTTCAGCCTCAGGCGCAATTGCGAATTTATTCCTAAGGGCATCAACAATTAATTTCAGATCCACTGCATTCAGGATACTTGGTGTGCCACCGCCAAAATAAATTGTTTCAATAACATCTTTATGCCCATTGGTAACCGGTGTTTCCTTACCAAAGGTTTCAGCAATCATTATTTCTATTATCATTGCAGCAATCAGCTCTTCTTTGAGTCTTAACGAAGTAGCAAAATGAAAGTTGCAGTAGTGGCAGGCCTGCCTGCAAAAGGGGATATGAATATAAATGCCGGACAAAGATTTTTGATTTACAATTTTAGGATTTAGATTTGGATTCCGCAATGACAGACAAAAAAAATACTTACCTCAACATTCTATTTACTTCAATCCTCATTGCAGCCGGTGCCTTTTCAGGAGCCTTTTGCCAGCAGCCATCATCGGGTCAACACAAACTGGTTATACAGTATATTGACAAAGATAGCTCCTTTAACGGGCAGGCATTGCATTTACAAGCCAGCTTTTCCAATCAGCCCCTGTGCATCGATTATGTAAACAAACTTCCGGCATTGCTGAATATGCAGGGTTACCTGGCTGCGTCAATTGATAGTATTGGATTTGAAGCAGATACAACAACAATAAAACTCTACCTCGGGCCACAACAAAACTGGGTGCAGTTGTCAACAGACAGTATTGAAAAAAACGCAATGGACGCCAGTGGCTACTTTTCAAAAAACTTTCTTAACAAACCTGTTAATTTAGGCCAGCTCCAGTTAGTGAAAGAACGTATTTTAAATTATTATGAAAATAATGGCTATCCATTTGCCAATGTTTATTTAGACAGTATCCGGTTAAAAAGCAATGCCATAGCTGCTGCATTAAAAGTAACCAAAGGGCCGCTTTATCATATAGACAGTATCAGTATCCGCGGCAAAGCAAAAATATCCAACCAGTTTTTACAGCATTATCTTGGCATTGCAAATGGAAGTATGTACAGTAAAGAAAAATTGGATCAGGTGGAAAAAAAAATACTGGAGCTCCCTTACCTGCAGTCGCAGCAACCGGCAGAATTGGCGATGTTGGGTACCGGCTCTGTTTTAAAAGTATATCTTGCTCCAAAGCGCAGCAGCCAGGTTAATTTTTTAGTAGGTTTTTTACCGGCTAATAATCAAACCAATAAATTGCAGCTGACCGGCGACGTAAACCTGAATTTAAAAAATGTATTGGGCAATGGTGAAACAATTGCCCTTAACTGGCAACAATTGCAACTGCAGTCTCCCCGGTTGAATATTGGCTACCAGCACCCTTATATTTTCAAATCTCCATTCGGTATAGATTTTTCATTTGGCCTCTTTAAAAAAGACTCCACTTTTTTGCAGCTGAATGCCCAGTTGGGTATACAATATTTATTATCCGCCAATCAATCCGGTAAATTGTTTTTTCAACAGCAAAGTACTGTTTTGCTGGCAGCCGGCGCAGATAC
>JAYVUL010000006.1:0-73334 GCA_043787935.1 Chitinophagaceae bacterium | reverse complement strand
GATGTCCTGTTCGCCACCCATGGCATGTATTACACTACCTGCACCGAGGAAGAGCAATGCTTTAAAGAAAGCATGCGTCATCACATGAAATACAGCGCCGGTATACGCACCAACACCAAGACCTAAAAACATATAACCCAACTGGCTAACGGTAGAGTAAGCCAATACTTTTTTTATATCATTTTGTTTGAGTGCAATGGTAGCAGCCAGGATAGCAGTAGCCAGTCCCACAACTGCCACCACCGTTTGTGTTACCGGTGCCATGGTAAACAAAATATTGCTGCGGGCAATCATGTATATACCTGCAGTAACCATGGTTGCCGCATGTATCAAAGCACTCACTGGTGTTGGGCCTGCCATTGCATCCGGCAACCAGGTGTATAAAGGTATTTGGGCACTTTTACCAATGGCTCCTACAAACAATAATAAGGTAATGCCTGTAATGTCAAATATTGTCAGTGGATTCTTTTGAGGGTCTGCCACCAACGCAAAAACCTGGTGGTAATCTGCTGTACCCAATTTATTCAGTAACCAAAAAACCGCCAGCAAAAAACCAAGATCGCCGATACGGTTCATGATGAATGCCTTCTTTGCAGCATCATTGTAATTGTTATTTTTAAACCAAAAGCCAATCAATAAATAAGAACAAAGACCCACGCCTTCCCAGCCAATAAACATGATAATGTAATTACCTCCCATCACCAGCAAAAGCATCGAAAACACAAAGAGGTTCAGGAAAGAAAAGTATTTGGCGAAATCTTTTGGCTCCTCTTCGTGCATATAAGAAGTGGAGTACACATGAATTAAAAAACCCACTCCAGTAATGATCAATAAAAACAGGGAAGATAGCTGATCAACCTGGAAATCAAAGCCAATCTTCAATGAGGCAGTATTAATGAAATCGTAGAAATGGGCAACATAGGTATTACCATTTTTTACCTGCAGAAAAACCCAGATACTTAATATGAACGATCCCAGGATAACACCGCTGCCAATGATGCCACTTAATGATTTTGATAAACTTTTTCTTCCCAGGCCATTGATCAAAAAACCGATCAGCGGTAAAGAAGGAATCAACCAAACTATTTGTAAAACGTTGTTCATGCCCCTATCCCCTAAAGGGGAATTTTGTTTAAATTATTTTAAAATATTAATTCTCTTGTCCTTCTCCCACTTTGGGGATGGGGACGTCATTTAATTCTTCAACCTGTTCAAAAAATTCACGTCCACAGAATGGGTATTCCTGTAAATCATTACAATAATGGCAAGTCCCACACTGACTTCCGCAGCGGCCACCACCATAATAAAAAAAACAAATACCTGGGCTTCGCTTGCCAGCTTTGGGAATTCAAGCCCCAACGCCAGGTTATGCATTTTAGAAAAGGCCACCAGCAGCAGGTTGGCTGCATTCAGCATCAGTTCTACACACATAAAAATAATGATGGCATTGCGGCGGGTTAATACGCCCACTACACCAATACAAAACAAAGCCATTGATAAAAAAATATAATAATTTACAGGCATAATCAGTTTATAGTTTTACATACAAGCCCATTCCAATGGTATTGGATGCAGGTTGTATTGAAAGTATGTCTTTTATTTTTTTTGTAACTGCCCCATTAAATATATCCACTGCTTTGTAAGCCGCAGCCTTGGTTAACAACTTGGTGAGGAGGCCGGTTCCAATGGTAACCAGTCCTGCTGTAATAGCTCCCTGGTAATCTTTGGTAACCGCAGCTTTGTCCAACGACCGTATAGTACCATACACTGCAAATACACTTCCTGCTGCTGCTGCTAATCGATACACTGTCCTTCCTGTTTTAAAAGTATTGAACAATTTAGTGGCCTGCCCGATATTCTTTACCTGGAAAATTTCTGCCACCTTACTGATTGAATTAATGGGCATATTGCCCAATGAAAATTTTGGCGCAAACCCTTTTTTTACATTCAGTGCTTTACCCAGCAGGTCATTAAAATCCAGTATTTTGTTCAGGTCAATCTGCGCAGTTGCTGCACAGGTGATGAAGCTAAATACAACAAAGAAGAACAGAATTTTTCTCATTATAAAACACCGGTTGTTTTAGCTGATTCTTTTTTTGATATTACCACAGCACCAATCATGGCGCTCAGGAACAAAACACTGCTTATTTCAAAAGGGAAAACATAATCAGTAAATAACGTCCTGCCCAAATTATTTATGAGCCCCACATCGCCCTCTTTCATTTGTACCAGTTGTTTTCCCATCTCGGCTTTCCTTAACGCAGCAACAATCAGCAGCAGTAAGCTGCAACCGGCAATAATACCTGCATATAAAAGGTATTTGCTTTTTTGGGGCGGTTCACTTTCAGCATTGAGATTCATCAGCATCACCACAAATAAAAACAACACCATAATAGCTCCTGCATATACAATGATATTTACAATGGCTAAAAACTGAGCGTTCAGTAAGATATAGTGCCCGGAGATGGCAAAAAAAGTAATGATGAGATAAAGGATACTGTGTACCGGGTTTTTACTGGCTACCACCATGATGGCACCACCCAGTGCCAGTACACTCAAAAACCAAAATAAAATTTGTGTAACACCCATAAGAAGCGGCTCATGCTCTCCATCTTACCGGAGAAGGTTAAAAAAGATTAAAGATATCAGTTGTTGTTTAGTTTTACTCTCCCACCTTTTGCCTTTGCATACGCTTCAGGTTCTTTCACCGGATGTGGAATCAGCAGATCATCTTTACCATAAATAAATCCCTTACGCTGAAAATTAGCAGGGGCAAAGGTTTCACTTAAATAGATGGCATCTTTAGGGCAGGCCTCTTCGCACAATCCACAAAAGATGCAACGCAACATATTGATCTCATATTTAGCTGCATACTTTTCTTCCCGGTACAGGTTTTCTTCACCGGGTTGCCTTTCCGCAGCTTCCATAGTGATGGCTTCTGCCGGACAGGACACGGCACACAAACCACAGGCAGTGCAGTTTTCCCTCCCTTCTTCATCCCTGTTTAAAACATGCAGGCCCCTGAATACCGGGCTGAAGGGCCTTGTTTTTTCAGGGTAATTAATCGTTGGCCTTTTCTTAAACATGTGTCCAAATGTAATGGTCATGCCCTTAAAAATAGCCGGCAGGTAAGCCATCTCCAGCAAACTCATTGGCCTGCGGTCTACCGGTTTGGATTTGTTGGTGAGTGGTTGCATTTTATGTATAGTGTAAAAATTAAAATATAAAGTTGAGCAAAGATATTTTTATTGGTTTAAAAATGCCAGTTATTTTGATGTAATAAAACCAGTGCCCCTGTTACCAGCATATTGAACAATGCCAGCGGTATCAAAATCTTCCACCCAAGCCTCATCAATTGATCATACCGGAAACGCGGAATGGTCCACCTTACCCACATAAAAAGGAAGAGGAAAAACCCTGCTTTTACAAGGAAGCAAAAAGTATGAAGCAATGCGGTCCAGTTTACGCCGATGCTTTGGGTTAAATGGGCATCATTAACAAAGGGGATATCATACCCCCCAAAAAATAAACTCACCATCACAGCACTGCTGATAAACATATTGATGTACTCTGCAAATAAATAAAAGCCCAGTTTCATAGAGGAGTACTCTGTGTGATACCCGCCAATCAATTCATTTTCTGCTTCCGCCAAATCAAACGGCGTGCGGTTGCACTCTGCAAAAACACAGATCAGGAAAATCAGGAAACCCAGCGGTTGCTTTACAATATTCCAATATCCATCCATTTGAAAGCCTACCATAGTTTTCAGGCTGAGCGTTCCGGTTACCATCAGCAATCCTATCAGGGCAATACCCATTGCGAGTTCGTAGCTGATGATCTGTGAGGCTGCCCTTAACCCTCCCATCAAAGAAAATTTATTGTTGCTAGCCCAGCTGCCGATCATGATGCCGTACACACCCATACTTACCACTCCAAACACATACAATATTCCGATATTGATATCCGCTATCTGCAAAGAAATATCCCTGTCAAAAAAATGTACTTTATCACCCCAGGGAATTACAGCCCCGGTCATCATTGCGGTAAGCATGGCCAGGCACGGACCGAGAATAAATAAAAATTTAGAGGAAAAATTGGGGATGATCTCTTCTTTAAAAAATAATTTCAACCCATCGGCCAAAGGCTGGAATAGCCCGAAAGGCCCGGCCCTGTTGGGCCCACGCCTGTCCTGCAGGGCAGCCGCCACTTTACGCTCGGCATAAGTGGAGTACATGGCTATCACCAGCGAAGACATGACCACCACCACAATGAGGACCAATTTTTCTATTATTAAGAACGTATTTATTTGTAAAAGCATAATCTTTCAGTGCAAAATATCAGAAATGAAAACTGTTTATTTTTTCTCAAAATCAGTGGAATGTGCCGGTCCATTTATCTCACTCAAATGAACGGTTGGTTTGTTCACCTCACTCTCCTCATGAATATCCATCAGCAGCCGGGGCCCTCTTCCACCCATTACCTCTTTCATCGTTTCCTTTGGCATTACCAACCCGGGATATTTTCCCTGTGATATTACTGAGTGGCGGCTGATCTTTGTTAACCCTTCTATTTCCCAGTCATTTGTTCTCTTTTTATCAAAGCGGCAGGTATTACATATCCAACCGGGCTTACCATCATAACTCTGCACTTCTCCCCACTGGTCTTTTCTTACTGTTACCCTAAACACATCATCCCCTCTTAACCACAAAGTTGTTTTACCACAACATCCTGGCGTTTCGCAATTTCTATGGGCATCTGCCGGCTTAGTAAACCATACCCTGTTTTTAAACCGGAATGTTTTATCGGTCAATGCTCCAACCGGGCAAACATCAATCATGTTGCCGCTAAAGTCATTGTCAATTGCTTTGGAAATGTAAGTAGAAATTTCTGCATGTTCGCCCCTGTCTAAAATACCATGCGATCTTTTATCCGTCAACTGGTCAGCCACATAAGTGCAGCGGTAACAGAGGATGCAACGGGTCATGTGCAGCTGGATGTAAGGGCCGATATCTTCTTTTTCAAAAGTGCGTCTTTTAAATTCATAGCGGGTGCCTTCTTTGCCGTGCTCATAACCAAGGTCCTGCAAATGACATTCGCCGGCCTGGTCGCATATAGGGCAATCGAGCGGATGGTTCAGCAATAAAAATTCCACCACCCCTGCCCTTGCGTCTTTTACTTTATCACTGGTGATATTTTTTACAATCATGCCATCCATTACGGTAGTGCGGCAACTCGCTACCAGTTTAGGCATCGGCCTTGGATCGGCGGCAGAGCCAGCAGCAACTTCTACCAAACAGGTGCGGCATTTACCACCACTGCCCTGTAACTTGCTGTAGTAGCACATTGCCGGTGGTGTTACATCACCACCAATTTGGCGGGCTGCATTTAACACAGTTGTGCCTGGAGCTACTTCAATAGTGATATTATCTATCGTTACTTTGAAATTTGCAGGTGGTTCTTTTTTTATTTCGTCAGACATATTTTATTTCACACAAAGTAAACAACGAATACAAAGTAAACAACGAATTATTTCACACTAAGAAAACTAAGGATACAAAGTATACAAAGTTTTTTTTAAAACTTAACAATGGTTTTACCGGGCACAAAGCGGGATAAGACACTAATAAGTATTTATTATTCTTTTAATTCCATCTTTCAAATAAACAACATTAAAATTTATTAGCAGTCCAAGTTTTAAGTTAGACAGTTTTAGATATGTCTGAACTTGTTTGTAATGAATATCAGCTAATGCTTCTACAGATTTAAACTCAACCAGTAATTTTTTTTCCAGAATAATATCAGCCTTAAAACCTGCTTCCAATTTAACTGTTCCATGAATTAATGGAATAGGCTTTTGCCTTTCAAAGGCCACTTTCTCTTTTTCAATTTCAAAACAAAATATTTCCTCATATACACTTTCAAATAATCCGGGTCCGTATAACTTATGTATCCTGAAACAGATGTCCAACGCAATTTTACTTAGCTCATTTTCCCGCTGAATCAATGCATCATTATTCATAAGTACTATTCACTGATATAACCTCAATTACATAAATCATCTTTGCCTGCTTTGCTTTATTTGTACCCTTTGTGTGAAACAACTAAGCCGGCACATGAATCGGATCAGCATAATGCGCCAATCCATAATTTCTCAACAAACACGCATTCGGATTGGTGATATGCCATTCAAATTCATCCCTGAAATGCCTGATGGCAGCGGCTACCGGCCATGCGGCAGCGTCGCCCAACGGGCAAATGGTATTTCCTTCAATTTTGCGCTGGATATCCCACAACAAATCAATGTCTTTCATTTCTCCTTTACCGCTGTCTATCTTTTTCAGGATCCTTTCCATCCAGCCGGTACCTTCACGGCAGGGGCTGCATTGCCCGCAGCTTTCATGATGATAAAACCTTGCCAGTGTCATGGTATTTTTTACAATGCACTGGTCTTCGTCATAAACAATAAAGCCACCGCTTCCCATCATACTTCCTGTGGCAAATCCTCCATCACTTAGGCTTTCATAATTCATCAGGCGCTTTTCACCTTTGGCGGTGGTGAGTAATAAATTAGCCGGCAAGATGGGTACAGATGACCCACCCGGGATACAGGCTTTTAATCTTTTCCCGTTTGGAATGCCGCCGCAGTAGTCATCGCTGTAAATAAATTCTTCTACAGAAATGGTCATATCAATTTCGTAAATGCCCGGCTTGTTGATATTGCCACAGGCTGATATTAATTTTGTTCCGGTACTTTTACCCACACCTATTTTTGAATACGCATCTCCCCCTTCATTGATGATTGGCACTACCGCCGCAATGGTTTCAACATTATTCACTACAGTCGGGCAATCCCACAAACCTTTGATTGCGGGGAAAGGCGGCTTGATGCGTGGGTTTCCCCTTTTGCCTTCCAGGGATTCGATCAATGCCGTTTCTTCTCCGCAGATATAAGCACCTGCACCACGCTGTACATAAATTTCACAATCAAATCCGCTGCCCTGAATATTTTTACCGAGCCAGCCATTTTGTTTGGCTTCTTTAATAGCTTCTTCCAAAATATCAGTAATCCAGTCATATTCACCGCGGATATAAATGTAACTCACATTACTGCCTAACGCAAAAGACCCTACAACCATTCCTTCAATCAACAGGTGAGGAATGAACTCCATCAGGTACCTGTCTTTAAAAGTACCGGGTTCGCTTTCATCTGCATTGCAAACCAGGTAACGGGCCACGCCTTCTGGCTTTGCCAGGAAGCTCCATTTCAGGCCGGTAGGAAAACCAGCGCCACCACGGCCTCTTAAACCACTTTTCTTTACCTCCTCCACTATGTCTGCCGGAGCCATTTTCAGTGCTTTCTCCACACTGCGGTACCCCCCTTCACGGCGATATACTTCATAATTGCGGATGCCCGGAATGTTTGCGTTTGCTAATAATAATTTTTTCATACCCTATCCCCAAAAGGGGGACTATTGTGTTTTATAATTTTGAATTCATTTATAATCCCATTGCTTATGACTTTATGGCCTGCCTTGCAAACAATACCCATCGTTTACTTTTTTTCACCCACACTTCCAGTACTTTAATATGATGGTTGGCCATGTTGCCTTTTAATGTTGCCGTAATGTCTGCAACGAAACGAACACTTGCCAGATCTGCACCCAACGAAACTGAAATACTGTCTTCTTTAAAACTTTGATAACTGATATAATTGGTTTCAAAATCTTTAATGATAGCTTCTTTTGTCTGCACCCATCCATTGCTATGCCCGTAGGTTAATCCCTTATCTGTTTGCTGGTTAATAGCAATGATATTTTTATTAACCAGCGCCTGGTGAAATTCTTTTACCGTAACTATTAAATTTTCTTCCTCAATACTTTGGGTAAAGGCCTCAAAAGAGGCAAATAAAAAAACAATATTTAAAAATAACAACCTCATGGTTTCAATTTAGCCATCAGCATCTTCATGGGATGCAATGTTCTTGTAAATGGATTTAATACCAATCCCAAAGACTCCAATGTAGTAGCTCCCAATAAAGGCTCATCTCCTTCTTCACCATAAACTACTGGTGCCGGCCCTCCCTCTCCTTCAAATTCGAAATATGCGCTGCAAACTTTTCTTTTAAGCGTGGTTCCATCTGCAAGGGAAAAAATCATTTCTTTATAAGGCTCAATATCCAGGGTATCCAAAATTTTACCCGGAACCAAACTGTAAACAGCACCACTATCAACTAAAAAATTAACCTCCGCAGTTTTTTCAGACTTGCGGTGTTCTCTTACTTTTAGTATGGCGTTGGTTATTCCCAAAATTGTATCTTCATTTAATTTAACTGTCCTGTTTTTAACCTGCATTCCTCAATGATGGCATCTACTTTATCTTTTGTCAGGTGTTCCCTGTAATGCTTGCCCAACTGCATTAAAGGTGCATAACCACAGGCACCGAGGCACTCTACTGTTTTCAGCGTAAACAAACCATCTGCAGTAGTTTCGCCTGTTTTGATGTTAAGCTTTTGCTGGATGTATTCAATAATATTATCGCTGCCGTTGATCATACATGGCCCTGTTTGGCAAACTTCGAAAAGATATTTGCCTACTGGTTTTAAATTGTACATACTGTAAAAACTTGCCACTTCATACACTTCTATCGGTTCAATATTCAACAGTGATGCTACATAGTCCATAACAGGCGTATCCAGCCAGCCATTAAACGTTTCCTGCGCCAGGTGCAATACCGGAAGCAGGGCGCTTTTTTGTTTGCCTTGCGGATAACGGGAAATTATTTCCGCTACCCTATCCAATTTTTCCTTTGAAAATTCAACACTCATAATTAAATATTCATAATTTATGTAAGCATCTTCCTGCTGCAAGGTCAGGAAGACAAATCCTATGCATCCAATTCCCCGGCAATCAAATTCAAACTACTCATAGTTATCACTGCATCACTTATCATTCCGCCTTTTATCAACTCAGGGTAGGCCTGGTAATAAATAAAACAGGGCCTGCGGAAATGCAGCCTGTACGGCGTTCTGCCGCCATCACTGATAATATAAAAACCCAGCTCCCCATTGGCTCCTTCCACCGAACTGTACAATTCACCGGCTGGGATTTCTGTTTCCCCCATTACAATTTTAAAATGGTAAATGAGTGCTTCCATTTTAGTGTACACATCCTTCTTCTCCGGCAAATAATAGGCAGGTGAATCCGCATGAAACACTTCTGCTTCGGCACCTTTAAATTCCTGTACTTTTTTATATGCCTGGTTGATGAGGCTAAGGCTCTGCCACATTTCTTCGTTACGCACCAGGAAACGGTCGTAGCAATCCCCGGTAGTTCCAACCGGCACCTTAAAATCAAAATCTTCGTAGCTGCTGTAAGGCGTGTGTACCCTTACATCGTAATCCACACCTGAAGCCCTGAGGTTAGGACCTGTAAATCCGTAGTTCAATGCCCTTTCAGCACTGATAGGACCGCAACCAATGGTACGTTCCATAAAAATACGGTTGCGGGTAAACAGGTTTTCAAACTCCTTTAGTACACCCGGGTATTCTTTCAGGAATTTTTCGAGTTTTTCAAATGCCGTAGCTGTGAAATTCCTTTCAAAACCGCCAATACGCCCAATATTAGTAGTAAGACGGGAGCCGCATATTTCTTCATATATTTCATAAATTAATTCCCTGTATTGCATCAGGTATAAAAACCCTGAGAAGGCACCACTGTCCACCCCTACTATTGAATTACAGATCAGGTGATCTGAGATTCTTGACAACTCCATGATGATAATACGGAGGTAATCTACTCTTTTAGGCGTTTGAACTCCCAGCAATCTTTCGCAGGTAATATGCCAACCCATGTTATTGATGGGGGAGGAACAATAATTTAACCGGTCGGTTATTGGCGTAATCTGGTACAACGGCCTTCTTTCAGCCAATTTCTCAAAAGCCCTGTGGATATAGCCTACAGTAGATACTGCACTCAAAATCCTCTCCCCATCCAGTTCCAGGATATTTTGAAACACCCCATGTGTTGCCGGGTGGGTTGGGCCCAGGTTAAGTGTAGTGGTTTGTTTTTCAATACTTCCTTCCGGCAATAAAATGTGATCTGTACTGGACATGAATATTTTTATTTTTTTGTGCCTGTCATTTTTTCTCTAATCGCCTGCATTGGCGTCGCACTCTTGTACAAAATTTCTCTATTCATCATTTTATTTCACACAACGAAACAAAGATTGCTATGTACACAAAGAAAAAACGTTGTTGGCTTTGTTTTCTCCGTACCCTTTGTGTGAAACTTCCTACCTTCCAAACATCTCATCATCCTTATCCACCCTTGTCTGGTCTTCCAATGGAAACTCTTTTCTCATCGGGAAATAATCCATTTCATCCACATTTAAAATCCTTATCAAATTCGGATGGCCAACAAAATTTACCCCGAAAAAATCAAAGGTTTCCCTTTCCATAAAATTAGCCGACCGGTATAATGCTGTAGCGCTATACACATCAGGTGTATTAATATCAGTGAAAACTTTAAACCTGATACGGATATTATCCACCAGGTTGTGCAGGTGATATACTACTGCCAGTTCTTCTCCCTTTTTATCAGGGTAATGCACCGCCTGGAGGTCTGTTAAAAATTGAAATCTCAATTCGGGGTCGTCGTAAAGAAATTGAAGCACTTTCAGGTTAAGGTCTTTTGGCGCCGTAAAGGTAAGCATACCATATGGCTGTTGCCAGCTGGTAAGCACGTCTCCGAATTTTTCAGTTAATTTTTTTTGTATGGTTTCGTTGGTTAAAGGCATTGTAGCTTTTAAGCTTTTATCCATTCGCTTTTCAGCTAAGGTATAATTATGAATGTTATTTTTGTGGGCCTGCAGTGAACAGCCGGATTCTTTTTATTGAATACCGTAAGCGTTCATCAACTCTTTATATTTATCACTGTTCCTTCTCCTTAAACTTTCTTCACCTACAAGGTCCTGTATTTTTAAGAACCCGTCTAAAATGGCTTCGGGCCTTGGAGGACAGCCTGGAACATATACATCTACCGGAATGATCTGATCTATACCCTGCAATACAGAATAAGTATCAAATATACCACCGCTGCAGGCACAGGCGCCAACCGATAAAACCCAGCGTGGTTCGGCCATTTGCAAATACACCTGTCTTAATACTGGCCCCATTTTTTTTGAAATTGTTCCCATCACCATTAAAAGATCGCACTGGCGTGGAGAGAAACTCATCCGTTCAGCGCCAAACCTGGCAATATCATAATGGCTGGCAGCGGTGGCCATAAATTCAATACCGCAGCAAGAGGTTGCAAAGGGTAAAGGCCAGATAGAATTTTTACGTGCAAGGCCTACCACTTTTTCCAAAGAAGTAGCCATGAAACCGTCCCCCATCATGCCTTCGGGGGCTTCTACTGTTTTTAGTTTGTTGTTGTATTGTACGGGACGTGACATTTATTTAATTTGAAAATTTGAAAATTACGCCATTTGAATATTGGTACACAGAAAACAATTTTTACATCATAATGTTGTCCACTGCACTTTTTCAAATATGCCCATCAGTTAATCTTCCCAATCCAAAGCCCCTTTTTTAATTATATAGATAAAGCCGGCAATGAATAATCCTACAAACATTACTACGGCCAAAAATCCATTCCAGCCAAGCTCTCTGAAATTAACGGCATAAGGGTAGAAGAAAATTACCTCCACATCAAACAGCACAAACAGGATAGCCACTAAAAAATATTTGATCGCCATTGGCTGCCTTGCGTTACCCTTTATTTCAATGCCACTTTCAAAATTCTGTAACTTATCAGTGCCTTTTCGCTTGGGCCCAAATTTATGTGTTAACACCATCATGGTGGCAATAAAACCGATGGCAAAAATAAGCTGGATACCTATGGGCAAATAATTTGCAGCGCTGTTTACATCACTGGCCTGGAGTAGATAGAATTGCATCTGGCAAAAATAAGGCAGGGTTAGCAAAAAACAATCTTAGTTTTTAAAAAAGAAAATCCCCATTCAGTTCAAAATGGGGATAGTATATTTCCTTTAAGTTTTTATCATTTTTGGGCCGCTGCCGCTTTTGTTCCACTGCTTTTTTCAGCCGTTTTACCTCCCGACTGTTTGGGTGCAGCTGGGGTTTGCTTTGGTTTAGGTGCAGGTGCATTAAAGTTCATCGTGGCGATGGTGGCTTTGTTACTTACAGTTTCTGCATCGTTAGGATCAATAGCCAATACCTTATCACAATAACTTAATGCAGCTGATTTATCCTTTTTATAAACGGAATACACAATGAAATACTTGTAACTCCCGATCAACTGTGGCTTGTATTTCAAACTGTCTTTTTGCCCTACTTCAATTGCTTTTTCAAAAGAAGGATTTGCCAATGCCAACGCAAATGTAGAATCAATTGCCCAGTTTGCTTTTCCCGCCATATAGTATCCGAAAGCATCTTCAGGGAATTTTTGGCTGTACGTATTAAATACAGTGATAGCAGCAGTATAATCGCCACAACGGAAATAATTATATCCTGCATTATACAAGTCCGTTTTTCTAGGATCCTTCCTTACACTTACAATCTTACTGTACCAGTCTGCTGCCGCTTTAAATTTTCTTTTCCCTTCAAAGTGAGCAGCCATATCTTTCAGCAATAAAACTTTACCATTTTCCGTAGTATCAGCCAATACCGCTTTATCTATATTTTCTCCGGCTAAAGCTTCGTTACCGGGAAGGGTATCCTTAAGTAAAACTTTTGCATACGTTTTTCTATCTGTAGGGCCTATCTTATCGGGGTTTTGCTTAGCAAAATAAATATCAAAATATTTTTTTGAATTGATAGAATCCCCCAGCCTGTCATAGGCATATGCCTCTAATCCATATAAATTAGGGTATGGTGTTGCGCCTTCTGTTTTAATGCACTCTTCTGCTTTTGAAATAGATTCCGCAAAAAGCCCCTGTGCATATTTCATGGAAGCCCTGTAATAACAATTCTTGGGATCATCATCAGTATTGGCCAAATATTTATCGAGGTACTCGGCTGATTTACCAACATTGGTAAGGTAATAATACTGGTATAAATTTTCGTAAACGGGGCCATAAGATGGGTCCTTTGCTATGGCATCATTATAATATCTCATATAAATTTCCTCCTGCCCCTGGCCTTGTGTCTGGTATATTTTTCCTATCCGGTAAGATCCCCTTGCATAATTAGGGCTCACAGCGATTGCTGATTCGTAGGCGGTTTGTGCAGGCCCACCCTCCAGCAGTTTTTTATAGGCATCACCCAAATTGTTGTATACATCAGGGTCTTTCATATTTTTTAAAGTGGTGGCCAGCTTCAATTTTTCCACAGCATATTCAGCATCTCCTTTATCAGCATCAACATTGGCAAATCCAATGGCATTGAGCACCGCAGCAATTTTGCCCTGGCTGAGACTGAGGGCTGTTTCAAAACGATTCCTGGCATCCTGAATTTTGCCCTCAAGCAATTCAATATGGCCCATACCAGCCAGAAGTAAAGGGCTGCTGCTGTTATTCATCAACGTTTTTTGATATAATGCTTTTGCCCCTTCAATATCCTTATTATCCGCAGGTAAAATCATGGCCTGCCCTAACCAGTAAACAGCATCGGGGTTATTAGGATTGGCTACCACCAGCTTTTCAAAAACAGTTTTTGCACTTCTATATCTTTCATAATAAATGAATTTTTTCCCTTCGTCTATTGTTTGTGACTTTAAAACTGTTGAAATAAACACTGTGGCTAAAAACAGCATCCCAAATTTAAATTTGCTCATTTTTTTTGATTTAATACTTTACAATGATATTAATTTTACCAGCAATCTCACAATATTAACTTACTCTTTTTTTAATTTTTGATTTAATATTACGTTTCTAACATTAAAAGACATTTTAGCCGGCCACAGGTAAGCCCTGCTGAAAATCAATTGCCCTCTTTCATACTGCAAAAAACCTGCAAACCCTGATCCCAGGCCTGAATAATTTTCTTTAAGTATGTAATACAATCCACGTACCAAAGGATAGCGCCTGGTCATCATGCCCGCCTGTGTTGGCTTTACGTAAGGCGAATCTACACATGGCTCACATTTTACGTAGGCTATTTTTACTTTCCTTAACATATTAACCTGCGAACTGTCCTCAGGGTTGCCAATCCAACTTATGCCCACCATCCCAATGGCGTTGGTATCTGACGCTATATAATCCAACACCTCGCGGCTGTTTTTAACTGCCTTCACCTTGTCATTGTCAAACTTTTTCCCTTTTAGAATACTGTCAATGGCAAACCGGATGGCACTAGTGGCATTCAGTCCATCAAACACTATTTTTTTATTATTGACGGCCCCGCCTGAAAGCTGTTGCTGTAATCCATGCAAGGTAAAAATACTGTCCCTGCTTTTTATGTTTACAATAATTGCAATGGCGTCAGAAGCAATCTTTTCACTCCGGGGAACAAAGTGAAGGGTATCTTCAAAATACCTGGCTTCCTGTGCAGAAAGCCCTCTCGTTACGATCACCATTCTTGTTGCAGTATCGTTAAACAGGTCTTTCAGGCATTCTGCTTCCGGTTTGTACACGGCATTAATTTTTGTACCGGGAAACGACCCTTCAAAAACTTTAATCTGCGCCTCAATTACCGGCCTGAAAGATTCATCCACACTGATATTGATAGTACCGCTTGTGGTGGTATCAGCAGCACCATGATGTTTTATTTCATTGCAGCCTGTCAATAAAAAAAAACAAATGAATATCGCCGCCAGCTGCTTTATTGTATGTTTCAATTGTACATTATTCATCAGTCATTAAAATATTTTTTGTGGTATCCCCTGTAAATCCTGAAAGCACCATATACCCAGCAGATCACTGCAAATATTTTTATTAGCACAGGATCGTAATTATCTAAAAAGCGGTAGGTATATTTTGTAGGAAACATAAAAAAAAATCCGGCAATCACCAGGAAAATGCCCATTCCATAATTACTGATGCTTCTCATCTGGGATATCCCTTTTTCTCTTTCCGTCATTTGTTCTTTTTCAAATTCTTCCAATGCCATTTTTATAAAGGATTTACTTTTTGGTTTCGGCTGTTTTATTCACGCTTATCTCCTTACGCATCACCAGAAATTTATGACTAAATAAGGGCTTACAAATTACAGTATTTATCACATATTTATTCAGTTGTTGTAAACTTTACCGGGATTGTATAATAAACAGGTACATTTTGCCCCCCTTTTTTTCCAGGGTTCCATTTGGGCATTTTTTTCAATACCCTTATTACCTCAAGGTTGAACGCTTCCCCTCCATCTTTCAACACGGTAAAACTTTGCAGGTTTCCGTCAAACCCCACTACATATTTTATTTTCACCTCTACCAATTCGCCTTCTTCCAAATCCCGTGGCGAACGAAGATTGCTTTGCAAAAACTTTATTAACTCTTTTTCACCACCCGGAAAAGAAGCTTGTACATCGGGGTTGCCGACTGGCCCATAATCTCTTTCCTCCGGGTCTGCAGGGCCTGGTACATTTACCACACCATACCCCTCATTTGCCTGCAGCAAGCTTCCAGTTCCCAGACCGGGTGGCACTATGATATTTTGATTACCTCTCAAAAGGTTACTGATGTCCTGGAAAATAGCTGTGCTGTCTTTATCAGGCACTATAAGCATACTGTTAGTAACTCTCTCCTTGGATTTTACGGGCACGGAGCCCATTTTTTGCCTGGGCCTGGCAACCAGCTGTTTTTTTTCTACAGGTGGTTCGGCAAATAAAACCGCATCCTCTACCCTGTAACCTGAGGGTAGTTTTTTGTTCTGTGGCAAAATGGTAAAGGCCGAAAACAATAACACTAAACCAAGCATGATCAGCAAAGCTTTTTTGATGCGGTTGGGATAAAATTTACGAAGGATATATGCTCCATAGGTTTTGTTTCTTTTGTCAAAAAGAATATCAAGCAGGTCGGTTGTTAAAATTGATTCGCTGTTCATTGTTGTTGGTTTTGATTCCGATAAAAAATGGGAGAGAAATTGAAAATTCAAAACCGGCGCCGGTTGCAATTAGATGCTGCAGGGAGCTTATTCCATAACCGGAAAAGGAATGAGATCAACTTTTACTGAAGGAATCAAATCAGCTATTCTTCCCTACCCCAATATATTGCATGATCACATGGTAAATATGGTCGGGAGAAGCATACTTGCTTAAAAAGCCATTCATACCTGCTTTTTTGATGGGCTGAAGCATAGAGTTTTCATCGTAACTGGTAAAGGCGATGATAGGAGTGTATTGATTAAAACTACGGATGGCGAGTGTGGCTTCCACGCCATTCATCTCCGGCATATTGATAGCCATTAAAACAATATCAATTGGGTGCTGTTTCATTTGCTCTACTGCCTGTTTGCCATTTTTTGCAACATACACAGTGAAGTCCTTCTTTGCCAATACCATTTTTATTGCCTCCTGCAGCAGGAGATTATCTTCTGCCAGCAGCACATAAATGGGTGGTTTGGAAGAAAAAAAATCAGAAGTGTTTCCGGGCAGGTTGTTCATTGTGCAGCAGGCAGTTTTGTTTTTGCAAACATACTAAGGAAGGATAGATGGTGAACACCGTTTTATAAAATGGTGATAAAGAGGTGATTTTTGTGGATGACTAAGGTAAACCCGAAAAAAATTCACCCGTAAATTACCAGCGGGTAATTTACGAACGGCTACCAACATCTGAAACCAGTAAACTATATTTGCGCCATGAAAATCCTGATGGTGTGCCTGGGCAATATCTGCAGGAGCCCGCTTGCAGAAGGTATTTTACAACATAAAATTGATCAGGCAGGGCTTAACTGGGTGGCAGACAGTGCCGGCACCAATGGTTACCATACGGGGGAAGGGCCGCACCGCCTGTCACAAAAAGTGGCCTTAAAAAATGGCATTGACATCAGCCGGCAGGTGAGCCGTAAATTTGTGAAAGAAGATTTTGAAAGGTTTGATAAAATTTATGCGATGGCCGGAGATGTGCTGAATGAAATACGGATGATTGCCAGGGATAAATTTGATGATGCTAAAGTTGCCCTTTTACTAAATGAATGCTGGCCCGGCAAAAACAGGGATGTTCCTGATCCATGGTACGGGCCGGAAAAAGGTTACGAGGAAGTATATGAACTGATCGATAAAGCATGTGATGCGCTGGTGGAGAAATACAGCAAGTAAAAGCAACCAGTTATAATCCAATACTATTAAAATAATTTTAACCTTACACGTTTAAACAAAATGGCAAAACCATCCATGCCGCAAGGCACCAGGGACTTTTCAGCAGATACAGTGCGCAAGCGGAATCATATCTTCTCCACCATTAAAAATGTATTTGAGATTTATGGGTTTGAACCACTGGAAACACCTGCAATGGAAAACCTGGAAACACTCATAGGCAAGTATGGAGAAGAAGGCGATAAACTAATGTTTAAGATTTTAAACAATGGCATCAGCAATCCAAAAAATATAGAGAAATCAAAAGCTGGTTTTGAAAAAGTACTGGAGGGTAAAAGCAGTAGTGACCTTACTGAAAGGGCACTTAAATATGACCTCACTATTCCCTTTGCAAGATATGTGGCGATGAATCATGGCAAGTTGGTATTTCCTTACAGGCGCTACCAGGTGCAACCGGTATGGCGGGGCGATAGTCCGCAAAAAGGCCGATACCGTGAGTTTACCCAATGTGATGCAGATGTGGTGGGCAGTTATTCATTAGTAAACGAAGTGGAACTCGCTTCTATTTATCATGATGTATTTACCCGTTTAAAAATTAATGGATATGAACTGAGGGTAAACAGCCGGAAAATTTTAAGTGCGCTGGCAGAAGTTTGTGATGAAGAAGCCAAAGTGGTTGCCATTACCACTGCAATAGACAAACTGGATAAGATTGGCATGGAGCGGGTGAAAGAAGAATTGAGGCAAAAAGAACTGAATGAAGACCAGGTAGAAATAATTGAATCATATCTTACGATGAACAATGCGGCTTCAACTGCCGGCAATGCAGATAAGATTAAATTTTTAAAAGACTTTTTTTCTGATTCCACCGTGGGGCTGCAGGGAATAAAAGAACTTGAATTTTTGATCAGTAACCTGCCTGCGGAAAATAATATTTTGATAGACCTCACCTTGGCCAGGGGGCTTAATTATTATACCGGAATCATCTTTGAAGCCAAGGCACCTGCTGAAGTAAAGATTGGCAGTATTGGTGGCGGTGGCAGGTACGATGACCTTACCGGTTTATTTGATGTGCCCGGAATTCCCGGCGTGGGTATCAGCTTTGGCGTAGACAGGATCTATGATGTGATGACAGAATTAAATCTTTTTCCGGAAGACGTGCAAAATGGCACCAAGGTGCTATTCTTTAATATGGGTGAAAAAGAAAGCCATTTTGCTTTTGGAATTATGCAGCAGTTGAGGAGCAAGGGCATCTCCTGCGAGTTGTACCATGAGTTTACCAAGATCAATAAACAATTTAATTATGCCGAAAAGAAACAGATTGCCTATGCAGTGATTATTGGCAGCAAAGAGATAGAACAAAATTATTGCCTGGTTAAAGATTTAAAAACCGGGTTACAGGAAGTGGTGGTATTTGAAAGGCTGGCAGAGTATTTTACCCTCTCCGCCCCCTAAATGGGGAAACAAGGCAACAGTTCAAAACTTTAAAGTGATTGATGAGTTGCAGTGAGAGGGAAGTATTGTTTATTAAGGCAAGAATGAAGTTGGCGAAGTTGCGCCTCCTGCCAGATGGCCTGCGGGGAACCAAGGCAGGAGTCTGAAAATTTGAACTATTACCGGAATATACAGATTGTTTGGGCTTATGATCATTAAAGAACAAATGAGGATGTGGAAACTAAAATGCTGGCTATTGGTAAAAAGCACCATCCCTTCTCAATGGGAGATGAGATAAGAGGGATGAGGCCGTGATATTGAGGGCAAAGCTCAACAGCGCTGAAAAAGTAAAAGGGTGCGACGCCACTGAAGATGAAAAACGAAATACAGCCGGTGTAAAAAAAGAAAAAATCTAACAAAATATTTTACACATCAAACCAAAAAATCATGCAGGTACGTTTTAAATATTTACTGATAGCCGCCACAATGCTTTCATTAGCCTCTTGTAAAAAAACAAATGAGCAGGGCAAGTTAATTCCCTCCAATGCCGCCATTATAGTGCAGGTAGCGGGTAAATCCTTATCGGCTAAATTGCCCTGGGATGAAGTAAAAAACAATCCACTGTTAAAAGAAGTTTACAGCGACAGCAGTTTGCCGGCAGCAATAAAAAAATTATTAGACAACCCGGCCAGCTCCGGTATTGACATTACATCAGACCTGCTGTTCTTTGCGATGAAAGACAGCAGTGGCGCTTATATTGGATTTGAAGGCAGCATTAAAGATGAAACCATTTTCAAAACCTTCAACACCGAAATAACAGAAAATGGATCAGCCAGTGAAAAAGACGGGGTAAACTTTATCAGCAAATTCCCGGTGAGTATAGGATGGAACAAAGAAAAATTTGTGTATGTATTTGATGCACCTCAATTAAGCCAGATAGACCAGTTGTCAAGAAGAATGATGAATGATTCCATTGATATCACCAGCCACAAACAAAGAGATATTGGCGCTACCTGTAAATCAATTTTTGCATTACCGGAAAGCAACTCCATGGCCAGGGAGGAAAAATTTACAAAGCTCTTAAAAGAACCCGGAGATATTCATTTCTGGATGAATACTGAAGAACTGAGTAAGAGCAGTACCTCATCAGCGGCGCTGGCCATGGTAAATCTGGAAAAACTGGTGAAAGGAAGCATCACTGCTGCTGCAGTAAATTTTGAAAATGGAAAAATGGATATCAAAACATTCAGTTATGCCGGAGAAGAGTTAACCAAACTATATAAAAAATACAGTGGCGGAAAAGTAAATGAAGACATGCTTAAACGCATGCCCGGCAAAGATATGGTTGGTATCATCGCCATGAACTTTCAACCTGAAGGCATCCGTGAATTTCTAAAAATGCTTAACCTTGATGGCTTTGTAAACCTGGCTAAACCTACACTTGGCTTTGACCTCGAAGATTTTGTAAAAGCCAATAAAGGTGATATCCTGTTTGGCCTGTCAGATTTTACAGTAGCAGCAGATACTTCAAAATATCTCTTTAAGGACGAAGAAGCATTTAAGTCATCCATGCCAAAACCACAGGCTAATTTTATTTTTGCTGCCTCTATTGGTGATAAAGACGCATTTAATAAACTGGTAAATGCAGGGAAGAAAGCAGGCGGGGCTTTTTTAAATGATGCCAGATTACCCCTTGCATACAACAGCAACGGCACCTACTTTGCACTTGGCAATTCAAAAGAAAATGTAGATAAATATATTGCCGGCGGCAACAATAATGCTGATTTCATCAACAGGATAACCGGCCAGCCTTTTGGCGGTTACCTGAATATCCAGTCGTTGATGAAAGCTTTTGAATCGCAGGCCATTAAAGACTCAGCAGACAAGGCCCTCTATGATATTTCACTAAAAACATGGGAAAGCATTATATGGAAGGGCGGTGAATTTAAAGAGGGTGCCCTTACCCAATCGTTTGAAATAAACCTGCTGGATAAAAATACCAACAGCCTTAAGCAATTGAACCAGTATGCCGGCAAACTTGCCGAAATACAGGTACAGAAAAAAAGAAAACAAAAAGAAGACATGATGGCCTTTGAAGATGCGGTAACAGCTTTGAAAGATACTGCCGCAGCGACCCCTGCAGCAAGTATGAAAGAAAAATAATTTTACTTCCTCACCTCTTTGCCAGTTCAATAATTGAACTGGCAATTTTTTAATACCGGTTTACATGCATATTGAACTGCAAAAAATTCTTCCTGCATTTTTCAACAGGGAAAGTGTTTCCAGTTCTGAATTATGGAACCAGCCCGTGGTTTTAAATAAAGGGGAACATGTGCACATCATTGCGCCGAGCGGCAGTGGCAAAACGTCTTTGATACATTTTTTGTATGGGTTGAGAAAAGATTACACCGGGGATATTTTATACCAAAAGGAAAATATCCGCCATTTTGATGCAGAAAAGTTTGCTGTTTACAGGCAGCATCATATCAGCATTGTTTTCCAGGACCTGCGGTTGTTTACAGAACAAACGGTAATACAGAATTTAGAAATAAAAAGGTTGCTCTCGCCATTCCACAGCGAAAATAAAATTATTGAAATGGCAAAACGCCTCGGCATAGAAAGCAAGCTGCACAAACAATGCAGCACCTGCAGTTATGGCGAACAGCAGCGTATTGTCATCATCAGGGCTTTGTTGCAGCCTTTTGATTTTTTATTACTGGATGAACCCTTCAGCCATTTAGATGAAGCCAACAGGGCAAAGGCAATGGAGTTGATTGAAGAAGAAGCTGCAGCTAGAAAAGCAGCCATCATTTTGGCGGACCTGAAGGAGATTGAGTATTTTAAAAGGGAGAGAGTACTGCACGTTTAAGAGGTTCAAGACGTTCAGCAGGTTCCAAACTTTAGATTACATTTAATAATTTCCCGAATCGTTTAAAACACTGAACCGTCCAAACCCTTGAAACTTCTTAAACCTTTGAAACAAAACAACCGAATGCCATTATCATACAAACATATTGCCCCTTTTTTATCAGCAAGCCAAAACCGGCTTTCCCGCTGGCTTAGCTATATCGGTTTGGCTGTGGGTGTATTGTTGCTGTTATGTTCCATCCAGATGTATATCAACATTAATCATTTACTAAAAGAAAAAAATCCAAGGAAAGATGGTTTCGATTATATCTCCGTTACGAAATTGATCACCAATGAAAACATGGCCGAAGACCATAGTTTCAACGAAGGAGAAGTAGCTGAACTAAAGAAGCAAAAAAGTATAGAGGATGCCACGCCATTGCTGGCCAATAAATTTTTAGTAAGAGCTACCGGCAGCAGCACCCTGCCTTTTACCACCGATCTGTTTTTAGAATCTATTGATAATAACTTTATTGATACCATACCGGCGGAATTTACCTGGAAAGAAGGGCAGGATATCGTTCCGGTAATCATGGCTGCCGATTATCTTGAACTGTACAATACGGTGTTCGCTCCCAGTAAAGACCTGCCGCAGTTTTCTGCAAAAAGTATTTCCTCTGTTATCATACAACTGGAGTGCTATACCCCAGCAGGTACTACAAAAACTTTCAGGGCCAATGTAGTGGGCTTAAGCGACAGGATCAATTCAGTGCTGGTACCCATGAATTTTTTAACCTGGGCCAATCAGCATTTAGCCAATACAAACAAAACAAATCCTTCCAGAATATATATTAAAACAAAAGATGCCAACAATCCGGAGCTACTCAATTTTTTGCAAAAAGAAAACTATCATGTAAATAAAGACAAAACAAAATTTGGAAGGGTAAAGCAAATTTTACAAGCAATAGTAAGCGGTTTATCCGGCTTTGGTGCGCTCGTAATTTTGCTGGCCATGATGTTGTTTTCATTTTACCTTCAACTGATGATTGCCCGCAGTAAAGATAACCTGCAACTGTTGCTGACTCTCGGCTATTCGCCTGATTGGCTGAGTAAAACGGTGGCAAAAAGATGGATACCGGTATATGTTTTAATTATATTATCGGCATTGGCAGGTACCATACTGTTTCAATGGAGCTTCCAGCAATATGCAATGAATGGGAGGGATGATTTACCGGTTTTTATTCACTGGGTGGTGCTGTTGGTTGCTTTGTTACTGTTGGTTTTATCTGTGGTGATCAACTACCGGATAGTGAGCAAATTACTACACAAACTATAATCCTTCAAACACCAGCGCAGCGCCTTGCCCTACACCCACACACATGGTTGCTAAACCATATTTTCCTTTTCGTTTTTTTAATTCATGCAGTAACGTGGTAGAAATACGTACCCCACTGCAGCCCAGTGGATGCCCCAATGCAATGGCACCTCCATTTACATTAACTTTTTCCAGGTCTAATCCCAGTTCATGAATGCAGGCTATGGATTGTGATGCGAACGCTTCATTGAGTTCAATCAAATCCAGGTCACTAACAGACAAGCCTGCTCTTGCGAGTGCTTTATTGGAAGCCGGCACTGGGCCGATGCCCATAACAGCAGGGTCTACCCCAGCCACTGCCATGCTCACAATTCTTGCGATTGGCGTGAGGCCATATTTTTTTACCGCCGCTTCACTGGCCAGCAACATAGCTGCAGCGCCATCGTTGATGCCACTGCTGTTACCGGCCGTAACTGTTCCGTCTTTTATAAATGCCGGTTTCAGTTGCCCCAGCTTTTCCAGTGAACTGATCCGCGGATGTTCGTCTTTATCAAAATCAAAAACATCCTTTCCCACCTGCACCTGCACCTGCACCGGCAGCAACTCTCCTGCAAATTTATTTTCAGCATGGGCCCTGGCATATTTGTGCTGGCTTTCCAATGCAAATTCATCCTGTGCATGGCGGCTGATGTTCCACTGCTTTGCCACATTCTCCGCCGTTTCGCCCATCGAATAAGGATAATACATGGCAGACATATTCTTATTCACAAAGCGCCAGCCCATCGTAGTATCAAAAATTTGCGGATCCCTTGCAAATGCAGCACTGGCCTTGGGCATCACAAAAGGCGCCCTGGTCATATTCTCTACACCACAGGCAATAAACAATTCTCCGTCGCCACACATTATGGCCCTCGCTGCATCCATAATTGCCTGCAGCCCGGATGCGCACAACCGGTTTACCGTATTGCCACTAACGGTAACCGGGAGCCCTGAAAGTAATGCTGCCATCCTTGCCACGTTTCGGTTATCTTCTCCGCTTTGATTGGCAGCGCCTGCAATCACATCTTCAATGGCATTGGTATCAATGGATGGGTTTCGGTTGACCAAAGTTTTGATCACCATCGCCAGCAGATCATCCGGCCGGATGCAGCTTAGTGAACCACCGTATTTACCGATAGGTGTACGTATAGCATCAATTACATAAGCTGTTTGCATAAAAAATATTTCATTATTACAAGTGCCACTGCAAGTTTATTGACCTTGAGAACGAACAGGGTTGTCAACAAAAGGTTGATTTTACAAAATATGGCAACCGCTAAAGGGCAAAGAAAACAAAAAAAGAGGAATTGAGGTGTTTAAAGTAAATTTCGGGAAATAGATGGCATTCTACTTTTAGTAGAACAGCGTTTTTTTTACACGGCAGCAATGTGGCGGTTATAGTATGTATAATGCAAAAACAATCCCAGCATCAAACAGCTATAAGCTGCATATCCATATACTGTTGATGAAAAGTCTTTGGCAAAAACAGAAAGTGCCATTAGTACCACCCAGGCAATAAAAAAGAATTTTGCCGCTGCCCCTTGCAATTTAAAAGCAGCTACCATGCTCGCTACAGCAGTTATTGCGAGGATAAAATAAGGCATCTTCACAAATGGGCCTTCAAAATAACCATACATATAACTGCCGAAATATACAGTGGTAATAATGCTTACCATAGCTATGGAAATATAAATGAGCCGGTTGCCTTCCATACCCTTTTTACAATACAGGTACATACCTGCAGCAAATGCAATGAAAGCCGTTGCAGCCGGTGGCCAGTCCTGGGGTACCCCGTTATCATCACCGGGTATTTTCCAGGCATTAATGTGTATTATCAGCATCAGTGAACCCAGCAGGCATGCCGTTCCGGTTAGCCAAAAAACAAAATTCTTGCCTACACTCGATTCCAGTTTGAACATTCCGCCAGCAGCAGCATTGCCGGAAGCGGCAGTAGTGGCATACCTAAGAAAAGAAAATAAGAAACAGAATGAAGCAAATAATTCAGAGCCTTCTTCAATCAATAAAAATAATACCGGGCGGTGCCAGTTATCGGGGTCAGGAGAATTGTGCCAGCTATATAACTCAAATTTTTCCTGCAGTGGGTTACTAACAAAAAGGAGCACCCCAATCAGTGTAAGCAAAAAAGCAAACCTGTTATTTTTAAATTTCAGGAAGAAAAAAGTTACCATAAAAACAGCTACAGCGCCAATTAAGGCATAGAATGCATACCAGCCGGCATTGGCCCCAATCCCTGCTTTTTTAAACAAAGCTGTTTCACCGATCATTTCATGAAATGACCCCATTTCATCAAAAGAAAGCAGCGCAAAAATCATCGCCATAATGATCCAGCCATAATTTAACAGGCGCCCTTTATTGTTATCCGTGCGTTGCATATCTGCCCAAAAACACAAGGCTGCTGCTATACCTGCAGAAAAAAGAAGCATTGATGAATACCAGGCTGCAACTACATTTTCCCTGGCCAAATTAAGTTGCACCAACAACCATTGGGCAAAAACACTGTTGGGAAAGATAATCTTGTCGGCCTGCAACCAGGTGCCAAATAAAAAAAATACATTAATGCCAGCTATCCATTTAAGTAACGTGTAAATCTTGTTTACGGGGATATTGAAACCAAATTTTAGTTGACGGCAATCAGTCATACTGGGGTTTATTTTTGATCAAAATATAAATTAAATCGCAGGGCTTTTATAAAAGAACCTCTTGCTAAATAAGTTTAACGAAGTATGCTTTACTTTATTATCTGTGAAGCTGCTATAAAATGCTTCCAAATACAACAACAAGGTGCAGTAAAGGGGTTGTTTGTATCTTTACCGCATGAGCAACACAAAACAAAACATACGCCACCTGGATTTGGAGGAGTTGGCAGCGTATTTTGCGGCTATTGGTGAAAAAAAATTCAGGACAAAGCAGGTATTTGAATGGATTTGGAAGAAGAATGCCCAGGGTTTTGAAGATATGACCGATGTATCCAAAGAATTGCGTACCACTCTTGCAGAAAAATTTTCTTTCCCGGCCTTAACGGTTGATGCCACCCAATTTAGCAGTGATGGCACCATCAAATCAAGGTTTTCTACCTATGACGGGCATAAAATTGAAGGCGTACTGATCCCGACAGAAAAAAGAAATACCGCCTGTGTTTCTTCTCAAATTGGCTGCAGCCTTACCTGTAAGTTTTGTGCCACGGGCAAGATGGACCGGAAACGCAACCTTGACTTTGATGAAATTTACAACCAGGTAGCCCTCATTAACGAACAAAGTGAAAAGACATACAATAAAAAACTATCCAACGTGGTATTTATGGGCATGGGAGAGCCATTGCTGAATTATAAAAATGTATTAAAAGCGATTGACCGCCTTACCTCCAATGATGGCCTTGGGATGAGCCCGAAAAGAATTACGGTTTCTACGGCAGGTGTTGCTAAAATGATCAAACAGCTGGGCGATGATAAAGTGCGCTTTAACCTGGCACTTTCTTTACATGCAGCAGATGATAAAAAGCGCAACGAGATAATGCCCATCAATGAAAGCAATCATATTGATGTGCTGATAGAAGCGTTGAATTATTTTTACGACAAAACAAAAAATGACATTACACTGGAATACATCCTCTTTAAAGATTTGAATGACTCCATTGAAGATGCCGACCATTTGATAAAAATTTACCGGCAGATACCAACTCACTTAGTTAATGTAATCGAGTACAATCCAATTGAAGGAGCTTTGTTTACCAAGCCGGATGATGATACCACCCAACAATTTACAGACCACCTGGTGAAGCACCGGGTAAATGTAAGGGTAAGGAGAAGCAGGGGGAAGGATATTGATGCAGCCTGCGGGCAGCTTGCCAATAAGTAGATATAGTTTAGCCGTTTGAGATTTCAACCGTTACCGGTCATTGGATTGTTAAGGAGGCCGGTAATACAAAATTTTTATTCTTTCCAATTACAATTTTTGATCCTGCAGATATAGTTTGTGGAATGTTGAGGGTGCAACTGCCTGAAGGATCAATTAAAATTTCTTTTCCCGCAGGTAACGGATCAGGAGGTATCGTATTATTTGCCCAGTTGGTAGAATTATCCCAGTTGCCATCACCTGTAAAAATAAAAATTGACTTAATGAATCCTATGTTACCAAGGATGAAGGAAGAATCCAGCGAAATTGGGACGTACGGCCCGACGGTATAATTCACAGGCCCGCCGGAAGGATCTAACCGGAGAAGGGGATCATACTTCCATGAACCTGCATAATGGCCAAGCATCATCGCTGCAGCGGGAATAATTGTTGCACCCGAAACTTTTTCAGAATCAGCATATTGAAAAGTAAACCCGATTGATCCGTCGTTTACTCCGGGCTCGCCTATTCCAGGAACAATATTAATATTCCATGTCCTGTTGATAAGTTTAAGTGCATTAATATTTACCGTATCAGGATGGATACCATATTCAACCCTCACATTGAACGTTCTGCCGGCAGGTGAACTGTTATTTATAGTTACAGGGTTATAACCACCGGCAAAAGGAGCTACAGGAAAAAGCTGGGAGCCTGATGCCAGGTTGCTAATAATAAGTTTACCGTTACCGTTAGTTACAACAGATGGAGATGGTGTTAAAGATGCCTGGCTTATTCTTGAAGCTGCCAGAGCTATATTGTAATCGTTCAATTGCAGGAAACCCTTTTGAAGATTCAAAAAATAGGGCAGCAGAACAGTATTCTGCAGGCTCACTCCTGCACTATTGTTAATCACCAATGAAATTGTATCGGTAATATTACTTAATGCAAGGTTTTGCTGTAATGTACCGTAAAGTTCTATCTGGTTTTGGTTTCCAAAATCCCGGGTAGCTTTAATGCGGCCGCCTGTTTGCAAAAAATTCCCTTTCACATGCATGGCAAATGCGCCGCCGGGTAAATTCCCTGCGGTTCTATTGGTGAAATCGAAAGTCCCGCCTGTCATTATAAAATTGCCTTTTACAAATAAGGAATTAGCATATGCAGAACCAAGATTATCAAAATTAAAAGTGGCATTGCCATACACTACACCTCCAGTGACCTTTAATTCGTTGGTGATAGTGTCTGTAAGATTTGAAGTTGCGTTGGAATTTGGAGCACTCAATTCAACAGTCCCACCATTGACCTCCAAGGAATTGATAGTGTACCCGTTAGGATTTGTTGCAAGGCGCAATGATCCAGATCCGGTGGATATGATGCGTACACTATCCATACTTGTGTAAGTTGCCGGTAATAAAAGTGCACTGCCACCGCTTACAGTTTGCAAAGGGCAATTCCAAACAAGCAATCCATTAAACCTTGCAGCATTGTTAAATAGTATGTTGCTGCCGGTGATACCTTTTATACTAATTACTGATCCATCCAAAAAGCTGGCATTGGGTGCGCTTCCGCCATTTCGCAGCCATTCAAGGAGTGAGCCGTTTAAAAAACTCACAGTGCCGGGATTACCATTACTTATACCTCCGCTCATTACCGATCCTGAATTGCCGGCTGCTATCCTTATGATACCAGATATATCTGTTGTGCAAAAACTGGCGGGGAAACTGTTTATATTCCAGGTGCAATTATACATTCCCAAAACCAGTGTGCCCGCAACAATAGCTCTTGTGGTTGTAAAATTGCCATATGTCTGAATCGAGACGCCTGTTGTCGCCCCGGTGCCCTGCAATGTTAAATTACTCAGGGCATCTATCTTAAATACAACCAAACCGGATACACCAAGATTACCAATGGTAATAAGGATATTTGAACTGCTGCTAAGAATTACATTGCTGCCGTTTATAAGCTGCAGCCCGGCGATATTGGGAGCTATGTCAACAATGACAGTGACAGAAGTGCCATCAAAAAAAACAGTGTCGTTAATTCCAGGTGTACCACCAGACCAGTTTCCTGCATCTGACCAGCCATTTGTACCGCCATTACCTACCCACGTATTGGTTGTGGCTTTTAGGCAGGCAGAATAAAGAAGCAGAAATAAAAAAATAGTAATTTTATTCATAAGATGTTTTGTAATTCAAAAATATAAATAACACTAAATAAACACTAACTTAAATGAGATTATCTTTAAGGCATCCTGTTATAACTTTACCCAGATTTTGCAGTTGAAATCTGGGTTTAAACTTTATCAATTAGCAATGCCTATTCACTGATTTTTTTTCAACAGGCTGGTATAATAAATAAATTTCCATACAGATTAATAATAAATACTGTTGCCCGGTAAAGTACCCGAATCCATTGTCTGCATTGAATTATCTCACCCCGTCCTAGCGTTTATCCGGGCGGGCATTTGCAAAAGAGAGGGGCTATACCTCTTTACCACAAAGCGTTTTAGCCATTAGCAGGAATTTTAGTCGGACAATAATGAATAATGAATAGTAATCGTTTGAAAAAAGAAATTGGTATAATTAGCGGATTTTTCCTGCAGTATTTTGTTAGGGATTCTGAAGTTTTTGTGCCCCTTAACATCTTGCTAAGCCGATGTAAGGCATTGTAATTGTAAAGGGTGTCACTAAACACAAGCCCCCTACTTTGCAGCAAGGGGCTTTAAAACACAAACTATACTCTATTTGCTCAATCCGGTTTTTTACCATCCAAAAAGGTGTTGATGGTACTGATCTCGGCCTGGTTGTTATCGTCGCTTTTTACGGTGTAGTTGCTGTAAAAACTTTCCACATCGGCAATGGAATTGTGCAATTCCATATTGCGGCGAAGGTAAGCCGGTACTGTTTCAAACTCATTGTTAGGGTCGGCTGCATTAATGTTGAAAGATAAATTTCGCAGTTTTGCAATCCGATCCGCTGCCCGGCGCCTCAGTTCCTCTGTTTCGTCCTGCAGTGCAGGCTCCTCAACTTTGGATAACATGATGGGCTGCTGAATTTGCTGTGGTTGTGGCTGTTCCTCCGCCGCCTGATGGGATTCTTTAACCACCATCTGCATTTCAAATACAGGTTCGTCGGCCTGAACTGTACTCTGCAAAGGGGTTAGTTCCTCCGTAGTATTGGATTCTGGTTGCGGCTGGTGCTCCTGAACATATATATTCATCGGCTTTGCCAAATATCCACCTGCCGACGAAACAGGTGTGCTAGCTTCTTTGATTGCAATGGTCATTTCAGTTGTTGCAGGCACTTCCTTTTCTGCAGGTTCGTCTTTTGCAACAGGCGCTTCTTTTGCTGCAGGTGGCATTACTTCGGGCACATCAAAATGCACCGTTGGTACCTGGTCGGCGGCGGAAGAGATTTCAAAAAATACCGGAGCAGTGGCCGAGCTAATATCGGCCAGTTTTTCCGGCATCAATGCTTTCATTTCTACAGATTGTATTTCGGGGGCTACAGGTTCGTTGATCTCCTGTGCAGCTGGCATAGTTAATTCTATCATTAATTTTTGCGATCCGGCAGTTGCTTCCTCTGTTGCTTCCGCTACCGGCCCAACTTCAATTACTGCAGCGGGCGCCACGGGCAGCTCTTCTTCCTTTTTCACTTCCACAATATCAAATTCAAAACTCGGCTGTTTTACTTTCTTGTCTTCTTTCACCGGCATTTCGAGTGTCAATACGATTTTATCATTCTGCTTTTCTTCTTTAGGCTGGTTAATCGTTTTGGCAAAGGGGTCCTTGTGCTCAAAGCCCGTAGCAATTAAGGTGATGCCAATGGCTGCTTCCAGGCTGCTGTCGTAACCAAGCCCGAGAATAACATCCGTTCCCTCTCCAGCCCTGCTTAGTAAGTAAGCCTGTATCACTTCCACTTCATCCATGGTAAATTCATGTTCCCCTTCTGCAGAGTTGATGTTGATGAGTATCCATTTGGCGCCACGGATATCATTGTCATTCAGCAAAGGGGAGTTGAGTGCATTTTCAATTGCCATCTGTGCCCTGTTCTCGCCATCTGCCGTAGCACTACCGAGTATGGCTACCCCACCGTTGCTCATTACGGTACATACATCTGCAAAATCCACATTGATCTGGCCGGTGCTGTTGATGACATCGGTAATACATTTTGCAGCAGTAGCCAACACATTATCCGCTTTGGCAAATGCTTCTTTCATTTTAAGGTTACCAAACTGGTGACGCAGTTTATCATTGCTGATAACAAGCAATGTATCTACATGGTCCTTCAATAAAGTAATCCCTTCTTCTGCCTGGGCCAACCGTTTCTTGCCTTCATAAGCAAATGGGGTGGTAACTATACCCACAGTTAGTATACCAAGGTCTTTACAAATTTTTGCCAGGATAGGCGCTCCGCCGGTGCCGGTACCTCCGCCCATGCCCGCAGTGATGAATGCCATTTTGGTATTCACTTCCAATATCCGTTTTATTTCTTCCAGGCTCTCTTCTGTAGCCTGGCGGCCAATGTTAGGATTGGCCCCTGCGCCAAGGCCCTGCGTTAAGTGCGGCCCGAGCTGTATTTTGTTTGGTACTTTACTTTGTGCAATGGCCTGTGCATCGGTATTGCAGATAATAAAATTTACTCCCTCTATGTTCTGAGAGTACATGTGGTTAACTGCATTGCTTCCACCGCCGCCTACACCAATTACTTTGATGATGGACGATTGCTCTTTAGGCAGATCAAAATGTATCATAATAAATATTTGGCCCCCTCTAACTCTCCGCTGGTTAGCGGAAGAAACAGGAGAATTTTTAAATATCAATCTCTAAAATTTATCAGTCAGTGGCTGCCTGATAATTCAGGGATCAATTTGAATTAATGGGTTAGTATATAAAAAGAACTATAAAATATTTTACTCTTTCTTTGCTCCTTCCGCTAGTCAGCGGAGAGGCTGGGTGGGGCCTTTACAACTGTGCGTCCCCTTCTTCCTTAAACAGGTCGATCAACCCATTTTTGAAAGAGTCCATAAATGTTTTCAGTGATTTACGCTCTTTTACTTTCGACGCCTGCAGCTCTTCCACCAGTGCGGTTTCTTCTTCCGGCAAGGCATCTATTACTTCATCTACTTGCGGCGGCTGCAATGAAGCAGGCACATTCACCTTTCTGAACTGTTCTTCAAACTGCTTGTTCTTATTTTCGTAATCGTTGTACCCTTTCAGAATTAAACCGATACAGGTACTGTACATTGGTTTGGTAAGTTCATCAATGTGCCCGCTTGCCAAATGTTCGTTGGGATAACCAATCCTTGCATTTAACCCCGTAACATATTCTGTTAGCTGGATCAGGTGTTTTAGCTGGGATCCGCCGCCAGTAAGTATTACACCGCCATTAAGTAAGCGGGTATCCAAACCAACCTGCTTTAAATGATAGCTTACAAAATCCATGATCTCACTCATACGGGCTTGTATGATGCCTGCCAGGTTTTTTACACTGATCTCCTTTGGCGGCATACCCCGCAATCCGGGAATGGTGATAAATGCATTGGCTTTTGCTTCGTCACTCAAGGCGCTGCCGAACTGCACTTTCATTTGTTCTGCCTGTGTTTTCAAAACTCCCAAACCATTTTTAATATCATTGGTAATGTTCTCCCCACCAAAAGGAATTACGGCAGTATGTTTTAATATACCTTCATAAAAAACGGCGAGATCGGTAGTGCCGCCGCCAATATCTACAATGGCTACCCCAGCTTCCAGGTCCTGGTCGCACATTACGGCCGCTGCTGATGCCAGTGGCTGCAATACTAAATCCTGTGTTTTCAACCCGGCTTTTTCCACACTCCGGTTAATGTTGCGGATAGCGTTTTTGTCGCCGGTGATGATATGAAAATTGGCACCCACTTTTACACCACTGTATCCAATGGGGTTAGGAATATTCTGAAAATTATCCACTGTAAATTCCTGTGGGATCACATCAATGATCTGGTCGCCTGCAGGAATGTACGTGCGGTACTGATCTGCGATGAGGCGGTCAATTTCATCCTGGTGAATTTCTTCTTCGGTAGCCTGGCGCACAATATCGCCCCTTGTTTGGAGGCTCTTGATATGATGGCCTGCAATGCCCACATACACTTCACTGATAGCAAGGTTTGGATTGGAGGCGTAACAGTTTTCCAGTGCAGTCTGAATGGCTTTTATCGTCTGGTCGATATTCAGCACCATGCCATGCTGCACACCATTGCTGTTGGCACGGCCAAAGCCCAAAATTTCGAGTTTACCATATTCGTTTTTACGGCCTGCGATAGCTGCAATTTTTGTAGTGCCGATGTCGAGACCTACAATAACGGGGTTATTGTTCACGGCCCCGTTATCTAATGTTGATGTTTGTTCGTTGCTCATAGTTTTGTGTTTGTGTTTTGTGTGTTTTTTTATATTGATGGCCCACTGTTATTGGTCCATAGTTATTATTTACAACCTGAAGTCCATAATCCATTTACCATGTTCTCTTTTTAATAATCATTCGTTTTCGGCATTGTTGCTTTTGGCTTCTGAGTATTTGCTGCAGCAGGTTTTGTTTTAGTTGCTACCGGATTATTTACCGGTTTGATATTGTTTGTTACTGGTTTTATCATTACTGGTTTTTGTATTGCTGCAGCCGGCTTCTTTACCGGCGGTGGCAGTTTAAGTTTTAAGGGAAGGGTCGCCACAGGTTTAGGTATTGCAGTGCCCGGGTTTTTCCGGGGCAGCGGATTAGTTGATGCCGCTTTGATAATAACCGGAACTCCCAATGGTTTTGCTGTTTCACCCGTAGTGTAGGATTCCCCATTATCATCACGCTGTATGGATTGTTGTATCAGGTTAAGGTCTGTTGTGTTGTGTTCATTATCCTGTGCAATGGTCTGCATTGAATCATTAGCCTGCAGTTCTGCATTATATGCAATCAACTGCATCAGTTGAAGCGTTCGCAATGAGTCTGCAGATTTATCTTCAGCGCCTTTTCGTTTTGCCACTACCTGTCCCGCATATTGCACATTCACCGAACTATAATAATCCCACCCGCTTTTTGTCAGTACTTCTTTGTAAAACAGCAGCAGCTTATCAAATTTTTCTTCTACATCAACGGCATTACCAAACACAATTGCTGTATTGCCAATTTTAGGTACCAGTTCAAAAGTTCTTTGTGGTGTTATATCTACCTGGTCTATCATTGCCATGCGGAAAGAATCTTTTTGTATGGCCATGCTGACAATAAAAATATCTTTCAGCAAAGCACTGTCTGCTTTGGTAAGCACCGCCTTATCGGAGGGGAAATTGGTAAACACCGGTAACCTGGCAGAAAACTTTTCGCTCAATGGCAGCATGGTGATGGAACTGTCTATATAAAAAGTAGTACCAGCGGTAGTAAATACCCTTGCCACGGGTTCCCTTTCCAATACATCCACCTGCAGCCTGGCAGTATTATCAAAGAACAGTTGTATTTTTTTTACCCACACATTTTTTTGCAACTCATTTTCAATTGCCCTTAAATTAAATGAACCAACCGGCTGGCCCACGGGCGAGCCATCAATAAAATCATTCAGCGCATTGAGTATATCATTTTTATCTACAAAAAAGTTATTACTCACTCCCCTGATGTTCACTGTGATGGCAGTACATTGTTGTTTTTCTTCTTTCCGTATGGCAGCTACCAGCAGCACCACCACTGCTGCAAATGCAGCCACCCAAAGTGTGGTGAATGTCCATTTTACTATCGTTTTCTTTGTTATCATGCTCCTTTACCGGGAAGGGGAGTTTGAGCCCTTCCATTTAAAGCGTATTTTTAATTTTTATTAATCAATATTTCCTTTATTGGTTCTACCAATGTGTCTATATCCCCTGCACCTGCGGTTATGATCAGTGTGCCTTCGAAACCTTCTTCAATATGTGCTTCCTTTTCCTGCGCCAGGTGCTTCAATAAATTTTCTTTACTAAGCACCATTTTATTTTCACTTTGCATCCGCTCAATAATCATTTCACTGCTCACTCCTTCTATCGGCAGTTCCCTTGCGGGGTAGATGGGTAACAGTACCGTTTCGTCTGCCATGTCAAGCACTTCTGCAAATCCATCCGCCAGGTCTTTTGTGCGGCTGAATAAATGAGGTTGAAAAACAACGGTACATTTTTTATTGCTGAACATTTTCTTTGCCCCGGTTATCAATGCCCTTAACTCTTCCGGGTGATGGGCGTAATCATCGATCATTACCGTATCCTCACTCCTTATGATATATTCAAACCTTCTTTTTACTCCTTTGAAATCGGCTACTGCAGCTATTATTCTTTCACCAGGGATCTCTAAATGTGCTGCCACTGTTATGGCCGCCACCGCATTTTCTATATTATGCATACCGCCCATATTTAACACCACTTCATTTATAATCTGCTCTTTTATTTTTACATCAAACCTGTAACTGCCATTATTGATTTTGATATTCAAAGCATGTGCATCTGCCTTTTCATTTTGCACATCGTAGGTGATATGCCGGGGTGCTTTTAAATCGCTGTTCCGCTTTAAACCATATTTACTGATCAGTAAACCGCCTGGTTTAATTTTAGCTGAAAAATCTATAAATGCCTGTTCCATATTTCCTGCAGTTCCGTAAATATCCAGGTGGTCCGGATCCATTGAACTGATGATGGCAACATCAGGGCTTAATTTTAAAAAGCTTCTGTCGTATTCATCTGCCTCTGCCACACAAATATTTTTTTCACTGCTCCAGAAATTAGTGTTATAGTTAACTGCGATACCTCCTAAAAAAGCATTACAACCATATCCACTGTGCCGTAAAATATGGGCTACCATAGTACTGGTGGTTGTTTTGCCATGGGTTCCTGCCACACAGATATTAAATGAACTTCCGGTGATAGCACCTAATACTTCGCTTCGTTTTACCACCGGGTAATTATGATGCAAATAATAATTCAGTTCGGTGTGGTCATTTGGAACGGCAGGTGTGTATACCACCAATTTTGCATTCCTGTCAATGAACTCAATGTTATCTTCGTAGTGTATTCGTATTCCTTCCGCAGCTAATTGTTTGCATAATGCTGTTTCTGTTTTATCATACCCACTTACTGCAATTCCCTTTGAATTAAAATACCTTGCCAATGCACTCATGCCAATGCCGCCTATGCCCAGGAAGTAAATACTTCCTCCATCCCCGCTGGCCAGCGGGGAGTTATTCAGCGACTCTACTATTTCTTGTACACTTTTCATTCTTTTCAGTGTTGTATCAGTTTTGATTTTAGCATCTTTTCTTCACCTCATGCTCTTATCCTTCTTTTACAGGAGAAGGACGGTGCCTCTGTAATTATCCAACCATTTTTATCCTGCACACTACCCTCCTATATTTTCTCACTAACAATTCCCAATGTTTGCGGCCAGGAAAATATTTCAAGTTTTGAGCACCTGCATTACCCCACTTTATAGTATGGGAGCAGTACTTTTAAAATTTCCCTTGCTATTACTTCATCCGCATCAGTTATTGCCAATTTGCCGATGTTTGATTTCAATTCGTTTTGCTTTTGCTCATCTTTTGTTAAAGCGATAATGGTTGATACCAGTTTTTCTGCTACTTCACTGTCTTTGATCATGATGGCTGCATTTCTGTCCACCAGCTTTTTTGCATTTACAGCCTGGTGGTCTTCTGCTGCAAATGGATAAGGTACAAACAATGCCGGCTTTTTCATTACACACAACTCGCCCACACTCATTGCTCCGCTCCTGCTGATGACAACGTCTGCTGCAGCATAAGCATATTCCATTTGTGTAATGAAATCATTTACCCAAATGCCTTTTCTGCCTGCGCTTCTTTCTTTTCCTTTTTCAGCGTATGGCTTGCCGGTTTGCCATATCAGTTGCAGGTTGTTCTTTTCAAATAACGCTATGCCATTATCCAGGGCTTCGTTGATACTCTTTGCTCCAAGGCTTCCACCAATTGAAAGTACTGTTTTTTTATTGGCATCTAATCCAAAGAAATTCAGTGCTTCTTCCCGGGTCAGCCTGTTGCTGGTAATACCTGACCTTACCGGGTTTCCGCTGATTATTATTTTTTTTTGCGGGAAAAATTTTTCCATTCCGTCAATGGCTACAAAAATTTTAGTGGCCTTTTTACCAAGTAACATGTTAGTTTTTCCGGCAAAAGAATTGCTTTCGTGGATAAAAGTTTTGATACCCTTCGACTGTGCAAACCTCAACACCGGAAAACTTGAATAACCGCCTACACCAATTACCGCTGCCGGTTTGAACTTTTTAAATATTGTCCGTACCTGCAAAAAGCTTTTCACCAGCTTAAAAGGCAACCCAATATTTTTAATCAAAGAACTTCTGTTAAACCCTGCAATATCCAATCCTTCAATTTTGTATCCTGCCTGCGGCACTTTTTCCATTTCCATTTTTCCGTTTGCCCCAACAAACAAAATGTCAACATTGGGCTGCATTTTTTTTATCGCGTTGGCAATGGCTATCGCCGGGAATATATGACCACCGGTTCCTCCACCGGCAAGAATAATTCTCAACCCCCCTCCAGCCCCGCCGCCCTCCGAAGCAGGGTTCTTGTCTTGTATAGTTTTTGGTTCATTCACTATTCAACGGGTGGCTTTACTATTTTATAATTATTTTCAAGTTTCATTTACAAGCTGCATATTGGTATTCAGTACAAGCGTGCAACGCAACGATGTATAATCAGGGAACACCTGTCTGCTCAATAAAGTTTCTTTTCTTATTCCCCTACTGCTGCCACTTCTTTTTCTATGGCTGCTACTTTATCGCCTTCTATCTTTTCTACGTTTCTTGCCACACTTAATATGATCCCGATTGATAAACAGGTGAACAGAAAACTACTGCCACCCATGCTTACCAGTGGTAACGTTACTCCCGTATTGGGAAAAACATTTACATTCACCCCCATGTTGGCTATGGCCTGTATCACAAGCGTAAAACTCAATGCCAGCGCCAGGAATGCACCAAATGCAAAAGGGCATTTTTGGTAAAGCCTGATACATCGGTACAAAAACAACAGGTAAATAAATACAATGAAAGTGCCACCCAGCAAACCATACTCTTCTAAAATGATAGCGAAAATAAAATCGCTGTAAGAATGTGGTAAAAAATTTCTTGCATTGCTGTTACCCGGGCCTTTACCAAACCAGCCCCCGCTTGCTATGGCTATTTTTGCCTGGTTGATCTGGTAGAGTTTTTCATTCTGGTCTTCTTTATTACTGTAGATAAAAGTTTGTATCCTTCCTATCCAGGTAGGTACCCGGCCGGCAGATAAAATTGAAGGGAGTTCTTTTGGCTTGTGTTCTTCTTTGTCATAATACTTTACTGCGATGCTGATCAACAGCAGTGCAGGAATCATTGCGACACCAATAGTAGCCAAAATATGTTTTGTATTTACACGCCCGATAAACATTAACAAAACACTTGTACCTGCTATTAAAATTGCAGTGGAAAGGTTTGCCGGAGCTATCAGCAAACAAATAATTCCCACCGGAATAATGATAGGCAGGAAGCCTTTTTTGAAATCCTTGATTACCGCCTGTTTGCGGCTCAACTGGCGGCTCATGTACATGAACAGCGCTAATTTTGCCAGGTCAGATGTTTGAAACGTCATATTGATGACGGGCAATTTGATCCAGCGGCTGCCGGCATTCAGTTGTACTCCAAAAAACAACGTGTACAACAAAAGCGGAATAGATACCAGGAATAATATCAGTGCAATCCTTGAATAGATTGTATAGTTAACCCGGTGAGCAAAATAAATAACCAGCACGCCAAGAATAATAAAAGCAAATTGTTTGAATAAAAAGCTTTCTGTGCTCTTGCTATACTTGTAAGCCAGTGAACCGGTACTGCTGTACACTACAAGCAAACTCACCAAAGTGAGAATAACAACAATGGCCCAGATTACTTTGTCACCTTTTGTTTTACTGACAAGATTGGTGGGGCCAAGCCCTTTGATAGAAGAACTGAAAGCTCCCTCAGTAGTTTCACTGAAGCCGAATATTTGTTTTAATATCGTTTTAGTATCTGACATTTTTTGTGGAGTTGTATACCACCTGTATTTGTTATTATATTTTAGAAGTTGCGTTTTTTCAATTGCAGTAATTATTTTTAATGCTATTGCCTCCGCAGGTTGAAAGTGCTAAATCCCTTAAGGGGAAGGAAGCTACAAATCCTTTACTGCCTGTTTAAACTGGTTTCCCCTGTCCTCATAATTTTTGAATAAATCAAAACTTGCACAGGCCGGGCTAAGCAATACTACATCTCCCTTATTGGCAAAATGAAAAGCTGCCTGCACTGCTTCTGCTGCGGTAGTCGTGTTTACCATCAGCGAAACGATAGAACCAAACGCTTCATGTATCTTCCTGTTGTCGGTGCCTATACAAACAATTGCTTTTACTTTTTCTTTAACCAGCTCATGCAAAATCGTGTAGTCATTGCCTTTATCAATGCCGCCCAATATCAGTATTGTCGGTTTTGTCATGCTTTCTAAAGCAAACCAGGTACTGTTTACATTGGTGGCTTTACTATCATTGATAAATTCCACCCCCCGAATTATGTTTACAGGTTCCATCCTGTGTTCAAGGCTCTGAAATGTCTGGAGCGATTCTCTCACATGTTCTTTTTTGATGTCAACTGCTAATGAAGCTATGCCCGCTGCCATGCTGTTGTACTGGTTATGTTTCCCCTTCAGGGCAAAATCCTGGATGCTCATCTGCATCTCTTCCCCTTTCCATTTGATGTGCATTTCTGCGTTGGTGATGTAGGCGCCCTGCGGCAGTTCTTTGTTCATGGTAATGGGATAAAAAGTTGATTTAATGGGATACCTGTTAATATTGTTTTTTGTTATTTCATCATCAAGGCAATAAACAAAAATGTCTTTTGCCTGCTGGTTCATTATAACACGAAACTTACTGTTGATATAATTCTGCATATCGTATTCATACCTGTCTAAATGATCTTCGGTGATATTGGTCAGCACCGCTACATCAGGCCGGAAGTCTTTTATATCGTCCAGTTGAAAAGAACTTACTTCCACCACGTACAACTGTTTGGGCTCCACTGCCACCTGCTTTGCAAATGAAAAACCTATGTTCCCCACCATCGCACAATCGGCACCACCGTGCTTGCAGATATAATAAGTTAATGCAGTAGTGGTGGTTTTGCCATTGGTACCTGTAACAGCAATAATTTTACTGTTGCCTTTATATCGGTAAGCCAGTTCTATTTCACTGATAACGGGTATCCCCCGGGCCCTGATTTTTTTTACCAGTTCATTCTTTTCCGGTATACCGGGGCTTTTCATAACCTCATCCGCATCCAGTATTTTTTCTTCGGTGTGCTGCTGCTCTTCAAAAGAGATGCGGTGATGCAGTAACTCCTGCCTGAAATTTTCCTTAATGACCCCACCATCGCTTACGAAAACATCATACCCCTGTTGCAGTGCCAGTAATGCTGCGCCCACACCGCTTTCGCCTGCACCGAGTATGACGATCTTTTTTTTCAATTTGGTTTAATTGGTTACAAAATTTTGTTTACTGAATAAAAAATGGTTCTTCAACAGCATAGAATTTAACAGGTCTATACGTTCAATTTAGTTGGATAGCAATTTTAACAGGACGAATAAAAAGGTTTTTCAACAGCATAGAACTTAACGGGTAGTCTTCCTAAAGTATAATTCTGCTTTCTTGCAGCTTGATAGTTTTTCATCGGTATTGGCTTATATGGTATAACCCCGGTCCGCTAAAGGACAAAAGGGTTGATTTTTTATCTCAACTTCAAGGTCACTATTGCCAGCACCACGCATAAAATCGTCATGATCCAAAAACGCACTGCAATCTTACTTTCATGAAAGCCCAGTTTTTGATAATGATGGTGCAGGGGGCTCATTAAAAATACCCTTCGCCCTTCGCCATACTTCTTCTTTGTGTATTTAAAATAACTTACCTGTATCACCACACTTAAATTTTCTACTAAAAACACAAAGCAGAATATAGGTATCAACAACTCTTTGCGGACGATTATGGCCAATGCCGCAATGATACCACCCAATGCCAGGCTGCCGGTATCGCCCATGAAAACCTGTGCCGGGTAAGCATTGTACCACAAAAACCCGATACAGGCGCCTACAAATGCGGCAATAAAAATGGATAACTCTGCCAGGTTGGGGATATACATGATATTGAGGTATTCTGCAAACTTGATATTACCGCTTACATAGGCAAACACCCCGAGGCATATACCGATAATGGCACTTACCCCCGTTGCCAAACCATCCAATCCATCTGTGATGTTAGCACCATTGCTAACTGCCGTTACAATGAATATTACAATGATGATGTAGATAATATATGTGTAATCTTCCCAGCTTTTTGGCAACAGTTTGGCATAGTTAAACTCATGCGTTTTTAAAAACGGAATAGTGGTAATGGGTGTCTTCACACTCACAAAGCGATGTGCCTTCCCGTCAATCAGTATAGTATCTTCCTTTAGCTTTCGTTCGCCGGGTTTGATAACGGTTTGTCCTGCATTGTCAATAATCACTTCTCTTTTCACCGTTACACTTGGGCTGAAATAGAGTGTTACACCTACAATAATCCCAAGCATTACCTGCCCAAAAATTTTAAACCTGCCTGCCAGTCCATCACTGTCACTCTTCTTGTATGCCACGCCTTTTTGCTGCGCCAGGCGCTTGGACCTTATCTTTAAATAGTCATCAATAAAACCGATGGTGCCCAGCCATACCGTACACAACAGCATCAGGCGGATATAAACCTTATCAAGGTTTGCCAGCAGTAAAGTTGGAATAATTATGGCGAGGATGATGATGATACCACCCATTGTTGGTGTGCCCTTCTTTTGCTGTTCTCCGGCAAGCCCCAGGTCCCTTACACTTTCACCCAGTTGTTTTTTCTCGAGGTAAGTGATTAATTTTCTTCCGTACACGGTTGCTATCACCAAACTCAATATTACGGCAAGCAATACCCTAAAAGTGATGAATTGAAACAATCCACTTCCGGGAAACCTGGATGTTGTCCAGTGTTGTGTGAGCCAATCGAATAAGTGATACAGCATGGTTGATAATTTGCCCGGTAGCGGTCTGCTACTGTGCCAATTTTTTTATAGTTAGTTATACCTTAACAATTACATTACCCGCTTTTGAATACTCCCTGCAAGTTCACCTGGCCGATGGGAGGTTATTTTTCCAGCAATTCAAACATTTCATTCAGTACGTGCTTGTCATCAAAATCATATTTCACCCCCTTGATATCCTGATATTTCTCATGGCCTTTTCCCGCTATTAAAACAATGTCATCTTTATCAGCCAGGCTCACGGCAGTTTTGATAGCTTCCTTTCTGTCTGCAATAGAGATGTATTTTTTCCTTGCCACCACACTTACACCAGCCTCCATATCTTTTAAAATCTGCAACGCATCTTCACTTCGGGGATTATCAGAAGTGAAGATGACCCTGTCACTGTATTCGCAGGCAACCTCTGCCATGATAGGGCGTTTTGTTTTATCCCTGTCGCCTCCACAGCCCACAACCGTAATAATATGCTCATGTCCCTGCCGCAAATTCTTTATGGTAGCCAGTACATTCAGCAAAGCATCGGGAGTATGTGCATAGTCAATTATGCCTACCACTTTATCATGATTGCTTATGGTGTAATCGAACCTTCCTTCTGCTCCGGAAAGATTGCTGAGCGTTTGCAGTACGGCTAATTTATCCTGGCCTAAACATAGGGCTGCCCCATACACTGCCAGTAAATTATAGGCATTGAATTCCCCAATCAGTCTGAAATAAACTTCCTGGTCATTCACTATCATATGCAGGCCTGCGAGGCTGTTATCCAAAATTTTTCCTTTAAAGTCAGCCATTGTTTTAAGGCTGTAGAAAAACTTTTTTGCAGCCGTATTCTGCAGCATTATCAATCCCCGTTTATCATCCAGGTTGCTAACGGCAAATGCAGAGGAGGGCAACCCGTCGAACCAGGATTTTTTTACCCTGATGTATTCATCAAAAGTTTTATGATAATCCAGGTGATCATGGGTGATATTGCTGAATAAAGCACCCGCAAACTGCAGTCCGGCAATCCGGTGCTGGTGAATGGCATGGCTGCTGCATTCCATGAAAACGAATACACAACCTTCATCCAGCATTTGCTTCAACAGCTTATTGAGGCTTATGGCATCAGGGGTTGTATGTGTTGATGAAATTATTTGTTCGCCAATTTGATTCTGCACCGTGCTTATCAAACCACATTTAAACCCCAATGCGGTAAATAATTTCCACAGCAAAGTGGCGATAGTTGTTTTACCATTGGTACCGGTAACGCCTACCAGCCTCATTTTCAAAGAAGGTTCATCGAAAAAATTATGACTGATACCGCCTGCTGCAATGGCACTGTTCACCACCTGTATATAAGTAACTCCTTCCTTTACATTTTCCGGCAAAAGTTCGCACACCACAGCAACTGCCCCATTTTCCACAGCAGTTTCAATGTACTGGTGGCCGTCTGCAGCATGTCCTTTCACGGCTATAAAGCAACATCCGGAGGATACCTTTCGGGAATCAATCTGCAAATCATTTACATTGATGCCGGTATCTCCCTTCACAGACCGTATGCTTACTTTATATAGTATGTCTTTTAAGATCAATTTAAAAAGAGTGTAATGGTTTGTCCTTTCTTAAATATTGTTCCGGGTAATATGGATTGGCTGATCACCCGGCCCCTGCCGGCAGCACTCACCTTTAATCCCTTATTTTCTGCCAGGTACACTGCATCTTTCAAACCCATACCTGTTACATCCGGTGTTGTCATACCACCGGTAACTGCAGCACCCGGGAATTGCAGCATCGCCATATTATTTTTAAAACTCACCGTACGCCAGTAGCCTCCATTTGCTGAATCGGTAAAAGGTATTTTCAAGGTGCCAAAAATGGAATTTAATTCATTCCTCATCCCATAATAATTATACATCAGCGTGTCACTAGCGGGAGGCTGCGTAAATTTTTTATTACTTATATAGCGTCCGTAAATTTTATCACTAATCTCTTTAAATACCGTACCGGATACATCTGCGCCGTAAATCAATTTAGATCCATTGCTGTTTTGGATCACCACGGCCATCGTATATTTTGGCTGGTTGGCCGGAAAATAACCGATGAAAGAAGCCTGGTAAATTTTATTGCCTTTGTTATAACCCTTATTGTTTAATGCCGTTACTGCGGTACCTGTTTTACCTGCAATTGAATACATGCTGTCAAATAATATTTTATGACCGGTGCCATGCATACTGTCCACTACTGCACCAAGGCATTCCTTAACCTGCACCAGTGTTTCGTCACTGCAAATTTTATCTACCAGCACCTGTGGTTGAATTGTTTTGATATCCATTCCGAATTCCCTGACTGCATTTACCAGGTAAGGCTTCATCATTTTTCCATTATTAGCCACTGCATTGTACAGCATCAGCATGTGGAGGGGGGTTACCAATTCCTCATATCCATGTGCCATGTAAGGAATGGTGGTATTGGCCCAGCTTCGGTTCGTTGGTTTTTTGATGGTAGGCTTTCCGGATGATGCCGTAATATCTATGCCGGTTAAAGTATCCAAACGGAACTTATGCAGGTGATCAATAAATTTTGATGGTTGCGTATGATAATACTGATCTGCCAGTTTTGCAAAGGCCACATTGCTGCTGTGCGCAAAGGCATCTTTTACCGTCATTTCACCGCCGCCCAGGTGAGAATCTTTTATGCGCAGCCCATAAAAATATTTTGCGCCGCCTTCACAATCCACGATTGAATTTTTATCTACATATTTATCTTCTATCAGTGATATCAGTGTTGCCAGTTTGAAAATAGATCCGGGCTCAGTAGCCTTTCCGACACCATAGTTCAGGTCTTCCGTATAAAAAATACTGCTGTCTTTATTATTCTTTTGCTGGCCCAGATTGGCAATGGCCTTTATTTTCCCGGTGGCCGTTTCCATTATGATTACCGTTCCATGCAAAGAGTTATTACCCACCAGCATTTTCATTAAAGCATTTTCTGCGATATCCTGCATATAAGTATCTAAGGTGGTAATGATATCTTTTCCATTTTCGGGTTCTACTTCCACCCCTTCCACCGGCATATAGGCTCCCGCAACATAACGCATCAAACGCTGTCCTGTAGTACCTCTAAGCAGGCTGTCGTAGCTTTGCTCTATACCAACATTTGCCTTTGCATTATCCCTCGACAAACCAATTGTTCTGTTAGCCAGCAGCACATATGGATTGATGCGCTTATCCCGCAGGTCAACAATAAATCCGCTTTTATTTCTTCCCTGTCTTACCAAAGGAAATTCCCGGAGTGCTGCATATTCCACAAAAGAAATTTTCTTTTTCAGCGGGTAAAAGCGGTCAATATTTTTATAGGCTAACTGCATTTCTTTTTTATACCAGGCAGCCGGCTTATCTTTAAAAAGCCCGGCCATACTACTACTTAAAGAGTCTATATTGTTGATGAACCTTGCACCGCCTTTTTCCCTTAAGCCTTCTGCCCCAAAATCAACATATACATCATAAATGGGTACCGAGGTACTCAGGATATTTCCATCCTCACTGTATATGGTTCCCCTTTCTGCCTCCAGCGGCATAAATTTCTGATGCAGGCTATCACCCATGCTTTGCCAGAATTTACCCTCAAAACGCTGGATATAAAAAGCCCTCCCCAACACAACTACACCCAGCAGCACTATCCCGATAAAACAGAGATACACCCTCCACAATATGTCTTTTTTTATATCCATTTTTCCTTCTCTGCAAACAAGCAAAGAATACAATTTTTATTTTTTTGAAACCGGCATGTTGCCCTTTCTTAAACAGTGTTATGTCATGCAAACCCTGATTTTTATAAGGGCTCACTTGTACTTTTTCAGCATCATTAATCTTTGCCGGCCACATCACGGCCTCATCTCCCTCAAATGCTGATCATCCTTTCATCAATTCATTTTTGCCTTAACCACTCCCTGCAGGTTCCCGAAAGAGAACGAACGAAATTCAGGTTGTGCATCCATCAGGGGCTAGGGAGTGCAGCATCCAGTATCACCGGCGGCTTTGTCAATTCTTTTAATCCCAAAGGCGCTACCGCTTTTGCCAGCTCGCTAACTTTGCTTCTGAATATGACTTCACTTTTGATGGTTTTATATTCGTACTCCAGCTCCTTAATATGTTTTTCTGTAAATCCGATTTTGCGGGTAAGCTTATCTGCCAAATGGCCATTGTAGATATACAGTACGGCTAAAAAAGCAAGGAATAAAAAAAACGGGATATTCTTCACCACCCACCGGTAGTTGAACATGCGCTTCCACTCAAATTTTTGAGCGGATACCTCTTCCTGTTGTATAGTTTTTGGGTCGGCCATTATTCAGCAATCTCTGTGTTTGGTGTATCTCATTTTTCAGCTCATCAATACTGCAAGACAAAACGATTTTCAAATGATCTTTTTCTCAGCAACCCTCAGCTTGGCACTCCTGCTTCTTGGGTTAATCTTTAATTCTTCGGGGCCTGGTGTTAATGGCTTTTTATTTACCGGTACCAGCGGGCTGCTCATTTTAGTTCCATATACCTCATCTGTTTCCGCTTCATCAAATGTTCCTGCCCTGAAAAAGTTTTTTACTATCCTGTCTTCAAGTGAATGAAAAGTGATAATGGCTATACGGCCAGAAGGTTTCAAAAGGGTAACAGATTGTTGCAATAATTCTCTTAATGCTCCCAGTTCATCATTTACTTCAATCCTCAATGCCTGGAACACCTGTGAAAAATATTTTTGGGGATTCCCTTTCACCACCGCCTGCACAGCCTGCTTCAATCCGTTGACCGTTTTAAGAGTTGTAATAGCCCGCTGCTGCACAATTGTTTTTGCCAGGGTTTTTGAATTGGTTACTTCGCCATACTGCTCAAATAGCTTGTGCAGTTGCCCTTCCGAAAAATTGGCAAGTACAGCAGCAGCAGTAAGCACCTGGCGCTGATCCATCCGCATATCAAGGGCTGCATCAAAACGAATGGAGAAGCCCCTTTCTGCTTCATCAAACTGGTGGCTGGAAACACCGAGATCGGCAAGGATACCATCCACCTGGTTTATTTTATGCAACCGTAAAAAACGCTGCAGGTGCCTGAAATTTTGCGGCACAAAAACCACCCGGTTATCGTCGGGTAAATTTTTCTTTGCATCGTCATCCTGGTCAAAAGCCATTAACCTGCCGTTTTCGTTTAAGCATTGCAGTATGGCCCTGCTGTGTCCGCCACCTCCAAATGTGCAATCAACGTAAATACCATCCGGCTTAATGTTTAATCCTTCAATGGATTCCTTTAATAACACAGGTGTGTGATAACCAGGAAAAGGGGAACCGGGAATTAGTATGTCGTTTACTTTTTTACGCATTCCATTTTACTAATTACAAATCCCTAATTGCTTGTTTTATTCATCACTGCATTGGCCAGTTTGCTGTACCCTTCCGGTGAAAAAGATTCAAAGAGCTTTTTATATTTATTACTGTCCCAGATTTCAATTTTGTTCACTGCCGATACCAGCAACACATCCCTTTCCAGGCCTGCATAATCAATCAGAGGCTTAGGCAACAATAACCTGCCTGCACTATCCAGTTCCACCTGGGTGGCTCCATTCAAAAAGGACCGCCTGAATTCCCTAACTTGCGGATCAAAATCATTTAGTTTGCTGATATCAGAAAATACTGGCTCCCAGGTTTGCATTGGATATAAAGTGAGGCATTGTTCAATACCCCTGTTAATAACAAACAGGTTGGCGCTGTCTGCTGCCAACTGCTTTTTAAAAGCAGCAGGTACCAGGAACCGGCCCTTGGCATCCAATGTAACCTCATATTCACCCAGAAAACCAATCATTTATTGAAAATTAATAATTACCTACACAATTCTACACAAAATAACATTTTTTGACATCAAAATACTAAATTTTGAGAATAAACTTTTATCCACACTATAATATACTGTTAATCAATTATTTAAGATATTATTATAATGTGAGTGTGAATTAATGTGGATAAATGGAGGTAAATTGTGGATTACAGCTACTCAAACTAATCGGACAAGGGAAATTGGGCAAGGTTTGCTTATTGCAAGGCCCTCAAAAAATAATGGCCCTGTTGAAGGGGGCTAAACTTTACAGAGGGGGAAACTAAGAAAAAAAGAAGTGCCTTTTCCTGGTATACTTTCTGCTTTGATACTTCCCCGATGGGCTTGCACCATTGTCTTTACATAACTTAGTCCCAGGCCAAAACCTTTTACATTGTGCAGGTTGCCGGTATGCGCCCGGTAAAATTTTTCAAAGATACGGCCGAGGGTTTCCTTGTTCATGCCAATACCGTTGTCTTCAATTTTTATTTTAAACTGGCTGGCAGTATTCTGTGTGGTGATGGTTATCAGCAAATTATCTTTTGAATATTTAACGGCATTATCAAGCAGGTTGCTGATAAGGTTGGTGAAATGTACTTCATCAGCCATCAACAGGTCTTTTGCGGCACCCAAATTCACCTCCAGCCTTCCCTTTTTTTCTTCCACCTGCAGGAGGATATTATTCAACGAACTGTTGATCAGCTCATGCGCATGCAATTTTTTTAAATTGAGCTGTACTTCCTGCTTATCCAGTAAAGCCGCCTGCAGAATGGTTTCCACCTGCTTGTTCATCCGCTTATTCTCTTCTTTGATGATGCCGGTGAAGTAATTCATCTTTTCCTTATTACCAAGTACCTTTTCATTCTTTAAGGCATCTACTGCAAGCGATATGGTGGCCAGGGGTGTTTTAAATTCATGCGTCATGTTATTGATAAAGTCAGACTTTATCTCACTGAGTTTTTTTTGTTTTAATAAAGCCCTTACTGTAAGAAAAAACGCACACATAATAATGATGGTAAACAATATGGCACCTGCAATTAACCAGGTCATGGAATGCCAGATGAAACTCCTGGCATGGGGGATTAGTATTACCAGTATTTCCTGTGGTGATATTCCTTCGGTATTGCTGCCACTGGGCGACTCAAGCGCTATGGCCTGCTTGATGTTATTTACGGTATCACCCTGCATTGCATAAAAATTTTCAGATACCAGTTCTTCCCCGTTAATTGAGAGGGAAGTAATTGAAAATTCAAAGGGCACTTTCTTCAGGTTATGCTTGTCAAAAACCTTTCGGATGATCTGTTTGATCTCGTCTTTCGTAAATTTCTGTGCAATGGTGGGAGCAAAAAACTCCAGTTGTAAACGGTCGCTTGGGAAGATGGGCTGGTTCTTTTTAAGCAATGGCGGGATAAGGTTTCCCTTCTCCTGTATCAGGTCTTCGGATACCTGGTATGTTGCCATCACTAAATGTTCATTGAATTTTTCACCCTGAGATTCCAACGCCCCATTTAACCAGAGTATCTGAAAAAAAATCAGCCCCAGCAAAGAAAGCAATATCAGTATGGTAATGATGGGGAAAATTCTTTTCATCCGGCAAAAATAAAAGAGTGTACTGCTATTAAAAAAGATAAGTGCTGCAAACAGTAAATTTAACGAAGGTTTTAGAACTTCCGCTGATTCCAAAAATATCTTGCCCATTTTAATCAATAAAAAGAAATAATCAATATTTTAGATACATGGTTTCACCAGCGCCGGGTATATTATTAATTGCAGACCCATTTTTAAAGGATCCTAACTTTATGAGGACGGTAATATTTTTATGTGAACACCAGGATGAAGGGAGCTTTGGGTTTGTGCTAAACAAACTGTTTGAAAACACCCTGGATGAACTGATGAATGGCTTTGAGGGCCACAAAGTTCCGGTTTATTATGGCGGCCCGGTGCAGATGGATTCTATTCATTTTTTGCACCAGTACCCCGACAGGGTGCCCGGGGGGGTTGAAGTGATGAAAGATATTTACTGGGGCGGCGATTTCAGCAGCCTGGCTTCAATGGTAATAAATAATGAAGTGGATTATAATAAAATACGTTTTTTTATAGGCTACAGCGGATGGGGCAGTGGGCAGCTTGCAGGTGAACTGACAGAAAAAACATGGCTCACTGTATCGGCTACCCGAAAACTAATCTTTCACCGGCAGCCGGATAATATCTGGAAAGACAGCCTCAAACACCTGGGAGGTGAATATGAAATGATGATCAACTTCCCGATAGACCCGCAATTAAATTAATCCTGCAACCGCTGTTGCAAAAACGTCACTCATTTTTTCATCTGCCTTACCTGCAATTTCAATGATGGCTTCGATACTCACGGGTTGTAAATTATCAGGATCACATTCATCAGTGATAACACTTATTGCAGCACATGGCAACCCTACCTGGTTGGCTACAATTACTTCCGGCACTGTACTCATACCCACCATATCTGCACCCATCTTGCGCAAATGGCGGTATTCTGCCCTTGTTTCCAGATTAGGGCCTGCTACAGATACATAAACACCCTGCTGCAGGGATATGGATAAACTTTCACCAGCAGCCAGCAGTTTCGCATTTAATGACTCATTATAAGGGCAACTCATATCAACAAAACGATTGCCAAATGAAGGATCGTTCAATCCACGTAAAGGGTTTTCAGGCTGTTCATTAATATGGTCGGTAATCAATACCAGGTCTCCTTTTTTATAGGCCGGGTTCATTCCTCCTGCAGCATTGCTCAGCAACAAATGTTGCGCCCCAAGCGCTTTAATCACCCTTACCGGAAAAGTGATTTGCTGCATACTGTATCCTTCATAATAATGAAACCTGCCCTGCATGGCCAGCACCGGCACTTTATTTAAGAATCCGAAAATCAAATTGCCTTTATGAAATTCTACCGTAGCTTCAGGAAAGTGCGGTATTTCAGTATAAGGAACAGTTATTTTAACCTCCATTTTATTAATCAATGCGCCAAGCCCGGTACCCAACACGACACCCGCAACGGGTTTATCAATTCCTTTTTGCTGCAGGAATGCTGCACATTCATTTACCATTGAAAGGGAATAAATCATAATCAACTATTTAAAGTGAATGTACATCAATTGAAATCAACATTTTAACCCAAGGCTGAAAATGGAAATTTTAGTTTAAAGAACAAATACTGCTTACTTTTATCCATGTTGCCATTACCTGAAAAAAAACAAAATTGCTGTATTCCCTTTTTAAAATATACTCCCGGCTGGCAATAAAAATTTATTGCCGGAAAATCCTGCTCCGCAACCAACAGTTGCTGGGCAGTGATGGCCCTTTGATATTAGCCGTCAATCATCCCAATTCTGTTTTGGATGCAGTGATTGTTGATACCCTCTTTAATCAGCCTGTTTATTCATTAGCGAGGGGTGACAGTTTTAAAATTAAATGGATTGCTGCTATTTTAAGTGCTTTAAATATTTTGCCCGTGTACAGGGAAAGGGAAGGCAAAGAACACCTCCACCGCAACTATTCTACTTTTGATGAATGCCTCAAATTATTTAAAACCAACGGTATCGTACTCATTTTTTCAGAAGCACTATGTGAGAATGAATGGCACCTTCGGCCTTTAAAAAAAGGCACTGCAAGGCTTGCTGTATCTGCATGGCAGCAGGGAATTCCGTTAAAAATTTTACCTATAGGATTAAACTACAGCAGTTACCGCCTGTTTAGCAAAAATGTACATGTCAATATTGGTAATTTCATCACACAGGAAAAACTGTATCATGGAATACATGAAAACGGGAAGCTGCTGAATGAATTAACGGATGCAATAGAATTGCAACTGAAAACGCTGGTATATGAAATAGATAGTGCAGATAAAAAGAAGCAGGCGCAGGTATTTACCGTTCCTGTTCAACCTGCAAAAAAAATACTGCTAACCCTTCCGGCACTTGCCGGCATCATTACGCATTGTGCCTTTTATAAACCAATCCAAAAATTGGTATGGCATAAGGCCAGGGATTCTGGTCATTATGATTCTATTATTACAGGAATACTTTTTTTACTTTACCCTTTTTATTTATCCGCCTGTGTATTGGCTGCTGTCAGTATTACAGGCAGCTGGTATAGTTTACTGATCTTTATTTTGTTTCCATTTTTTGCATGGAGCTATGTGCAGGTTAAGCAACAAACTGACAATTGATATACTAACGCAGTTATCGTCCCACATTTAAAATGGGCAGGTATTTGATGCTGTGTCTGCTCCAGCCGCAGATATAATATAAGAACGAAATTATCCTGGTCAAAAAAAACAATTTAGTAATAGTCTACCCGATAGCAGATGATGAATAAAGAGAAATTGCTGATGTGCCAATGTCCTGCCTTACTATCTTAAATGCATTGTTGGCAATGGCCTTTTGTCAGTATCTTTTAAAGTGTTGATCTTATGAAAACACAAAAAAATCTATATTTACTAAAAGTAAATTCATTAATCTTAATAGGGTATAATTTAATTTGGGGTACAAAATGAAGGTAGTTTCCATTTTTCTTTTTTTATTTATTACAACTGCTTCAATTGACGGTCAAGTAACTAATGTGGCAGCAGGTTTATGGAGTAATGCAGCTCTTTGGAGTAATAATCATATACCTACCAGTAATGACAGTGTGTATTTAAGCTATAATATTACTATTGATGTTAATGCAAACTGTAAAGCATTAAATACAAATGGCAAATTAGTTACTGTTAATCCTGGAATTGTACTTAATATATTAAGCAACCCCGCAGATATTGATGGAAATATTTATAACACCATTGCAATTTGCAAGTTGGTTTGCATGTCGGAAAACCTAACTGTTAGCCGATATAGAAATGGAGACTCAATACCGGAGGTGACAGATTCTGTGCAATGGATAAACCTTCAAACTGGTGGATGGTGCTGGTACAATAATGACAGTGCTGCTTATGCGGCTACTTATGGAAAACTGTATAACTGGTTTGCCATACACGACCCAAGAGGATTGTCTCCAGCAGGATGGCATATCCCTTCCGGTGCAGAATGGAAGAAAATAATTAAATGTATAAGTCCAGCCGCGGATACCTCTTTTACAATCGTAGGTCGAAATTTGCCGGGTGGAGGAGCAATGAAAGAAATAGGTTTAACACATTGGTTAAGCCCCAATACAGACGCAACAAATACCAGCGGTTTCTCAGGGCTCCCTGGAGGATACCGAAGTGGGGCAGACAATTCAATTGGCATTTCCAACTATATTGGCAAATACGGATATTTTTGGAGTGCCACAAATGTAAGTGGGAATAACTCCGCCTGGTATATCAGCCTGAGTTATAATGATAACCTTATAAGCATGGCCTACACAGATACCGGCCATGGATTTTCTGTACGTTGTATCAGAGATTGATTTAGATACCTGGTTTTCAATTTGAGGTGGTTACTGCCAACAATTAAGAATCACAGAGGGATAAGAAACTAGCCTTTAGCCGCCTTTTTTGCAGCATCAGCTACCTGCCAGGTATCTTCTATGGCCCGCCATAAAAAAGGACTTACTTTTTTTATTTCACCTGTAATACTTGTTGCCGGCTGCAGTTTTAATTTCTTTTTCAAATCCCCGCTTACTAAAATTTTTGCTTCTTTACCCGCTATATCATTTCCCAAAAATGTGGTCCCCTCTTTTTCCCCGGCATCAGCTACCAAAAGCGTAATTAAAAAAAAACCTTCCTGTGCGGCATAATTCTCAATAGCAAAAACAGCACCCTGTATCAAAGCGGCATTAGGAGTCATTTGCACCATAATCTTACAATTTAGAGTGTAAAATTAACTGTATTATTTTTTAAACCGGTCTGTTTAAATCCAACTGTTAAAACGGCAAGGTTATTATTGTATAAAAAACATAAGCTGTATCAATGCCCTTATACTTTTTTAAGTAACAACCGGCATCAATACAGCATTTTATGCACCGTTACTTTTTGCCTCCCCTGGGGTTTGATTTCGTTTTAGCCGGGGCTACTGCAGGCCCCTTTTTTACAAACAGGTCAGCAGTGATTATACCTGCCTTATTTTTAATGTTTTTTATTGCTACATCGGTATTAATGCTTCCATAAGACTTGGAACTGGGGTTGCTGGTGCTGCTAAAAGTTTTTTTATTAGCTGTTCCCGGCCAGGCATCACCGGTATCACCGCCATTTACACCGCCTTCCAGGTGCCTTTTGCCATCCGCCTGCAGCAGGGCTACTTTATAATGCAGTTCGTTATCATTGCTATCCATTGCATCGTCAATATGATAAATCAATAACCCTTCTCCCGGCAAAAACTTATCATACTTTTTCTTTGTTCGGTTTTCCGCTAAAAAATATTCACTGCCGCTGGCACCTTCTTTCCAAAGCCGGTAAATGGTGTTGGAGTCTTTTACATCAGGGATAGACAATGCTTTTTTATTACCGCTGAGTGTTACGGTATTCACCCAGTTTTGCTGAGCCTTGCACCAACCACAGGGATGTGCCGGAGTAAGCCCGCCATTGTTCCAGCTACCGCCGGCCATCAGGCACCAATCGCCAATTCCTTCGCTGGTGTAATCACTATCATATAAATCGGGGAAGCCAAACAATAAATGGCCCAGTTCATGTGCACATACGCCAAGCTTACAATCTTCGGGAACCGTAAGGTAGGAGTACACCTGGGTGCCATCCGCATTGAATGGATCGTGCAGCAACCATTTATGGCTCCATATATCACCAACCTTGCCGGTTTCTTCGGCACCGCTTCCTGCATGTATCACTACAAAAGCATCTACAAAACCATCACTGTCATTATCATATTGAGCAAAATTTACCGCTTTGTTCGCTGCTTTGGCTGCATCCTGCGCCAGTGTACGGGCATTGGGTGCTGAATCACCCATGCCGCTTTCGCCATGGGCATAGGCTGCCATGGTTTTAGGCATCCGGTACGGACCAACTACCTCTCCCGCTATATTCACCAATCCATTGGTGACTTCCTTATAATATTCTTTTACACTACCGGTAGCCAATACCCCATCAGAAAAGAATAAATCCTGGAACTGCTTTTTAGTATGGGCTAATGTTTTGTCAGAAAAATCTACCAATACCACGATGACCCTAACAATACCCTGCATTGGCGACCGGGTGGATGCTGACGACCTTACCCGGCTTGCAGACATCCCTAAAGGAAAGGCGCTACCTGGCCGATGCAACGCATCATTGAAACCTACTTTGGTTTTTCCCAAAGGCTTTAACATGTTGCTGAAAACAGATGACCCCAGGTCTCTTTTCAGTTTCTTCAAATCACCTTTTAATTGATTTTTTAAATCGGGGGCTGGGCCAATCATGCAGCGGTTGCCGTCATTGCTTTTGTTTGCAGCTTCCATTATCTTAAGGTAGCTCTGCAAAAGGCCTGGTTTGATGTGTTTCATATTTCTGATGTTTATTTTTTTTGTTATAAAAAAATATCTGGCAGAAGTAAGCGGTGCATGCTTTCAAAAAAGGGAAAGGAATCTTTTAACTGGTGTAAGGTAATACACGATATTGTAATTTACAACAGGCCGAACCGGTTACCAAAAAACTGCGGTGTTATAAAACAAAAAACCAGTGCAAAAGCACCGGTTTTTATAAGCAATTAACAGTGGTAAAAAAAGATTACACCTCCTCCGCGCCTTCTACCAGCACGGTGGCTTTGTTGTTGAGTATTTCTGCAAAGCCGCTTTGGATGTTGTATAATGTAGTGGATGATTTATCAGTCAATATTTTCAGTTTACCGGCTTTTAAAGCACTTACCATTGGTGCATGTTTATCCAATACTTCAAATAAACCGCTGATACCCGGTAGTTGTACACCGTACACTTCACCGCTGAAAATTTTTCGTTCTGGTGTTAATATTTCTAGTGTCATAGATAACCCAACCCCTAAAGGGGCTTTAGACCCTGCTTGCCAAAAGCATACTGCTGAGTAACAGGCAGAGAAATTGTTTAATAATGTTGTACACAGTATTCAGTATAAGAGTGCGACGCAACGAAGTTGATATGAAAAACAACTGCTGATCACAAAAAATCCTGTACTACTAAATTTATGAACTCGTATTATATAGTTGAACTGATTATAACTAAGCCCTGCTTAGGGCATAGTGGCGTACTTAAGCCTGCGCAGCCGCCATCAGTTTTTTACCCTTTTCAATTGCATCTTCCAGCGTACCTACCAGGTTAAATGCGGCTTCAGGATATTCATCCACTTCTCCATCCATGATAGCATTGAAACCACGGATCGTATCTTCAATTGGCACCAATACACCTTTCAAACCGGTGAACTGCTCCGCCACAAAGAATGGCTGGCTCAGGAAACGTTGTACTTTACGTGCCCTTGATACGGTTAGTTTATCATCATCACTCAATTCATCCAAACCAAGAATGGCAATGATATCCTGCAATTCTTTATAGCGTTGTAAAATTAATTTTACCCTGTTGGCAGTATTATAATGTTCATCACCAACGATCAATGGAGTCAAAATCCTGGAGGTAGAATCCAAAGGATCCACCGCAGGATAAATACCCAGATCCGCAATCTTACGACTCAATACCGTGGTGGCATCCAAATGAGCAAAAGTTGTTGCCGGGGCCGGATCGGTCAAGTCATCCGCAGGTACATACACCGCCTGTACGGAAGTGATGGAACCGTTTTTGGTAGAAGTGATCCTTTCCTGCATCAATCCCATTTCTGTTGCCAGCGTAGGCTGGTACCCCACTGCACTTGGCATACGGCCAAGTAAAGCCGATACTTCAGAACCCGCCTGTGTGAAACGGAAGATATTATCAACGAAAAATAAAATGTCTTTTCCCTGGCCGGTGCCTTCACCATCACGGTAATATTCGGCAATAGTCAATCCGCTCAATGCCACCCTTGCCCTTGCACCCGGTGGTTCGTTCATCTGACCGAAAACAAATGTTGCTTTACTCTCTTCCAGTGCTTTCATATCTACTGAAGCAAGGTCCCATCCGCCTTCTTCCATGCTGTGTTTAAATTTATCACCATAGTTCATGATGCCAGCCTCGATCATTTCCCTCATCAGGTCATTACCTTCCCTTGTTCTTTCCCCCACACCTGCAAATACGGATACACCACTATATGCTTTCGCAATATTGTTGATTAATTCCTGGATCAACACTGTTTTACCCACACCAGCACCACCAAACAAACCAATCTTGCCACCTTTTGCATAAGGTTCAATCAGGTCAATAACTTTAATACCGGTATATAAAATTTCGTTGGCTGTACTCAGGTCTTCAAATAATGGCGGCTTGGCATGAATGGGGCGCCCACCTGCTTTGCTCACCTGAGGCAAACCATCAATGGCATCGCCTGTTACATTAAATAAGCGGCCCTTAATGGCTTCACCCACTGGCATTGAAATAGGAATACCTGTATCAATCACGGCTGTACCACGAACCAACCCTTCTGTACCATCCATTGCAATGGTCCGCACGCTGTCTTCGCCGAGGTGCTGCTGTACTTCTAATACCAGCGTGTCGCCGTTATCACGTTTAAGTTCCAGCGCGTTTAATATTTCGGGAAGTTTACTGCCGCTGTCAAACTGAACGTCCACAACAGCACCGATGATTGACTTGATCTTACCTGTATTGGCCATAATTTAAGTATGATGTATGATGTATTATATGATTTTGGCGGCAAAGGTAAGGGTTGCGGTTTGAAAAGTGAAATCGGATGTAGGATTTTTTGGGGAAGGGTTTTGAGCCCTGATAAGAGTGAGGTGGCGACGCTCCGTTGAGGGGAAGAATTACTATTGAACTGTTGAAAAATAAATACTGAGGCAATACCCTTCATTAAAAATAGCTTATCCATCAATTCCCCAGCACATCCAACCGGAAACCATTTTGTACCGTAACCGAAGCACCGGGCAAAGTAGTGAGTGAATGACAGGCAGCAGCAGAATTTACAACTGGGTAATGGGTGACGCTGCTCCCGATACTCACATCAATATATTGTGTGGGTATAATGCCGCACCCCCAGTTCCTGCTGTCTTCCCATGCTGTGCTAACTGCCCCCGTCCAGGAGCTGCTGAACTTCAATGCAATAGGCGTGCTGTACAAAGTGGTGAAACCATCGGTTTGTGCACATCTGTATTGGTAGCCATAATAATTTTGAGGAAGGTTGTTCAAAACAAGCACCCTGGTATTTGCGCCGCTGTAAATATTGTTATTTAAAATATCAGCAAAGCCGGAGCCGGTATTGAACTGCCAGGTGTACGTGTATCCGTTTTCCTGTGGATCAACAGAAAAATAGGTAGCCGTTCCGGGGCATATTTTTCTTTCCGTAACCGGTGCACACTGGCTGTTGTAAGGGAGTACAACAGAGTCTACATAAAAACTGGTATCAGCGCCAATATTCATTTTGATGCGGTACTGAATGTCAACACCGCTGGTGTAAGTGCGTAATGAATCGGTATAACTGAAAAGCCTGTTGGTGAAACTGCCAGTAAAGTTTTGTGTTGCAATGGCCACATAATTGGAATCTGAAGGCAGCTTTCTTTCTATCACCACATTCATTCCTGCTGCAGCCTTGATGCTGTAGTTGAATACGGCATTGCAATTACTGATAACAGCAGATTGGGAATGCAGTTTTTTAACCAGCAATACAAATGCATTCTTTACATCAGGCACTCCGTAGCCGGTGCGGTTATCAGGGGTAGTGTACCTGTCTCCCGACTGGCGAAGGGCGTCAATAATATCCAGGTTTTTTATTTCAGGAAAAGCCTGCCACAAACAGGTGGTAATGCCTGCCATGATGGGAGTGGCAAAAGAAGTACCATTACCAAAGGAAGGCTGTCCGGAATTAGGGTTGGCCACTACTGCACTTACGCCTACAGCGGCTACATCGGGTTTTATTTGCCCGTCGCTGTTGGGGCCATAGCTGCTGAAGCTTGCCACCTGCCGGTTGATATTTACAGCGCCGATGGTAAGCGCACTGTCTGCGTCACCCAGGGTGGCAATATAGTGCCAGCTGTTGTTACCATCATTGCCTGCTGCTGCTACCACAATGATCCCTTTTTTTGCTGCCAGGTTAGCGGCACGTGCAATGAGGGTAGTATTGCCATTCATGTCGGCATATGTATAGTTGAAAACGCTGTTATCAAAAGTGTTGTAGCCTAGTGAAACAGAAAAAACATCCACCCCAAGGCTATCAGCCCTTTCTGCTGCAGCGGCCCAGTTCTGTTCTTCCACCGGGTATTCCGATGCCACATCTTCTGTGCGGTAGAGGTAATAGGAAGCGGCAGGCGCTGTACCAACAAAGTTGCCGGGCATGTTGGAGGCAATGGTGCTTAAGCATTCCATACCATGTATATCGTCTTCGCTTACACTGCTGTTGTTGGTCACAAAATCCCAGGTTCCGAGTATTTGGTTATTGATTATTGCGCTGTCAAAGGTGGGCAGGTTCTGGTAATTATAAAAGCCATCATCAATAACCGCCAGTTGCATCCCCTGCCCCCTGAAACCAAGGTTGTGCAGGAATTCGGCATGGTGCAAATGCACCTGGTTGTAGGAAGAACCATAGCTGTAAAAATCAGTAGCATTTTGCACCGATAATGGAGTAGCCGGTGCAAGTGTATAAGGAGGGTCAAGCTGTTTATTTACCGGGTGCAGTGCCGTTTGTATTTTTGCCGCAATAGGAGAAGTGGATAAAACAAAGTCAAAGGAATTTATTTTGGTTAATGCCCTTGCATCAGTTGTTAATATGCAAACCTGGTTCAGCCATTTACTGTTATTTAGAATAGTAACGTTGCCAGACAGGCGGATGCTGTCCAGGTACCGGGGCACAACAGGCAGGTCGGTTGTGTCAATGGCAATACCATATCTTACCCTTCGGTCAATTGCCCGCTGGGTGAGGAATGAGGCAGGGTTAGCAATGGAATAGGGGGTGCCCGTTTTATTTTTAAAACGGATGATATAACGGGAGAACTGTGCATGGGATTGTAAATGTGCCACAGTAAAAAAAAAGATCAACGGCAGAAAATATTTCTTCATTGTACAAGACTACTTTATCAAAAGATTGTAAAATTAAGCTAACCTAAGGTAAGTTGTAAAGAGAATTGCAAGGCCATCCCAGAAAGCAAGGAAAAATTCCTTAAAAAGCCAGTGGATTTATTTCCTGGTGGTTAGGTTTTTTAACAGGTATTTCCCGGCATATTTTACACTGCACTTCACTGTACCTGCGTACAAAGATACCTGTACAGAAAGATTAGCTATGCCAGAAATGAATGCACCCATACTGCCAGCACAGCCCCTGTAACCGGTGCCACCACAGGTATCCAGCTATACCCCCAATCACTATCCCGTTTATTTTTTATGGGTAAAAGAAAATGTGCCAGTCTTGATCCAAAATCACGGGCAGGGTTGATGGCATAGCCGGTACTGCCCCCTAAAGACAAACCGATGGCCAGTACCAAAAATGCTACCGGCAATGCATCTAATGACCCAAGCTTTGATTCGGGGGCGCTTAAAAATAATACCCCCAGCATCAACAGAAAGGTGCCGATCATTTCACTTAAAAAATTATCCAGCGGGCTTTTAATAGCCGGCGTGGTACAAAAAACGGCCAGCTTTAAATCCTTATTTTCTGTAGCATCAAAATGCTGGCGGTAACTTATCCAAACTAAAAAGGAACCAAATATTGCTCCCAACATTTGTGCAGCAATGTACAATGGCACCTTGCTCCAGTCTCCACTCTTCAATGCCAATCCAATCGTAATGGCAGGATTCAAATGTGCACCACTGGCAGCAGCACTTGCATACACCCCCACGAATACGGCCATAGCCCATCCAAAGCTGATCACGATCCAGCCTCCTCCATTGCCTTTGGTTTTACTCAACACCACATTGGCCACTACGCCATTGCCAAGTAACAATAAAATTGAAGTGCCCACAAATTCAGAAATGAAAGGAGACATGTTGTAAAGTTTAAAGTTGAATGTTTAAGGTTGAAAGTTTGTTTCTCGTTATTCCATTATTCGTTTCTAATTTTTTGATGCTTTGGTAACCGATTTTTTATTACCTCACCCGGCATTATACATCCAAAATCAAATATCCGGCTGCTAATTTATTAAAGTTATCCACCTGGAATCTTACCCATGCTTCATCTTTATCCATAGCAGCTGCCATCATTCCGGCAACAACCGGCGCTGCCTCCATGGCTGCCTTTGCATCTAAAAATAATAATCGTATTCTTCTCGCCAAAATATCTTCTACTGTTATGGCCATTTCATATACCACCATCCATTTTACTTCTGCTTTGGTGTATGGATATTGCGGATGAATTTTTTCTTCTAAAGATGCCTCTTCTTCAATCATTTTTTTAATCGCTGCTGCATCGCAGCCGTAGATAGATAAATGGGAACCTGCTTTATTTTCAGTCCAGCCATGAATGCGCAGGTTTTTTGTAAGGCAGGCAGATGCTTTTAGATTGCCGGATTCAATGGCTTTATCTACCGCATGTTCTGCCATATTCCTATACGTTGTCCATTTACCTCCTGTTACATGAATCAATCCTGAAGGCAGCACTGCAATATGATGGTCCCTCGGCATTATTGCTGTCTTTTTAGCATTTCCTGTTTTTGCCAATGGCCGCAAACCAACAAACACACTCTGCACATCAGGGTAACCAATAACCGAAGAAGCATAGCGATTGAAATGACTGATAACAAAATCAATTTCCTCTTTTAATGGCTTTGGTTCTGTTACAATATTTTCAACAGGTGTATCTGTAGTACCCAACAATAACTTATCATGCCACGGTATGGCAAACAACACACGGCCATCATCAGTTTTTGGAATCATCAGCCCTGCAATGCCCCTGAAGAAATGTTTATCCAGCACCAAATGAATTCCCTGCGATGGGGCAATGGTTTGTTCTTTGTGCCCTTCAGCCATTTGCAGCAGGTCATCGGCAAAAACACCCGTTGCATTGATGATTACTTTGCCCGCAATTTCAAAATTAATCCCTGTCAATTCATCTTTGGCAACCACGCCATTTATCTTATTGTCATTTTTTATAACTCCTGTCACACCCAAATAATTGATCACAGTTGCCCCCAGTTCCGCTGCAGTTTGTGCCAGACTGATAGCGAGGCGGCTGTCATCAAACTGGCCATCAAAATACAGAATACCACCAACCAGTTTATCAGCAGACAGATCAGGCAGGTTTCTTAATGCCCCTTTTTTACTCAACAATTTTGTGGGTCCCAAACTTAACTTGCCCGAAAGCAATTCGTATAACCATAACCCAAATCCATAATACCATTTTTGCCACCGATTATAAAAAGGCACTACAAAGGCCAGGGTATGACATATATGTGGCGCATTGGCCAGCAGCCTTCCTCTTTCAATTAATGCTTCTCTTACCAGCCGGATATTCCCCTGTGCCAGATACCTCACCCCACCATGCACTAATTTTGTTGCCCTGCTGCTGCTGCCTTTTGCAAAATCATATTTTTCCAGCAACAAAGTTTTGTAGCCACGGCTCGCAGCATCTACGGCACAACCCAATCCTGTGGCCCCGCCGCCGATGATGATGATATCCCATTGGATGGTGGCAGATAGTTGTTGTATGGATTGGTTGCGGTTCAAGGTTTTTAGAAATTTTCAAGCAAAGGTTGTTCACGCAAAGACGCCCGGAGGCAAAGCAGCAAAGAAATTGTGCAATAAACCTTTGCATCTTATTCTTCACTTTGTGTCTTTGCGTGACATAACACTAATAACTAATTGCCGCCTGCACAGCCCTGTGCCACTCTTTCGTTAACTGCTCTCTTTCTTCCTCACCCATTTTACTTTCAAATGCTTTATCAATCTGCCATTGCTGCTGTATGTCTTCCACGCTCTTCCAATAGCCTACTGCAAGCCCGGCTAAATAAGCAGCACCCAATGCTGTTGTTTCTGTTACTACCGGACGAAGCACTTTCGTATTCAGTATATCACTTTGAAACTGCATCAACAGGTCATTTGCAGTAGCACCACCATCAACCCTCAATTCTTTTATCGAAATACCGGAGTCACTCTCCATCGCTTTCAGTACATCCATTGTCTGGTAGGCTATGCTTTCCAATGCAGCCCTGGCAATATGCGCTGCGGTGCAGCCCCTGGTTAATCCTGTGATGGCCCCCCTTACATCCTGTTTCCAGTATGGGGCTCCAAGGCCAACAAATGCAGGGACAAGGTATACCCCACCGTTAGTATCTGCCTGTTTAGCCAGTGTTTCTATTTCCGCAGCAGTCCGGATGATGCCCAGCCCATCCCTCAACCATTGCGTTACCGCACCGGCAATGAACACACTCCCTTCCAGCGCATATTGAGTAATACCATTTACTTTCCAGGCAATGGTGGTAAGCAAATTGTTTTTGGATATCACCGGTTGTTCCCCGGTATTCATCAGCATAAAGCAACCGGTACCGTAGGTATTTTTTACCATACCCGGGTGAGTGCACAACTGGCCAAACAAAGCACTCTGCTGATCGCCTGCAATACCGGCAATGGGGATTTTTGCATTGCTGAAATTGCCCGAAGTATATCCAAAAATTTCGCTGCTGCTTTTAATTGTGGGCAGCATATTACCCGGCACGCCAAGAATATCCTGCAGGTCACCATCCCATTGCCCGGTGTGAATATTGCAGAGCATCGTTCTGCTGGCATTGCTAACATCAGTGGCATGTACGGTACCGTTAGTGAGGTTCCAGAGCAGCCAGGTATCAATGGTGCCAAAGCATAATTGTCCTGCAGTTGCCTTTTCTCTTGCACCTGGAACATTATCCAGTATCCATCTTATTTTGGTACCGCTGAAATAGGCATCTATCACCAGCCCGGTGTTATTGCGGATCACATTTTCCACTTCCCTTGCTTTTAGTTCATCACAAAAAGCAGCGGTGCGCCTGTCCTGCCACACTATTGCATTATAGATTGGTTTGCCCGTAGCCCTTTCCCATACTACAGTTGTTTCCCGCTGGTTGGTAATGCCGATGGCCGCAATGTCTGCCGTTACCAATCCTGCTTTGCTGATGGCTTCTGCTGCCACACCCAACTGGGTACTCCATATCTCTACGGGGTCGTGTTCCACCCATCCCGGCTGCGGAAAGATTTGTGTAAACTCTTTTTGTGCAACCGCCACTATTTCACCGGCATGGTTAAAAACAATGGCACGGGAACTGGTAGTGCCCTGGTCGAGTGCAAGAATATATTTGGACATGGCAGCAATTTTGTTTTGAAGATAATGGAAAGTTGGAAGTTTTTGAAGAAGGAATTGCAGGATTTTTGGATATTTAGTTACCAGCTTATTAAAAAGCAACCACCACCAGTTCCATTTTTGTAACACATTTACCAGTATCAAAAAGCATATTGAACAACACTGTTGTAATTTCCAATAAATGTAAAAAGCACAGAGCAAAACCCTGTGCTGTAATAACATTCATCTTCCCAGCTCACTTTATTCCACCACCACAATCTTCCTCGTTTCCTTCAACCCATCCAGTGAAAAAATAATCGTATACACCCCGGCAGGCTCGTCGCCCATGTGGATATGCCCGTTGTTAATGCCTTTGGTGGCGCTCATTTCAAGGTTCATCACCTTTTTTCCATTAGCATCCATCACCAGTGTTTTCATGCTGCTGTTGCGGTCTGCATTAAACTGGAACATCAGGTGGCCTGCTGCTTTGCTCACCGGGTTGGGGCCCATTTGGGTGATGAGTTTTTTAATGGCTTGTTCATTTCGAACCAGCTTTACCGGCGACAAACTGAAGCTCCCATCAGTGTTCACTGTTTTAAGCATATAATAAATGTACCGGGCAGTCATATCAATCCTTTCGTCCTTAAAGCTGTACGATTGAGGTGATGTAGAATTTCCGGTTGCATTTACACGGCCTGCTTCGGTAAAGGTATTAGCATCGGTGCTTTTTTGCAATGAATAATAAGCAAGGTTTTGTGCTGTTGTTGTTTGCCATGTTGCAGTAACTGCTTTGTCGGAATAACTCACATTAAAATTTACTAATGTCACCGGCACAATGCCACTGGCAGTGAAGCTTCCCACCATGCCTGTAATACCATTCGCACTATGTATCTCGCAATAATAGTGGTAGTTTCCCGCCTTGGTTACCGTATAAGAATAGGAGGTAGTTACACTACCCGGAGTACCGCTGAATATATCTGCCGCCCCAGCAGGAACAGACCCCAAAGGCGTGGAAGTAGCATTGTGAAAATTGACCGCAGCAAAATTGAAGCGGATAATATCCCCCACTACCACGTTGGGGATATTGGATGGGGAGAACTGAAAATTAGTAACCGCCACATTAAATATGGTTGCCTTTGCACAAAGTGCTGAACATAAAAACAAAAGGAGAATAGTAAAATTTTTCATGATGGCTATTTTTTTTGATGAATAATTAATTAATGAAAACAATGGGGTAAAAGAGACAATGGTTTGTACGCTGAATAGTAAAGAATGGTTGCCGGGAAACCAGCAGATATTAATTACTTAAAAAATAAGAAAATTATTGTTTACATTTAATAAACTGCCTGCCATAAAACAATAATTTTTTATCGTTAACCACATGAGCATGCAGCACTCCTTTTTTAACCGCTTAAACCGGATCTGGAAAACACTAGGGCCAGGATTGATCACCAGTGCCAGTGACGACGACCCTTCAGCCATTACTACTTTTTCACAGGCGGGTGCACGTTATGGAAAGGCTACTTTATGGATGGCCATCCTTGCCTATCCTGTTCTGGCTGTGTTGCAGGAAATGTGCGCCCGAATAGGAATTGTTACCGGAAAGGGAATAACCGGAGTAATAAAAACATACTATCCATCATGGATATTATATGTAGTGATTGCACTTACCTGCCCTGCATTTTTGCTGAATATCGGGGCCGATATAGCGGTATTGGGAGAGGCCGGCAATTTATTGTTTCCTGCCATAGCGCCTTTGTATTGCAGTATCGGATTTACCATTCTGTTGTTCATATTGATATTGAGGCTGCCGTATAAGAAGCTGGCAGCAGTGATGAAATTTGTATGCCTGAGTTTACTGGTGTATTTAATAGTCCCCTTTCTTATGGCACAAAAACCAGCATTGATTCTCAGGCACTCATTGATTCCCTCTTTTCATGGGGGCAAAGATTTTTTATTAATTGTTACCGGGTTAACAGGTGCCATCATATCTCCTTACCTATTTTTCTGGCAGGCAACTGCTGAAGTGGAAGCAATGGCTGGGGTGGGGTACAATAAGAAAAAAGGCAACAATAATTCTATCCGGCTAATGCGTAAGGACATACTGGCCGGAGCATTTTTCGCCGTTCTTATCATGTATTTCATCATACTCACTACTGGCACCATACTTCACGATAATGGCATTGTAAATATCAACACCATTAAAGATGCAGCTATTGCATTAAGGCCACTGGCGGGCAACCTGTCGTATGTTTTATTTTGTGCAGGAATTATCGGGACAGGATTTTTGATCATACCGGTATTAAGTGCTTCTATTTCTTATATTCTTACTGAAGCAGTTAACCGCCAGTCGGGGCTTAGCAAATCACCGGGAGAAGCAAGGCTGTTTTATATCATCATAGGTATTGCCATGAGCCTCGGAATAGCCCTGCACTGGCTGCATATCAGGCCTGTGAAAGCATTGCTTTTTACCACCATCCTGTATGGTATTACCGCTCCATTTTTAATCGGGATCATACTGCATGTTTGTAATAATAAAAAGATCATGGGTGCCAACTGCAACAACCGGGCTTCAAATATAATTGGAATGGCAGCAATGTTATTAATGTTGGCAACAGTAATGGTGCTGGGGTATTTCATATTTTTAAAATGAACCGGTTTACTGTAAAATGATTTGCCACATGGAATGTTATATCAAAGCCTTTCTGCCGATATGAGCCAGGTATCTCCTGCAAAGCACCGGAATAAAAAATAAAAACATAAGGCAAAAAAGAAGATACCGCTGCTTTATATTTCTTCTCCGGTTTATCTGTCCATACGGCATAAATCATTTACAATTCCCTTAACCCTTTTTACGGCTACCTTAACAAGTAAGCTGCTATCTTACTGCAAGTAAACTACGTAAACCACCAACCGTTTCATTGAACAAACAATTCATTTTATTCCTTACCCTGTTAGCAGCAAAAGAAAGCTGTTGCCAGCAAATTGATCCTGCACAAATTGACAGCATTATTATTTGTCAGAATAACATTCCGGATACCTACCAGTATGATTACAGTTTGATGGAAAAAGAAGGGGCACTTAATACCCGGTTTGATTTTAGATCAGATACCACAACAAAACAATTGCTGAAAGCTATTTATACCGAAGAAGGAAACAGGGTGTTGATTGTTACTTATTATTTCTACCACAATAACCTGGTAAAAGTGGAATCAATGACCCGGGATGAGGCTGCAGCAAGGTTCCCGGTTGGGGTATATTATTTTTATGAAAAAAAACTGCTTAAAAAGAAAGGGAAAAACATATCCCTTCAAAATGAAAAGTTATTTAAAAAAATATCAGCCCGAAGCATAATTAAACAACAGGAATATTTGCTTTCAATTTTTCAATATTTTATCAAAAATTGAAAACCTGCATGACTACATTTTGTTGGTTAGTCACCTGCCCGGGGCAACTGATTTTAATGGAAGGTAATAAATGCAGGCCCTTTTGATTGTAAGTATCAAAATGAAAAAGCCGGATCTTTCGATCCGGCGACAAAGCATTTAAACTGATTCATTTTCAAATGAGTTGAGGGAATTATTCCCGGCATCAAAAATAATTTACTGAGCCGGGTTTTAAAATTACACCACCTGTCATTTCCACAAATTCATCTTTTTCACTTCTGACTTACCCCCGGGTCTTAAATCGTAAAGATAGATACCGGCAGGCATTTGTTTCCCCTTATTGTCTTTCCCATTCCAGTTAACTGAATAATTGCCTGCATTATAGCTGGCGTCAACAAGAGTTTGTATTTTTTGGCCCATTGTATTATAAACGGTTAACTGTACATGGCTTTGCGCTGCAATGGTGAAGCCAATTTTTGTTTCCCCTGTAAAAGGATTGGGAAAATTTTGTTTTAAGCCGGCATTGGTTGTGGCTGGTAATACTGGCCTGGCTGCCGGATTGGTATAACTGGAAAAAGCAATATATTTTCCATTATTTGAAGCGGCAGGGTCATAATCGCCCCTGTCAAAATTACCGGTACTTCCACAAACCCTAACAGCTGTACCCCCTGCTGCTGGAACAGACCAAACATCCGGATCCCCTGCAGGATAATTTATAAAATATATCGTTTTACTATTGTTAGACCAGGTAGGACCATACCCAGAGGTAGTCAATTGAACCGGGAGTCCCTGGGGATTACCACTAACATCAACTTTTATTATCCATACGCCACCGCTATATCCATCAAAGGCAATATATTGTCCATTGGGAGACCAACTTGCCCTGTCGCCATAACCGGTAACGAAAACCTCAGTGCCTTTTTTAATGTCCCTCGCATAAATGGCTCCATCAAAGGCATTGAATGCAATGACATCATTTTTGGGGCTCCATGCTGCATGAAAGGCATTTGCCCTTACCAGGGTCCTTGTTCCACCGGCTGCGGGAACGGTGAAAATACCACCGGGTGAGAAATTGAAATTATCAAATGCAATGGTGCTGCCATCTGGTGACCAGGCTGCATCGTTGCCTCCTTCGCCACCTGCAAGCGGCTGGCTTATCCCTGTAGCAACATCCGTAACAAAGATTGATTGAGCATAAGGGGAAGCAATGGACCCTACCACATCATGAGCAATCTTATTTCCATTGTTATTCCATGATGCATTGTATTCCCCGGCATTGGGAATGCTGGTGACCCTTCGGGTGCTGCCATCCAATTGGCTGAAAACATAAATATCATAATTCGTAAAGCCCTGGGCGAAAATTGCATTGGCAAAAAAAACTGATAGAACAAGTAATGTTCCTTCCAGCAGTTTGAATCAATGTTGTGTCATAATAACCTCCTTGTTTTTATGTTAAAAAATGTTGCATTGATTGATTACAGAAATCAATTCTGTAGAATTGTTTACAAATACTTGCGGTAACAGAAGGAATTTTTCAAATTAGAATTGGACAACATTTACACAGGAGCCGGGGAAATAATAACTCAATATCTACAGCAGATAATTTAATGTAAAATAATACAAAATGTTATAAAAAAAATTATTCAATAAATTGTATAACCAATGGTTTGCATTTGCTACTTTACCCTTCCCTGTTCTTCATCAGAGGCAGTGCCGCGTTCTCTTTTATCCTTTAATTTATTATTGCCAAAATTATATGTATACGTGAGTTTAAAGGTGCGGAACATAAACCGCAGATTAACGGAAGAGTAAATATTTTCGGAAGGAATATCTGTTGTACCTCTAAATTCCCCGCCGTCAAAAATATTATTAACAGCCAGTTTCAATTTGCTTTTATTGTCGCCCAATTTTTTCTGCATACCAAAATTAACTACTCCCCGGCTGCTGATAACGGCTGCACCAAACAAACCTTTAGACTGGTAGAACCCTGACAGCTCCATGCTGTAATTACGGGGCAAAATAAAATTCTGTGAACTGTTGATATTAAAGTTTCGCTGTTCTACACTAAATGGCCCTTTGCTGTAAGTGGCATTTAACTGCTGCCAGTTTCCCTGGATATTATTTTGCATGTTCCACCATTTGGTAACGGTAAATGGAAGTGATAGGCTGATGTTGACTGTTTTAATATTATCCAGGTTTTCAGCAGCATATATCTGTTTATTATCCTTAGATGATTTGGGTTGAAAACCTGCGATTGAGCCATCTTCTGCAGTATATGAAATGGAAAAAACAACACTCTTAAAAAGATAATCTGCTTTGTACACATCAGAAAAAGCCGGCTGCAGGCCACTGTTGCCCGAAAAGAAAGTATAGGGATCAATAAATATTACAAAAGGTGCCATATCCTTGAAAGTAGGCCGGGTAATACGGCGGCTGTAAGACAAATTGATTGAATTCTTATCGTTCATTTTATGGCTTAAAAACACACTCGGGAAGAACCTGCCATATTTACGGTCCACAATATTTTGGCGCAGCGCACTTCCCAGGTTGGAACTGGTGTATTCATATCTTAAGCCCAGTTTAAGGCTTGTTTTGGCAGTAGCTTCAATGCTGAATGCTGCATATGCAGCTGCAATATTTTCTTTTAAATTATATTTTGAAGTAAGGCTGGTATCTTTTATCCAGTTGCTTTGCACCTGCGTTTCTACAGACACGTCATTGGTAAATTTTGATAAAGCAAGTTTGGTGCCTGCCTCAAGATTTACTTTAGTGCTCAGCTTTTTAGTATAATCAATTTTACCGGCCCAAATGGTAATAGGAGTAAGTTTACCGCTTCTTGTGAGTTCTTCACTTAAGGGTGTTCCATTGCCACTGAAATATTTATTGATATAATTGTTGGGGTTATTATCCTTGTAATACAGGTAATCAAGATCAGCAGTAATTGTTTCTCCTTCACTCATCTTATGGGAAAAATTGATATTACCCATAAAATGTTTCCATTGATTTAATTCAGTATTGACAATGGAAACCATTGTGTCCTGAACTGTATTCTTCACAATGGAAAGGTTATTTTCGGCATTCATGATCCACTTACTGTCGTATCCCCCCACAATAATGCCAATCACTGTTTTAGGTGTTACCTGCACATCAGCACCTGCGTGCACTGTGTGCTGGCCATCTTCTATATTCCGGTTGGTCAGTGACGTATTTTCAGTGGTTACACCCTGGCTAATTGAGCGGTGAAAAAAATACCAATCCTGTAACGGGTTTCTCCAGGTAAAAGAATAATCGGCAAACAAATTGATTTTTTTATTGCGGTAATTTACGTTGAGGGCGGCGGCGGGTGAAATTCCATTGCCATACCCCATGGTTAAAGAATAGGAGCCATTTAATCCTTTATTGGGACTGGTGGCCATAACAATATTAATAAAGCCGGCATTGCCTTCTGCATCAAAGTTTGCCGGTGGTGTGGTAATCAATTCAATTTTTTCAATATTGGAGGCATTCATACCACTCAGCATCTGTACCACTGCATCCGCAGGCATGCGGCTTGCTTTTCCATTGATCATCACCATTACCCCATCTTTACCGTTCAATGAAATGGAATTGCTCTGTCGGTTAACCACCACCCCCGGTGATTTTTCCAGTACTTCCAATGCGGTACCGCCTGCCGAAGTGATACTGCTTTTTACGTTAATGACCATGCGGTCGATCTTTTGTTCAAACATGGGCTTTCGGGTAACGAGGGTTACAGCATCCAATTGAACAGCAGCTTTGGATAACTGGATTATTCCCGCATCAATATCTTTTTTACCTGCCTCAATAAAAGTATTGCGCTGGTAGGTTGTAAACCCGGTAAAAGAGGCATTGATAATATAGTTACCCGGGTGGCTGATCTCAAAACTGAAACTGCCCGAAGGCCGGGAGACCGTTCCTTTTTCCAACAGGGAATCCCTTTCATTCAGCAACAATACATTTGCCCCGGCAATATATTTATCATCGTCTGTTTTTACAACACCATGAATTGTTATTTGGGCTGTTACATTCTGTATAACAACCGTAAAAAATACAATGAAGGAAACTAATGTAAACAATCGCTTATTCATGAATAAAATTAAATCAGGGTTAAAATTGGTGGTGGAAAACACAGGGCGGAAAAGAGTTAATTTCATGTAATGTACAAAAATAGGAATTTTATTGAGTCACATCACAATAATATTTTCTAAGTATCTTCTTAATAAATAGTTACTAATACGTAAAAATGCCTGTGCCGAACCAGCTGTTGAATGCTGGCAATAATTTAAAAGGGGGTTTATTGAAAAGGCAAACAAGTCCTGCAGTATTTTCAATGTAAAGCACTTCTTTCCGATGCTGCAAGTACGGAAAATATTTATGCTTTCAATTAAGGGGAAAAAAAATTATCTTCATAACCACTAAAAAAACTTTTATCATGGACACTCAAAACCTAATGGGGGAAGAATCAACTCCTGCTATCACCCCTTCAGCAGATGAAAAAACAATGGCCATCTTATCACACGTGCTCTGCATTGTTGCCTGGTTTGTGGCTCCGTTAATAATTTACCTTCTTAAAAAAGATGAATCACCTTATGTAAGGGACCATGCCAAAGAATCACTTAACTTTCAGATAACGATGTTCATTATTACTGCTGTGCTGTTTGTTACCATTATCGGCATCTTGCTTATTTGGGTAGTGCAAATTATTAATTTGGTCCTGATCATAATCGCTACCATCAAAGCCAGTGAGAACAAAATGTATAAATACCCGCTCAATTTCAGGCTGATAAAATAGGTATGGGCCGCTGCAAAATGCACTTGAACTTTAACGCAACAAAATGTGCATATCTCTGTGCTAAACAGGTGCAAAACAACATGCAAAATAATTTGCGTGTACCCTTAGGCCACCATACCTTTATATCACAATCAGAGAATGGAATTTTGGAAACAAAAAGAAGTTTTCTGAGGGTTGCAAATAATCCATAAAAAGAAGATATGCAGCCACGGGACCATCGGGTTAGTTAGTATAAAAGTGCAAACTGATATATGAACGAAACTTGATGGTTTCTTTTTTATAGGCCACCCCCTGCAAAGCGTTATCTCTAATTCCCCATAATCCAGCTCTAACCACAATTTCACGAATAGGCTCAATGTACTTCCTGTTGCCTGATTACTATTTTTTGTTGTAATCTCTAATCAATCAACTAAAAAGGCATTACGTATTTTTCTATTTATCGCTTCACCAACAAAATAAAAAACCAGATTTAGCCCAAAAACTAAATAAAATATGTAATTTGTTTTACCTCTCCTTCCGCTTGTAAAAAAACGCAGGCCCTTACCATTTATTAACCTCCAAAATACAAACATATGCTCCGTAAATTAATTATTAATGGAAGTGAGAATGATATTACAACAGACAACTTCGGTTTCGATGGCTTTGAACTGGTAAAATCCGTTAATATCAGCAACGCCCGCAGCCTTACTTCCAGGCAGGAGATTGAAGTGCACAATAACGATGATATAGTAGAAATAAAATTTGAGGATAACAGCACCTGGATAGGTAATGCCGGTGAATTTCACGAAATTTTCAATCTCGCCGGCAAAAGAGGCCTGGATGAGGATGGCTTTGAAGTGCCGGGTGCATTACAAACTACCAGCGACAGAAATATTATTCAGGACCTGGCCATCAATGTTTTTAATTTCTTCAAGAAAAAAGAAACTGCCCTTGTTGACAACGCGGTGCATGAAATAGCCCAGAAAGTGGAAGATAAGGTGCAGCCCCAACCGGGCCTTTTCCTGCTGGATAATGCCATGAGAAAAAAAATTGCCGGTACCCTCACCGCTGTGAACAAACCCTACCTTTTATTTATTCATGGCACCAACTCCAATACCGAAGGGGCTTTCGGGGCATTGCTCGATAACAGGCAGTATGGTCTCTGGAATTATATTACCACAACGTATGGTGAAAACATTTTAACCTTCGACCATAAAACCTTTACGCAATCACCCTTAGAAAATGCCCTGGAATTGTTGCAACTGTT
>JAYVUL010000005.1:0-4796 GCA_043787935.1 Chitinophagaceae bacterium | reverse complement strand
TTCTTCGATTTTTTTCCCACAGAAGCCTGGCCTGCATAATCGGTTGATGTAGATGTATGTGCTTCAATAAAAGGTTTCATGCTTTTTATTAAAGAGGTTAACGGTGTTGCTACATCTTTTGTAAAAGTTGATTGTGCGCCTTCGGCTTTAAAATAAAATCCATTTTCGATATAAACATCTGTTACCAGGCTTAACACCACGCCTTCCTGCGGACGGATAGTTAGTGGCGGCGGTGCTGCAGAAGCTGGCACATCTTTTCCTTTGGCGATATTAAATGCAAATAAATAACTGCCTTCTTTTTCTGTTCCTATCTGCGCCATCCAGTTTTTACGTTTGTAAGCGCCGGTAACAGTAGGCGGACCAACAACATAATTTATACCCTGCTGCGAAATGCCGGTAAAAAATTTAAACAGAAAAGTTTTTGGCCGCAGATCAAATCCAATTCCAAACACACCAATATCGCCGGTTGAGAGTTCGGAATATTTTAAATACTGCGTACCCAATTGCAACTCGGCCCATTTATATTTTGGATTAATTCCAAAACTGTTCATAGGGTTGGTGATGAACTGGCCAAAGCTTGGTTTTTTTATACCTGCATAGGGACCTGCAAAATTTGTAGGAAATGCAGCAAAATTAAAATTGAAAGGCAGGCTGAAATTTTTACCAAACTTAAAAGTTGGGGTAAAATTAAACCGTACCTGGTTCCAGGGTTTACGGGCATTGTAACCCGTCCAGCCCGAAGGATTGCGATTGAGGCCATAACCTTCATAGCTTACGCCCATGGTACCACTGATGTTTAATTTCTCTTTTGCCTTATCTTTTAATTTGCCAAGTAGTGAATCTTTTACTTCCTGTGCAAATAATACAGGAGAGATCAGGCAAAAGAAAAAACAGCTTGCTATTATTTTTTTTCTCATCATAAAATCGGTTTGGATTTTAACCAATATTTTTTATTTTTTCTTTAAAACAATTTTAAAACAACTTATCACTTCGCACTCTTTACAATCCTTATCCCTGAAGGTAAACTTCACACAGATATCAGCGGTTGCATCACAACATTCCAGCGGCGATGGTTTGGGTAAAATAAACCCAACAGTTACAGGCTGCACAATGCTGAATATTGCGCCGCCGTTATTCCAGATAATTTCCCTGGGGTTGCTGTAAGCAGATAACGCTCCCACATTAATTGGTGCATTGGTCATTACACCTGCCAGGTTTACTTTTGGAATAACTGCTCCCATTACATTGCCATCGTAAATACTAGCCCATCCCTTTGGCAGGTTCTTACAACCAATGCAAGCCTCGGGGTACTGGCTGGTTAAATTATAACTGATAACTTCTGCCCTTATTTCTGTTAATGAAGCGCCGGTTAATCCCGTAAAGTTAAATCCCTGTGTTACCAACAGGTTTGTATTGCCCGGACTCATGGCGCTTGTTTGATTATCCAGTTTTACTTTTATATCATACGGGCAACACTCCTCATCACACTCCACAACAAAAGTAAGTTTACACTCTTTACATAATTTTCCACCGCAATAAGCCATAATAACAATGGTGTAACTGCCGGCCGGCAAGCTGCTAAGACTTAATGGCAACGTACCTGTTTGTGTTAGCGGCCCTGTTAACTGGTAGGTAATGGTTGCGGGACAATTTTGCGGAACGCAGAAGTAACTGGCATTAAGTGTAACCATACTCTTGCAATTCACTACAAATTTTTCTCCGCCACATTTAATTATCTTTTTAACTTTATTAATAGTGAGTTCAGGAATTATCTCTGTACCCGGTTTATTACAATCGCATCCTTTATCACAGTCTTTTTTAATGTTGATTTTGCAACTGTCGCAAATCAGATCTCCACAGTAAGCATAAATGGTAAGGTAATAAGAGCCATTGGGCAAATTAGCCGGAATGCTGTAAGGACTTGAGCCTCCGCCAATATAAGCATTGGTATTTGCATTGTACAAACTAAAAGTTACTTTACCGGGGCAGTTGGTTCCTTTGCAGATATAGGTACCAGCAACGCTAAAGGAATCTTTACAATGATCGCCCTGTATCACATACTGGAACGGTTCTTTTTTACAATCAATTTTTATTTTTTCGCCGGTTGATTCATTGATCCACCATGGGCCATCTTTCCAGTAACTTTCTTTACAATTGCAGGTATCGCAATTCTTAACATAAACATTGTAGGCTGCGGTAGTTGCTGTGCATCCATTCATGGTTACTGTTGCTGTAATGGTGTGTGGCCCTAAACCAAGTGAACCAAGTGTAAATGGTGAAGTAGTGCCACCAACTCCTCCAGGCGACCAGGTAATAATATAAGATGGGTTGCCATAGATATTAGTTGGCAATGGAAAATACAAATGATTGGTATCTCCCAAACAAATGGTATCGCATCCCTGCGGAAATAATGCTACATAAGGCAGCGGTTTAATGGTTACAAAAGCGGTTGCAGAGCATCCATAATTATCCATAGCAATAACACCATACATACCGGCAGCCTGCACTGCATGCGATTGGCCGGTCTGTCCGTTTTCCCAGGCGTAATAATAACTTGCTGGCGAAGCCGGCCCTGCTGTTGCATTTAAAGTAACCACGGGCCCCTGGCAAAGCGGGCCACCGGGTACAATATTTACAGTTGGGTTTTGCGAAAACGCAATACAAATAGTATCATAGTTGCAGCAACCGGTTGTTACATCTGTTACTTTTACAATGAATGTATAGGTTCCAAATGCATTGATGGTATATGTCAGATAGTTTGTGGTATTGCTGTTAAAGATAGGAGTGCCTGTATTATTTAAAAACCACTCGTAATTGTAATTGGCATTATATGGATTTGAATATACTGATGGAAATGATACATTATTTAAAGTGAAAGGAACCGATGCAATACAGTTTATTGTTTGTGCCACAATTTTTGCCTGTGGCTTTGGGTGATACACAACCGAAACGGTATTAGATTTTACATCGCAATTATTGGGCAGGCTTTGTGCCTGTACATAATAGGTGCCAATGGGGTTTGGTCCGGTAATAGTATACATATTACTTCCCGATGGCGCTCCCAATGAAACTCCATTCTGAAACCATTCGTAATTGGTAAAGCCTGGCGTGGCAGTTAGTACCGAGCCTGTTGTTAAACATGGGGCCTGGCAAACTTTTATTATGGGCGATGGTGTTATGCTTAATGCCGGTGGCGTAACTACAGTTAAATTAATGGAGGTACTGAATGTGCAGCCAAAAGCATCTGTAACAGTTAACCCAAGTATCGGATTTATTGGTACGCCATTAAAGGCATAGCTTAATGGGTTGTTTTGAGAAACAGGTGAACCATTAACTGTCCATTGGTATTGAATACCCGTCATGGAGCTGCTGAAATTATAGCTTTGATCCTTACAAACTGTTGTTGGTCCATTAATGGTTAGCGGCGATGAAGCAAAACTGAAACTGAAAGTCTTAACATCGGTACAAACCTGTCCTGTTGCAGTGTTTGTTACCGTGATCGTCATGGTAACTGTTGGGCTGCATCCTATCAATGTATTTAAGGTATAGGTATTTCCGGATCCTGTTGGAGGTGTTCCGCAGCTGGATGCCCAGTTGACAGAAGTTATTGACCAACCTCCCAGAACCTGAGATGTGTTGTTCATGATGATGGTATTGCTACCATTTAATCCGCAGGAAACACTACTATTAAAATCGGCCTTCACCGCAACCTCTGCAGTTGAAACAATGGTAAACGTACATCCGTTACAGGTCATGCTGGCAGTTACGCCATAAGCACCTGCATTTGCGTAAGTATGTGTAACGGTAGTTCCGGTTGCTGTTCCGCCATCTCCAAATGTCCAGCTAACAACGCCCCCAGGGCAGGCGTTAAGACCTGATATGGTAAATGTTTTTGGATTGCATCCTGTTATAACAATGGTGCCAAAAGGATTAGGGGGAATTGGCGAAGCACAACCTGGCACTGGTGTACAGTTTTGTTGTATAACTGTTATGATGTTTGATGTTGCCACACATCCGCCACATGTAATAACCACATAATAACTGCCTGCCGATGTGGCTTGGTATGTGCCCGGGTTTGTGCTTACCAGGCCAAAGCCAACCTTAAACCATTTGTAAGTACAACCAATACCCAACGTAAATGCTGTGAAGTTTACTGTTGGTGATAATGGCAAACACCAAACCAATGGATCGCCTGTTGAAATTGTTACGGTTGGCAAAGGAACCGGTGCAACTGTATATGTAGCTACAGATTTACATCCTCCGGGAAAAGTAACAACAACTGTATAGCTACCTGGAATAGCAACATTAATAACCTGTGTTATTGCATTAGAGCCGCCCGACCATTGGTAGGTGCCGCCTGCGGGTGCTGATAATTGCAAATTACCTGCACACAAACTTCCAGTGGTTGTTATTGTAATTGTTGCTGGTTGTGTTGCCGTTACACTGATTGCACTGCTGGTACCACCACAATTAGATACTGTAATGCTGCCGCTTGCGTGTATTTCATAAGTTGCGGTGCTGCCTCCCTGCGGACTAACTAAAGTTGCTGCAGGAGATGTACTCCAGGTAAAAGGGCCAGTACCAGTTACTGGGCCAACAGTTATCTGGCCACCAATGCAACTGGTAAATGGCCCACCGGTTAAGGTTGGAGGCGGAACCTGGTTAACAATAATAATGTTTGATCCAACACAACCATTTAATGTAGTAGAAGCAGTAACAGTCCATGGCGCTGTACCACTAAATATGATAGAAGCGTTTTCACCATAAGTGCCGTACGATGCAGGTGAAGGCGATGG
>JAYVUL010000004.1:0-19358 GCA_043787935.1 Chitinophagaceae bacterium | reverse complement strand
AAGTTGTTTATTTTCCCTAACCCAAATACCGGGCAATTCCAGGTGAGGTACTACAGTTTACCGGGCAATGTGTTGCCTCGTATTTTAACAATATATGATGCCAAAGGAGCCATGGTATTGAATAAAACCTTTACCATCGGAAAGCCTTACGACCAGATGGAAGTTGATTTCAGCCGCCTTAATGCTGGTGTGTATATTGTAAATCTTTTAGATTTTGGTGGGAAGAGATTGGCGTATGGAAAGGTAGTGGTGAAATAATAGCCCGATTAAGAAATCATTTAATACATTATACTTTAAAGTCCCGGTTGCTGAAACAGCCGGGATTTTTTTGTGCGCATACATCCTGGCAGGTGAGCTGAACCCGCCAGCGCATTTTCGTAAAATATTTCTTCGCAGCAGATACAGGAGGGGAATAACAGATTCGGTTTTGTTAACCACTTGCATGCCTTTTTTAGGTTATATACCTTGTATTGAGGGTATACTATCCTTGCTGTTTAAAATGCCTGCCGGGTAGTATTTTTTAATTTACCTGTGAAAGAAACCTTAATGCAGCATCTTGCTTTGTCAGCCCGGGTATTGCTGCCGGTGATTGCTGTTTGTACAATAGAGAATCCAGAATGGGAATTAATTCATCATGCATCGTATTTCTTTTGGGCAGGATATCGTAAGCTTTCAATATATTGATTGCTGTTAGGCAGGTATGATGCAACAGGTAAAGTAATAATGGTTTTTCTGCTATTGATAAAGCGGTTTTTCTTTTCAACCGCACAAAGGATTCGATTAAAATTTCTTCTGCCAGCGTTTCATCATCAGTAAGCCGTAAAATTGCCCCATACATCATACATGCATAATTGCTATACAAATACTCATGGGTTAAAATCAGGTCATTGTTTTTCATGGCAATTATTACAGCATTTTCATTGATGTTTTGCTGCGCTGTTATTTTTAAACTACCGGATTTCCCTGTATGCCTGCCGCTGTTTTTTTTCATTTTTATATTTTGTAATAAGCTGCAGCAAATTTCCTCCAGTCGATGCGATGCTGCCTGCATTATTAGCAACAAAATTTGTGATGGCAAATTGTATCAACGTACCCAGTAATTTTTTTACAGGGTTGTGAGATGCGCCTATTAAAATTTTTTTTGAAAGGAAACCTGTTGTTAACCCGATTGCATTGTTGATTATATTATTTTTTAAATCAGGGGAAGTTGCAGCTTCATGCAAAGTATTTTTGATGAGGTTTATTGGCTGTAAACTATTATACATGAGATGAAACTGATATCTTAATAATACTAACTGATGCGCCTGTTTAGTTTCAAGCAACCCTATTGCTTCTTTTAACGCGTTGCTTTCATTTCTCTTTTTCATGCTTTTGTATTAGGCTGCATTTGAGTAATGATGGCATTGCTGACCGGTACTTTGATCCATTGATGCCGGAAAATATAGAGTAGCAATGCAATAATGCCGTAGCCACCTGCAATGATAAAAAAGCCATAGTAAGATTTACCCAGTATTTCGCCCAGCCACAATGCGATGCCGAAATTAATACTTAGCACAAACACAGCAACAACCAGGGCAATCACTAACCTGGTTGCAAGACCAGAAACCACATCAGCCGATTTATCTATAGCCTGCAGCTTGTACAATGCTATTGAAGTTCTGCTGTAGTCCTCAGCTTTTTCAAAAATCGTTTCCAGTGATGGTGTCATGCTGCTCATCATTTAAAAGTTATTCAGGATTTTATCTTATTGTACAAGGTGGATTATCCCGAAATAGTACTTTACTACATGTTGGTTTTTACCCCGTCATGTTCAGCTTTTCCTTTAGTCATGAAGCCTTCTGCACTTTTCTTCATACTGTCATATTTGTTACTTACAGCATCCGTAAGACCATCTAATTTTTCTTTCAGGTCATCGATGGTATCGGAACTTTTTTTAGAGATTTTTCTCCTTGTTTCCGAACCTTTGTCCGGGGCCAGCAGAATGCCCAACAATGCACCGGCGGCAAGGCCGGCTAATACTCCTAATACTAATTTTCCTGTTTTCATAATAAATTTTGATTGAATGTTTAAAAAAGGTTTATACGATCCTGTTGCCCTGGATAAGGCGCAGCAAGATAGCGATCACTGCAATAACCAGCAGGATATGAATGATAGCACCTGCACTATAGGCAAAATATCCGATTGCCCAAAGAATGATCAGCACAACGGCGACGATATAAAGTAAATTACCCATGATTTTATTTTTTAAATGTTAGCAATAAAGTTGAAATAAGGTTCTATTTATTTTTCCGGCAAGCATGATGTAAGAAATAAATCGTCAGGCATTTAGCTTAACGATTTATTTTGGTTTAAACATATGATGAATGTGTTGAAATAATTGTTGCTGGTATTTTCTTGTTTTTCCAGGAGCAGCTATATTTTATTATTCATCTTTGTATCTTTTTTCAAGCCGATATTCATTAGTTGAACTTCAGAAAACGGTATTAATTATCAACTTATTCCCTTTCGCAAACTATGGTGTAAAGATGGCGCACTTTACTGGCAAGACTGTTACATAATTGCTTAAATGTTTTATATTATTCCCACTTTTTTTATAGAATATTTTTAGTTCAAGGCTGCTGGCTCACGCCTGCTGGTTTTTATTTTCAGGAAGGCGAACTATGAAAAAGGGCTGTTAAGTACCAGCCCTTTTTTTCGAAAAATCAAAACCAAAACCAAACCTAAATCTAACCTTAATTTGTATAAAAATATTTTTAATCTGAGTTTCCTATTAACGCTGCTGCAAAATTTTCTTTCTGCGTGATGCAACTGCCAGGCTGAAGTTTTACGCCTGATAAAGATGAAGCATAATAGGATAAAAACTATTACACAATTGAAAGAATATATTATATAATTCACACATTATAGTTATGTAGAAATCTATAAACCCAGAGCTGCATGGTATGGGCCGGTTTGCAGGAACCTGCTTAAATACCGGTATTAGCTTAGGATTTGTAAACTTGTTAATACAAGACAGTCCTTTGCGAACTTTCCTGCCGGTTGCGTGCGGCGCAAACTATTTCTCATTGAACTTTTATTTTGCACTTATTTGTTCACACAACAATTTGTAAGGTATTGGTTTGTTTATAAGCGTTTCTTGTTGCAGGTTATTTTTTCACCCATTAAATTGAGCCGGCTCCTGTGCAGTTTTACTGCGTAGGAGAGCAGGTGCATAGCAATGGGCCGGATATTTTTGTTCATTCCTGGTAAAAAGCGATGGTCAGTATTTCCCCGGTTGCTTTTATGAGCGAATGAAATATTTACATTGTTACGCTACAGCACAGCACGTTGACTGGTGCAGCTATTTTATAAAACAGAATGATGATGGTGTATAAATGCCTGTTAATTCATGGACCAAATATGGCAGTTTAAGAGCGTGGCAAAACTGACCCATAAAATATAAGGAACAAGCAGCCAGCAAGCTAACCTTGAAATAGGACCAAAACTAAACATGGTTAGAAGGATAACAATGAATAGTAGAATGATATCTATAAATGCCAGCGCCGGTGAATGAAATTTGAAAAAGAAAACCGACCACCAGAAGTTTAAAAACAATTGCATAGCAAAAAGCAATATAGCGTCTTTTTTCTCCGTTACAGGTGCATTGCTTTTCCAAATAAGCCCTAAAGCGATTCCCATTAAGAGGTACAAAATAGTCCACACCGGGCCGAACAGGTAAGCAGGTGGGTTCCACGTTGGTTTGATGAGTGTGTTAAACCAGTTGTCTGAATTACTATGCGCCAAAAGACCGCTTACGATTCCACTTGTTTCGCAGATCATAACTGCTATCACAAATTTCCAAATTGAGGTTATGCTCCTGTTGATAACTATAAATCTGTTTGTTATTACCTGTTGCATGAAAAATTTGTTGCATCAATTTTAGATTGTTAATAATCCTTACTATCCACTAATTCATAAAAAATAACCATGTTTATACCAATTTATATGCCTTTAGAAGCAGAGAGATGTGCTTTGCAGACAGGCATAGGTTTTTAATATCATAAGGGGATTTTTTATTTTCCATTTTCCAATCTTCATATAAATATTCGCTTTGATTGCAGCGGGAGCAGTTCCTGGAGGCTTTAAAATCATAGTTATCACCGTTTTCTTTCTTCCAGTTGAAATAATCTTTATAGTGCCAATGATGACCTGCCAGTTTGCATAAAAGCTGTGCAATATTTTTTATCATTTTAGGATAATTTCAGGAGGTAATTAAGGAAAGAACAAAAATAATTTATTACCTATTTGAGTTTACCATGTAAAATCAGTCTGGTTCTACCGGCATGTCGCCTGCTGGTTTTATTTTATGACATAGCTATTTACTTCCTGTTCTACCTCATTCAAATCCTGGTTAATTTCCCTTTTAAATAAGCCCCAGTAACTTTGATAATTCTCATACCATTCAATCCTGTCTTTCAGGTCATTAATTTTCTTTTCCATAGAATTGATATCGATTTCATAAAGTGCTGCAAGCGTTTTTCCTTTCCTTTTTATTCTTAATTTTTGAGCTGCAATACGATTTTCATCTTGTGCTATTCTTTTTTCCCATTCTGTTTTATATGCCTTCCATTCTTTAACCATACCCACCGTTAACGTTTCCCTGGCTGCATTAGTTTGCACATCACCGGATATTCCTTCATCTGAATGGCATCCCATAAAAGTAATTACAGCAATAAGTAATGATACTGCCAAATAAAAAAATGTTTTTTTCATTCATTTTAATTTTCCCTATTGCTTTAAAAGTACCGTTTAGTAAAGCAATCTAAACGGTAACTCCTATCAGAAGTAATATTTTAAAGACCTGAAATCAGGTTGTGTAATTCTTCTTTTGTTTTCCCCAGTTTGATCTGCAATTTTCCAAGCATTTCCTCTTTCTTGCCTTCTGAAAACAAGAGGTCATTGTCTGTTAAGGTGGCGAATTTTTGTTTAAGCTTTCCTTTTTGCTCATTCCAGTCTCCTTTCAATTCGGTGGTATTCATTTTATTTTATTTTTTTTTCTGCAACGGGCGGATCAGTTATGAATAAATTTTCACTCCATAAAGGTCAGTTTTTTGATACTGGAAATTGTTACACGATTTATTAAAATAGTTACATTATTCACACCTTGAGTAAACCGGTTTACCATGCAGTTTTGAAATAGCACCTGTTAATCCATTACAAACGGTCAAGCGGAATAAGCCTTTTTTGTTTTAGTTTTTTAAAGCCGGAAGGAGTTAAACTGGTTACTTTTTTAAACTGGCTGGAAAGATGTGACAGGCTGCTGTAGCCGAGCTTCCGGTATATTTGGGAAGCATTCAGTTCATCATAAAACAGCAATTCTTTTGCCCGTTCAATTTTTTGATTGATAATATAATGTTCAATACTTTTACCGGTTAACTTTGAAAAAACGTTTGCGAGATAGGTGTAGTTAAGGTGGAGTTGCTCACTGATATAAACAGAGTTTTTGGTGGTGGGCATTTCTGTTGCATAATGCACCATTGTAATGATGATATTTTTTATTTTTTCAACCAGGATGGCTTTTTTATCGACTGTAAGTTCAAGCCCGGACTTTAATAAGGCGATTTTTAATTGTTCATACTTTTCATCAGGCACAGATCCTGATACCTCCGCCTCAACGAAATTTACCGCTTTGCAATGCAAGCCTAATTTGTCTATTTCCTCCTTCACTATCCTTTTGCATCGTGAGCTAACCATGTTTTTTATATAGAGTTTCATGATTGATCATTTTTCCGAAAAATAGTGAAAAATAAAGTCAGTTGTAATGATATTGGTCAGCAGCATTTTTGACTGTAATCAGCAAAAAAAATTACCTGTTTAATCCTGTCGTCGGTTGCAAAAAAAACTGGCCATGCTTTATTGTTGACATAAAAGTGGGTTACGAAAATACAAACACTACTGTTGTTTAAAATCCTTCCAGGTAAAAGCAATGGGTAGTACTTTTTGCAATAAAGAGAAGGCGTTGATAAAGTACACCTGGAAATAAACACCATAATAGATACACACTGCAGAATCCAAAATGATCCATGTGCCAAAGGCTGCCATAACAGCATTGCGTGCCCATATTTCTTTATTCTTAAATGGGTACTTTGCTATAAAAGCAAGCAGGATATAACAACAGGCAATGGTACCACCCAGCGGAGCCCATATAAAAGCACGGAAGGAGGCGGTGTCAACCGGAATGTTCTGTTGGTGCCAGAATAAAAAAGCGAGCGCCCGGTTGTAAGGCATAAATAATGGATTGTTTCCATCTAGGGCGAAAAGAACACCAAATAAAGCGAAGCACAGGCTGCTGTAAAAATGCCATCGCTGCCAGAAAATAAATGTTGACATGTATTGATTAGCAGTCTTGTTTGACGGATAGATCAGCCACCTTATTGCCTGGTACTGTCTTTTATGTTTTTCATATCAATTTTCTTTTTTTCCTCATCCAGTTTTTTTAGTTCAACCAGTTTTTTTGCCTCTGCCTTTTTCTTTTTCTTGAAAAATCCTCTCAGCAGAAAGTTATGCTGGGCGGCCTCTATCGTTTCATTCAATCCTTTTGTGCCGGCCTGGATATTGATCATGGTTGAATCCAATGCTTTTCCCAATTTCCCGTTATTCATTTTGGTCATAAACCTGGCAAATTCGGTTGAGCTGGTTTCCAGGTTTACGAGAGTGCCTTTAAGACTATTCGAAAACTGTTCGTCGCTGATCAGTTTGGATAAGGCACCCGTTCCGCTATTCATCTTATAACTAAACTGGGCAAGTTGTGTGGATATGATCGCTGCATTGTCCACACTGGTTTTTACACTGCTCATTACATCATCCATTTCTATGGCACTTTTTGAGGCAATCAGTTCATTGTCTTTTACTTCGCCTTTGTTGCTGGTACCTGGTGAAATGGTGAGTACCTTGTCGCCCATTAATCCATCGGAGCCAATACTTGCCTTTGCATCTGCCTTAATAAACTGTTGAATTTCTTTTTTTACCACCAGGCTCACCAGCACAGAAGTATCTGTCAGTATTTCAATATTGTCTACCGTACCTATATTGATACCTGAAAAACGCACATTGTTTCCTATCTTCAAACCACTTACTGTTTTGAACAGGGCCTTTAAATGAAAGGTGGATCCAAATAGATTTTTTTGCTTTCCCACAAAATATATGGTTACTACAAACCCAACTAATCCTATTAGTACAAAGAGTCCTAACTTCCATGCAAATCCAGATTCTTTATTTTTCATATTGCAACTTTTTTATTAACTTATTAAATGAAAAAAGAACGCACCCATTCGTCATTACTTTTCTCCAGTTCATCATAGCTTCCTTCTGCACCAATTACTCCATCCTTTAATATCACGAGCCTGTCTCCCGTAAGTTTTGCACAGGCCATATCATGTGTAATGATCACCGAGGTTGTTTTATATTTTTTCTGTATATTCAATATGAGTTCACTGATCTCTCTTGAAGTAATGGTATCCAACCCGGTGGTAGGTTCATCATACAGGATGATTTCCGGTTTTAAAATAAGCGTTCGGGCCAACCCAATCCGTTTACGCATGCCTCCTGATAATTCGGAAGGCATTTTATCAATGGCTTCAGCCAGTCCCACGCTTTCCAATGCATCCATCACGGTATCATCCACTTCTGAGGCAGTTAAGTTTTTTAAATGCCGCTTCAATGCAAATTCGAGGTTTTGTCTTACTGTCATTGAATCATATAAGGCGGCATTTTGAAACAGAAAGCCAATCCTCACCCTGACTTCATTTAACTGTTTGTTATCCAGGGTATCGATATCAATATCAAAGAGTTTTAATTCCCCTTCATCGCAGGATAGCAGACCGACCAGGCATTTTATCAGAATAGATTTTCCGGAGCCTGATTTCCCAAGCACCACCAGGTTCTCTCCTTTATTTACCACGAGGTCAACGCCATTTAATACATCATTGTTTTCACCAAAGGATTTATAAAGCCCTTTTATATTAATTACAGCACCGGTAACTTTTTGTATGGTATTGGTATCTTCCTGTATCATTTTTATATTGGGAAAAAAAGATCTGTCAGCTGAACAGCCAGCATGTCGATAATGAATATGGTTAATGATGCGGCCACTACAGCAGAGTTGGCTGCTTTGCCCACACTTTCAGTGCCGTTTGAAGCGGTGAAGCCTTTGTAGCAACCAATAAGGCCTATAGAAAAACCAAAGAAAAAAGTTTTAATGGTAGCTGGTAACAAATCAATAAATTCTAGTTTTTCCATAGCCTGTGATAGATACCGGGACAAGCCTACATCACTGTGAATATTGATTCCGGCATACCCGCCTAATATGCCAACACCGTCTGCAAATACAACCAGCAGGGGTACCATAAGCGTGGCGGCCAGTATCCTCGTAACTACGAGGTATTTATAAGGATTTATGGCGGATACTTCCATCGCATCTATCTGCTCGGTTACTTTCATGGAACCCAGTTCTGCACCAATGCCCGAAGCAATTTTCCCGGCGCATATCAAGGCGGTAATTACCGGCGCAATCTCCCTTATTAAGGAGAGTGCCACCATGCCCGGTAGCCAGGATTCTGCGCCAAACTCAACCAATGTAGGGCGTGACTGGAGTGTGAGCACCAGCCCCATTATAAAGCCCGTTACCGCAACCAGGGGCAGTGATTTATAACCAATATAAAAACATTGCCTTATTAATTCCCTTATTTCATAAGGGGGCCTGAAAACCTCTTTAAAAAACCTGGCAGTAAATTGTGTTACACTGCCTGCATCAGTAAAAATATTCTTCAGCGAGGTAACCAAAATAGTATACTTTTTAAATGTAAATTAAATTTGCCGTACAAAAGCGTGGCCTTTATGTGGCATATAAATTATTTTTTTGCTCCGGGTAACTATTTTCCAGTAAGGCGGTAGTTAGCGTTAACATAAAAACGGTTTCCTCTTTGGCCTGCAAACTATGGGGAACGCCCTTATGCAGGGATAGCATCTGGCCCTTGCACAATTCAATCGTCTGCTCATCCGTGATGAATTCCATTTTTCCCTTTAATACCTGCAGGCTGATCATACATTCTGCTGATTGTTTTGCCATTTCCGAACCCTGCTTTAATGCGATCAGTACTATGCACATACTGTTCGTTTTAAAGATATTGAGGGCAGTCCAGTTACTGTTTTTCCACTGTTCCTGTTTCCTGATCTTTTTTATCATTGCAGGAATTGTTGTTAAGTAAAGGGGGGCATACCGGGGATGCCCAGCCTGCCGGTACTGGGCAGCAGGTTGGTTTAATTTTTCTTTCATTTAGATGGAATAAAATAAATAGTCAGAATATCCCCACTCAGGTTTCTCTGGTATTATCAAACTAACGTTTAGGCCTGCGTGGTTAAATGCTGCATAGCATTAACAGGTTCCAGTACTCCACTCCGCCACCAGGGTGATTAATCAGTTTAAATACCTTCTCAGCACCCAGGCCGTTGTTTCATGCTGTTCCATAATGCCGGTTAGAAAGTCGGCTGTGCCGGCATCTTTAATTTTTTCGCCGCATTCTTCAATATCTTTTCTTAATCCAATGATTACCGATTGATGGTCGGTCAGTAATTGATTTATCATTTCCTGTTGCGAAAGATTTTTGTCGGGGGCTTCTTTTAGCCTGCTGTGCTGGATAAACGCTTTCATCGAACCAATAGTTTTGCCACCAAGTTTGCCCACCCGCTCTGCTACCTGGTCAATTGTTTCTTCCAAAACTGTGTACTGGCTTTGAAATAACTTATGCAACTCCATAAAACTTTCACCTGATACATTCCAGTGAAAATTTCTTGTTTTGACATACAGGGTCATTTCATCTGATAAAATGGTTGAAAGCAGCGTAATGCTTTTATTTAAATTCTTTTCTGTAATACCAATTGAAGGATTCATCATTTTATTTTTGTTTTTAAGCGTCTTTTTTCGCTGATTTTATATTTTATATTTTTTGTCTTCATATTGAGGCGCGGCCAGGCTGATGAAACTATTGGAGATTCCTGTTAAAGTAATCACGCCATCTTTACCTATTAGCCCAATTTTTGGTACATTTAAAATCAGCTCCGGTTTATTAACATACCGATCGTCACCATATGTAACCTTCGTTTTTTTCATTTCAGCAATATATGTGTTGAAGGAAAATGCAATGCTGTCACAAAGATGAGTTCAGAAATTTCAATAGTCGTTACATAATTAACAATATGACTTACATGATTCACACATTTATCTGAATTAAAATAATACAGTGCACGGTATTATGGCGGCTATTTTAAAGAGAATAATTAAGGCGTTTCCAGCAACCGGTTTGCATGGATATTTTACCATCCAAAAATTAATTCACTATTTTGGAGAACGGGCATTTAGCTTCCATAAGGGAATATATATTAAACAGCAAATCCTTTAACTGCCGCCTTTTTTACCAAAGGCAAATAATCCAATGCCCGACACCAGCACCACGGCACCAATAATGGGTGACCATTGGATCTGGTGATTGTTTTTTTTGTTGATTTGTACAGGTCCTATGTCAACCACCTTTTCTGTAGTTACATAATTGAACCCGGTGTACGCTATCATTATTATTCCAATGGCAGCAAGGATAATTCCTATTGTTTTTGTTTGCATGTTGTTATGATTGTTCAAATAGTATTAAGCAACGGAACAGGTTATCCCGTTGCAGTTTAAATAATTTCTTCCGGGGCATTATTAAAAAGGTAAGGCTTTTTGAAGGCAATTATTTCAATACCCGCTGCAGCAAAAATTAATGTTAGTTTTTGGTGGGCACAATGAAGAGGGGAAGTACAGTATGATGCAGTACTTTTTCTGTTACGCTTCCCATCACAATTCCCTCCAGCCAATTTTGGCCGTGGGAGCCCATCACAATAATATCTGCTGCCAGTTCTTTTGCAGTTTGTAATATGGAATCTGCATAATCACCGGTTGTTATTAAAGTTTTGATGGTTTCATCGCCCAGGTGGTTCTTTGTTTTATCAAGAAAATCCATTGATCCCCTTTTTATTCCTTCTTCGATATTCGGTTGTAAATATTCAGGGTCCATATAGCCACCGAATCCCATGATGGGCGAATATGCGGTAGAAGAATAATACACCGGGTCTGCCACTACATGCACCAGGATAACCTGTGCATGCATCGCTAAAGCTAATGCATATCCTGCTTCTGCCACCTGCTGTGCGTTTGGGTTATAATCAAGCGCTATTAAAACTTTTTTCATTTGATATATTTTTTGGTTGCTGTTAAATCATGTGTGTCTGCCATTTATTCTCCTTGATTTTCTTCCAGGTTATTATGATTATCTCCCCCTACACTGTAATGGTTATTCTCTTCATCCCCGCTGCCAATATTTTCTTCCCTGTCATCCAGCTCAGCGCCCGGTATATCAAGGTCACTACCGGATACATCTTCCTCAAAATCTTTTTCATTGCCTGCCCCGGCTTCCTCCTTTACGCCGGATAATTTTTCCTGGGTAATATCCTCCGGGTTGATGTTTGCTTCGTGTATTGATTTACTGTAAATATCTTCACTTGCAGGATAGGTGGGATAGCCGTCAGGGATAACCTTCACTTCCTTACCAGGCTGCAGGTGCGGCTGAATCAACCGGTTATTATTTTTTTTCATATATAGTATTTGATTTTGACAGAACTAAGTTGAGCCAGTTTATCCGGATATGTATTACACAATTTAATCAAAGAGTTACATTATTCCAATATGTTGTTAATAACGGCACTGTCCCGGTTTGAAAAATTAAATAATAACGATATTGCTCTTTTCTGCATCTTCCTCATCTCATCGTGGGATTTTGGTACGCAGTGACGCCGGGAATGCAGCGTTGCTTCGTAAAATTTTCAAACTGATACAAGACTCAAATAAAGCAGCCGGCCCTAAATTAGCGGCCGGCTGCATTTTTATTGTAACGGGAAAGGGCTATCACTGCCTGCTGCATTTGAAAACAGCGGAAGGCAAAGCCCTTAATGGCCAGGTTTATTTACGGGATATAAAATTCCAGTTCAACCCTCCTGTTTTGTGCCTTTGCTGCTTTAGTACCAGAAGCCATCGGCCTCGACTTTCCATAACCGGTGCTGACGATCCTGCTCTCCTGTACACCTTTACCCAGCAGGTACGATTTCACCGCATCTGCACGGCTCTGAGACATTGCAGCGGCATTTTTTTCAAGGGCATCTGTATGACCACTGATCTTCAAATTGTAGTCCGGGTATTCTTTCAGTATATTGGCTACCTCATCTAACATGGGATAAGAAGCATCATTTACCAAAGCGATAGCAGGTTCATAATTGATCCGGCGGGTAGCAAATTGTAAACGTTTTGGGGTTTCTTTTTTAACCAGCGGGCAACCATTGTTACTGGCATCTCCTTTTACTGTCGGGCATTTATCATCCGAATCAATAATTCCATCTCCATCGGTATCAGCAGGGCATCCCTTTGCATCTACCTTTACGCCCATTTTGGTACCGGGGCATCTGTCATCCGCATCTAACACACCATCTCCGTCTGCATCAGCAGGACAACCACTGGCATCTACTTTCAGGCCCATTTTGGTTCCCGGGCACCTGTCATCTGCATCTAATATGCCGTCTCCATCTGCATCAGCGGGGCATCCGTTGGCGTCTACTTTAACTCCTTTTTTTGTATCCGGGCATTTATCGTTGGTATCCTGTATCCCATCACCGTCTGTATCGGGGCAGCCGCTGAATATATCCAATCCGGCTGCATTGGGGCATTTATCTTTCGCATCTTCTATACCATCCCCATCACTGTCGGGGCATCCTTTAAACCTAGGCAGGCCGGGTACATCCGGGCATACATCATCAAAATCATTAACCCCGTCATTGTCCTTATCCTGGCAACCATTCAAGGCTAAAGTGCCAGGTACTGCAGGGCATTTATCCAGGTAATCCGGTACGCCATCCTTGTCAGTGTCAATGGGGCAGCCATTGCCATCCACTGCCACTCCGGGCGGAGTATCCGGGCATTTGTCTCTTTTATTCTTTATCCCATCTCCGTCCACATCTTTTTTAATACTGTACTTTGAAGTGGAGGCCATGGTGGCCTGTTCCTGTGCGTGAAGGGGTAAAAATGTGCCTGCAAAAAACATCAGTGCAAGTAATTTTATTGTTTGTTTCGTATTCATACCGTTATTGTTTTAAAGTGAAATTGATACATGTGTATTGTAGCGGGTTTGTAAACTGTAAATCTGTAAATAAGGATAAAATAAATGTGGTGTTTACACCGGGTGCATTTTATGACTCGTCCTTGGTTGCACGTACAAGGCTGATACTGGCAATAAAAAACAAAAGGCCAAGTACTCCGTAGATGAGGAGTGTTTTAACATCATGTGTACTGCCTTTGGTATTTATAAATATTACGGCTGTATAAATAAGTCCGGTAATGCCAAGGAAGGTAAGCAAGGCTCCAAAAATTCTTTTAATGTTCATTTTTTATTTTTAACAATTATAAACTGTATTTCCTGCCCGTTTATTTTGGAGCAGGCTGCATGTCAAAATACTTTGACAGCGCAGGTATTGAATGCTGCTGCTCAGCAGGACCCGGGTTGTTTATTTTTTCGGTTACACCTTAACGGTATGCAACAGAAAGAGAATAAGGTTCAGCGGCAGTGTAAATAAGGAATAAGTTCTGGTATGGCTATGTGTTAGGTTATTGCAAACAAAGATGGCTGTATTTATTAGATTGACCGTTACACAATGTTTGAAAAAAGTTATAATATTCCTATCTCTTTGATTATTTGATATTTCGTAAAAGCAAAGGCCGGCTGTGCTGTTAAAACAACCTGTAGCTTTTCAATGAGTAGTAATTAATTTCTTCTTTTTGTGCATTGCCTGCCAGATGAAGATGCTCCTGGGCGGCTATAATACTTTGATAGGCTTTATCATGATCGCCGGCCTTATGATAGTTGCCTGCTTCTGAGTAATGAGTAGCTGCTGATGCCAGGTGAGCTGCTGCTAACCTGTGATTTTCAGTTCCTGTATTATCTTCAGCAGGATTTTCTGGGGCGTGTAGTATTTCAGTTGGGGTTGTAGTATCTATTATTGGTATTGTCTTTTTACAGTAGTCAAAAATTGACCGGTTTGATAATAACCTGATCCGCAACAAATACCCTGTTTATATTGACAGCAACCTCGGGATATATGAGCCCGGTAATACAATCAGTACTTTCAGGTATGGAGGCCTTTTAAAGAATTTAAAAGGCCAAATGCCTGCAACAGCCAGATAATAACTACAATCACCACTACCGCATTGAGAATACTTTTAATCTTGCGGTCCATCGGGATATACGTGTTCACCAGCCAGAGGATTACTCCAACAACAATCAGAACAATTAAAATAGTAAGTATAGGCATAAAAATAATTTTTACAGGAAACTTGACAAAGGTGGGCTGATTTGATTTGTGCAGTGTTATATAATTACTTGAATAAGTTACATCATTCACACCTGCGTAGCACACCGTATTGTGCAATAGTAATAATGCCTTACATCCGATCCATATACCAGCCTAATTCATTTTCCATTTTTTTGAAACGCTGAATGCTGGAAATAATTTTTTGTAAGCGCAGGAAGGCGGTTTCGCTTTTTATAACATAATCAAAAGCCTTGTGGTGCATACAGCTTACAGCTACATCAATATTATCCTGTGCAGACAGCATCACCACCGGAAGCAGGGGAGCGACGTGTATTATTTTATTCAGTGTCTGCAATCCGTTCATCGCTGTTGTATCAACCCCGTCAAGATAATAGTCCAAAATAATCACATCGGGCTGGTGTGATAAATGTGCTATGCAAAGTTCACCTGTAGGGTAGGTTTCAATGAGGTGATCGGTATGCTGTAGAAATTCAATTTCCAATGACTTTAAAAACAAAGCATCATCATCCACCAAAAAAATCTTTATTTGGTTTTCGTTTTTCATGGTTGGTATTTTTTAAATGTATTATACTCTTCTTCCAGCTCTGTACATGCCTGTGTACATACTTTTTCCAGTTCAAATACCAGTTCTGTAACTCCAACACTTTGCTGTTGCGTAAGGGCATACTCCTGAATTTTTCTTGCCTTATTTTCAAAATCAGGGCTGATACCCATAATGGAAAAGGAAGGAATCATTTTATGCACTGCTGCATGCAGCAAAATCCAGTCATTTTCCTGAAGGCTTTTTTTCATGGCAGCAATTAACTGGGGTGTTTGTTCCAGGTACAATAAAATCATTTCCATCATCAGGATGGGATTAGATTTGGTGCGTTGGTGCAGATAATGTAAATCAATACACCTCAGTTTATCATGTTTGGCCGACAGGTTATTTTCCTGCACACTGAAAAATACCGCTTTCCTTACTAACGCAACAATTTTACTATACAACAGCCGGTCATCCACCGGTTTGGCAATGTAATCATTCATCCCAACCGATTTGCATTTTGCCAAATCAACCGTTGTTACATCGGCTGTTAGTGCAATAATGGGAATGGTTGAATGCAGGGTGTTTCGGATGTAGTCCGTAGCCTCAAATCCATTCATTTCGGGCATTTGCAGGTCCATCAAAATAATATCGTAAGATTGAGTAAGAAATTTTTCAATGGCTAATTTTCCATTGGCAACTACATCTTTCTCAAAACCAAAATCGTCCAGCAGGGTTTTCATCAACAGTTGGTTGAGCGCCATATCTTCCACTACCAGTACTTTGATATTTTTTACAGCCATATCTGCTTCATTGATGGGTTCTTCTATTTGCGCTTCCGCGTTTGTTTTTTTAAATGGCAATACAAAACTAAAGGCAGAACCCTCTTCCAGCTTGCTTTCTACCCGAATGCTTCCTCCCTGTGCTTCCACCATTTGCTTTACAATGGCCAGCCCTAATCCGGTACCGCCGTACAGCCTTGCCGTATTGCTGGATGCCTGCTGGAAGTTTTCAAAAATGGTTTTCATTTTACCTGCTGGTATCCCGATGCCGGTATCAGAAACTGTAAATTCAATCTTCATATTTTTTTCATCTTCCTCCAGCAATTTTACCCCGATAGTTATTGTTCCTTTGTTGGTAAACTTTACTGCATTGCTCAATAAATTTAAAATAACCTGGTGTAGCCGCACGGGGTCGCCAATCAGCACTTCCGGGATCCTGCTGTCGTATTCTTTTACCAACTTCAGGTTTTTTTCCTGGATCTTCATTTCAAACAAGTGCAGCATCGCTGATAATGATAAATGCATTTTGAAAGCGGTTTGCTCAAATGTCATTTTACCGGCATCCACTTTTGCCAGGTCAAGTATATCATTGATTAGCACGATCAATGAATCACCGCTCATTTTGATGGCTGTTAAATATTCTCTTTGTTTTGCTGTTAAATCAGTTTTCAGTACCACCTTTGTAAATCCGATGATGGCATTCATGGGGGTGCGGATTTCGTGGCTCATATTGCTCAGGAATTGCTGCTTCGACTTTACAGCTTCATTAGCACTTTGGGTGGCGCTTTCAGCTTTTATTTTAGCTTCTTCGGCAAAGGCTGTTGCGAGTTCTGCAATTATCCGGGCCTCCACCAGTTCCTTCTCAAATTTCTTTTGCTCAGTAATTACCCTTGCTACTACCACCGCACCCAGCACGTTTCCCCTGTCGTCTTTATACACCGAGCCATTGAACAAAGCAGGTGTAAGTTTACCATCCATAATCGTTAGCGGATAATCTGCTACAAAACCCTTTGCAAACACCTCCTGGTATCCTTGCCTTGCTTTATCGGGCTCGGTAAAATAATCAATAAAATTAGTGCCTATCAGTTGCTCTCTCGAGGTATGCGTTATTTTAGCCGATGCATTGTTCATATCGGTAATGATGCCTGCTGCATTGATGGCAAACAACGGGTCACGGCTTGCTTCTATCAGGCTAAGCGAATAGTTGGATAATAATTTCTGGGCGGTTACATCACGTGCTGCCGCAAATACCCCAAGTACATTTCCTTTATCATCCCGGTATACCGAAGCATTATATAATACATCTGTCAATTTCCCATTGCTATTTTTTATGGTTAAAGGATAATCTGTTACAAAACCTTTATCAAAAGCCTGCTCGTATCCCTGCTGTGCTTTTTCAGGTTCTGTAAAATATTGGGAAAAGTTCGTTCCAATCAATGCGGCTCTTGCAACCCCTGTTACGTTTATAGAGGCCTCATTAACATCGGTTACCTTTCCTGCTGCATTGATGGTAACCAGCGGGTCCATGCTGGCCTCAATTAAACTGCGGGAATACTGGGAGGCCGATTTTGCTGCGTAACTCAATGCCTGCAACTTTTTATTGGTATTTTCCTGCTTTTCTTTTTCTTTTTTTTGAACCCCAATTGCTACATCTGCTATCACCAGTTCTGCTGCCCTTTTTTCTTTTTCATTATCCTGGAAGGCAAGTGCTATGTTGGCAATACCCAGTTCTGCTGCCCGTTTTCCCTTTTCTATTTTTTCGAAATTAAGCTCCTGTTGGGCAATCAACAGTTGTGCCGCCAGCCTGTTATTTTCTACTTTTTCAAAAGCAAGCTCCTTCCGCACAATGGTCAGTTCATCTGGGTAAGCTACGTTTGTATTTTTTGGCATGGTTTAAACGGCTTTTTTTTGTTCCATTATGTTACCAACCTCTTCCAGCGGGCTGCGCCTTTTTACTTTCAACTGTTTAAAATGCGAAGGCGAAAGCCCGGTTGTTTTTTTAAACTGGTTGGATAAATGCGCTACGCTGCTGTAATTCATTTTCCAGGCTATTTCTGTAATATTCAGTTCACCATAAATGATCAGTTCTTTTATCCTTTCAATTTTATGGGCAATGATGAACTGCTCAATGGTAGTTCCCTGTACCTCGGAAAACAGGTTGGCCAGGTAGGTATAATTATGGTGCAGTTTAGCACTTAAAAAATCAGAAAAATTTGTTTTGATCAGTTCATCACTGTAATGGACCATTTCAATCACTACATTTTTTATTTTTTCAATCAACATCGCTTTCCTGTCGTCCATTAATTCCAGGCCCTCTGCAAGCAAAGCAATTTTTAACTGTTCCCGCTCTTCCGCGGAAATATTTTCCATGATGTCCACTTCGCCTAAATCAACCACTACAAAATGCAGCCCCAGTTTGGTAAGTTCAGTTTTTACCACCATTTTACAACGGGCACTCACCATATACTTGATAAATAATTTCAAATAATTTCTCTTTTAATAACAGAGATAGACAAAGATGTCTTTAATTGAACAGGTTATTGTTACATAACTATTTTAAAAAGTTACATTATTCACACATCCTCCAGTGGTTTTCGCTTTTTATTTTTCAGTGATTTAAAGAAAGAGGGCGTTAAGCCGGTTGTTTTCTTAAATTGAGTAGACAGGTGTGCCATGCTGCTGTAATGTAGTTTGGCAGCTATTTCATTCAGCGTTAGTTCATCATACAGAATTAGCTCTTTTGCCCTTTCAATTTTGTGATTGATGATAATATGTTCAATGGTGGTGCCGGTAGCTTCTGAAAAAATATTGGCCAGGTAAGTATAATCATGGTCAAGTTTCTCACTGATATATTCGGAGTTTTTTACTTTGGGCAGTTCGTCTTCATAGTGTACCATTTCTATAATGATATTTTTTATTTTTTCAATCAGCACCGATTTTTTGTCATCCATCAGTTCCAGGCCTGAACTCAGCAATGTTATTTTTAATCGTTCCCGCTGTTCAGGCGTAATTTTTTCATCTACCTCTACCTTACCTAAATCCACCTGTCCGTAGCCTACCCCCAGGCTATCCAACTCTGCCTTCACCAGCATTTTGCAGCGGATGCTTACCATGTATTTAATGTATAGTTTCAAATTATTGTTTATTTAATAAGAAAACACTTCTGCGTTATTTAATGGATTTAATTTGGTTTATCCCTGAAACTGAAAGGTAAACTTCATATACTTTGGCTTCAGATTAAATGGAGCAGGATATCTTTATCAGCCCTAATATCCGCTTTTGATAACAGTAGATATCATCTTAAATTGCTCGTTGGCATTGAAGCAATACCTGGAGTGTGCAGGGATGATGATTCCCTCCCCTGATTTCAGATTGTATTTCTTATCGTTGATAACAACTTCAGCATTGCCGTCAATTATTTGAACATAATTATCGAAGGGAGAAGTTTTCTCTGCCAGTTCTTCCCCCTCACTAAAAGAGGAAGCCGTAACATTACCGGTGGTTTTTTTGATGATGGTTTTGCTGACAACAGCATTGGGGGCATATTCAATGATCTCTACAATGATATGCGCTTTTGATTTTTCAAGTTCGTTGGCCATTCCCTGTTA
>JAYVUL010000003.1:0-2923 GCA_043787935.1 Chitinophagaceae bacterium | reverse complement strand
TACGAAGCATTCCTGAGTCTGGATGCTATTATACGCACCATCTGGAGGATGCTGATTAGCCGAAGAAAAATGCTGGAATGGAACCCTTCCGGTTTTGATCAGGGGCGGTATAAAAGTTTATTTTCGGTGTATGTAACCATGTGGTTCGCACCTTTTATTTCAATCACCGCATTAATTTACCTTACGTTTTTTTCGCCGCTTACTTTATTATTTGCATTGCCCTTTTTTATTGCATGGTGTTTATCGCCTGCAATAGTATGGTGGTTAAGCCGCCCCTTATCTTCTGTAAAAACAAAACTAAATGCAAAGCAGGAAATTTTTCTGCGCAAACTTTCCCGTAAAACATGGGCCTTTTTTGAAGATTATGTGACCAGTGATGATAACTGGCTTCCGCCGGATAACCTGCAGCAGCATCCTTTTGAGGTAATTGCACACCGCACATCACCCACCAATATTGGCCTTTCCTTACTTGCCAACCTTTCTGCTGTTGACTTTGGTTATATAACCCTTTCACAATTTATGGAACGCACCGCCAATACATTGCAAAGCATGCAAAAGCTGGAGCGGTATAATGGCCATTTTTACAATTGGTACAATACAAAAACTTTAGAAATATTGCATCCAAAATATATTTCTGCTGTTGATAGCGGTAATTTGGCCGGCCATTTACTAACCTTAAAACAGGGCCTGCTGCAAATACCCCATCAAAAAATTATTGATCAAAAAATATTTAACGGGTTGCATGATACCATAGTATTGCTGGCAGAAAAATTAAAAGCAACCGGTACTATTTCTTTCCAAAAATTTCAGGATGATTTTGAAAAAGATATTCTTGCAGAACCAATTACTGCTGCAGATATAAAAGATAAACTCGATAATTTATCGATGCGTTTTTCAACTATGCTTCCTTTGCTCAATATTAAGCCCGGCAGTGAAATGTATTATTGGATTGAAAATCTTGATAAGCAAATTAAAAACGCACTAAATGAAGTATCGATATTTTATCCATGGCTTTCATCACCAGTTCCGCAAAAATTTAAAGATGAACCGGTTTTTTCAGCAAATTTTTCTTTACTTGAATTATCATTGCTGCACCAGCAAATGCAACAATCAATCAATGAAAAATATACACCTAAAAATACTGCCGAAGAAAATAACTGGCTAAAAAATTTCCAGGAAGCGCTGTACAAAATTTCCTGTTTTGCCAATGAACAAATCAACAGGTTAAAAATTATTGCCAATCACTGTAATGGCTTTGCAGATATGGAATATGATTTTTTGTATGACCCTACCCGCCATTTATTAACCATCGGTTATAATGTTGAAGATCATCGACGTGATGGGGGCTTTTATGATTTACTGGCATCAGAAGCAAGGCTGGCCTCATTTGTGGCCATAGCACAAGGAAAAATTCCGCAGGATAACTGGTTTGCCCTTGGGCGCAGGCTCACCAATGTATCGGGGGCAACCACACTCATTTCGTGGAGCGGATCTATGTTTGAATATTTAATGCCCAACCTTGTAATGCCTTCTTATGAAAATACATTGCTTGATCAAACTACCGCAGGCGTTATAAAATCACAAATTGATTATGGCAGGCAACAGGCAGTGCCGTGGGGTATTTCAGAATCTTGTTATAATATGGTTGATGCAGCCCTTAATTATCAATACAGGGCATTTGGTGTTCCGGGGCTTGGCTTCAAACGCGGCCTTGGTGAAGATCTTGTAATTGCACCTTATGCATCTGTTATGGCTTTAATGATAGATCCCGAAGCAGCATGCGAAAATCTTGAAAGGTTAAGTGCAGAAGGAAACGAAGGGCGTTATGGTTTTTTTGAATCTATTGATTACACACCATCAAGGCTGCCAAGGGGTAAATCAAAAGTATTGATTCAAACATTTATGGTACATCACCAGGGCATGAGCCTTCTTTCGCTGGCGCATTTATTGCTGGAGCAACCCATGCAAAAAAGGTTTGAAGCAGAGCCACAGTTTCAGGCTACATTATTATTATTGCAGGAACAGGTTCCGAAAGCCACAGGTTTTTATGCATCATCTGTAGATAATATGGAGATCACTACTACAGCACCGGTTTCTGAAATGCGTGTAATAAAAACATCCAGCACTGCTTTACCCGAAGTACAGTTATTATCCAATGGAAAATATCATGTAATGGTTTCCAATGCAGGCGGTGGTTATAGCCGCTGGAACGAGTATGCGGTTACAAGATGGCGGGAAGACAGTACCTGTGATAACTGGGGAACATTCTGTTACCTGCGTGATGTAAGTTCTGGCCAGTATTGGTCCACGGCCCATCACCCAACATTAAAAGATGCAAAAACTTATGAAGCTGTTTTTTCGCAGGGGCGTGCAGAGTTTCGCAGGTTGGATAATAATATAGAAACACATACAGAAATTATTGTTTCACCTGAAGATGATATTGAAATAAGGAGGGTGCAGATAACCAACAAAACATCATCAAAAAAAGAAATTGAAATTACCAGTTATTCCGAAGTAGTGCTGGCACCACCGGCAGCAGATGATGCGCATACAGCATTCAGTAATCTTTTTGTGCAGACAGAAATTTTTCCAAAACAACAGGCCATCATTTGTACACGCCGGCCACGTTCCAATGGCGAACCACAACCATGGATGTTTCATATGATGCGGATAAATGCCGGCAAAATAAACCAGGTATCTTATGAAACTGACAGGGAAAAATTTATCGGCCGTGGTAATACAGTAGTTAACCCACAAGCTATGACTACGACCGGCAATCTTTCGGGTTCGCAGGGCTCCGTACTTGACCCGATTGTAGCAATACGGTATACTATAACACTTAATGAAGATGAAACGCTTGTACTGGATATGATCACTGGTATTTCGCTTGTAAAAGAAACCACGCAAGCATTGATAGATAAAT
>JAYVUL010000002.1:0-2350 GCA_043787935.1 Chitinophagaceae bacterium | reverse complement strand
TCATTAGCTTATCAAAATTACAATGTGTACGTTTCTGTTCCCGGGCAAACCCTTGATGCAACATTGGCCTCTTTTATTGGTTTCAACACTTATATAGGCAGCTACAAGATAAAGGATTCCATTGTTGTGGTAAATGCCAATAAACCCCAGGGCTATTGGGGATTTGAAGCCGGTATGCCGGGGTTTGGATTTGTTACAACCGGGCAGGCACCGGCAGGAGCTACTACAGTTCCCAATCCATTGTTTGCTACTTCTGCCATACCGCCTGGTTCTTGCCTGGTAACGGGTGTATTTGCCACTCCTTTGGTGATTACGGGCAATGAAACAAGCGATATCAATATTGAAGTTTCTTTGTCTACCAATAAAAGTTTTGAATGGACAGAAACAGACGGCAACAACCAGTACAACCCGTTGCCTCCTAATAATGAACAGGTAGTTGACATGGGGATCCGGGGAATGATACCGAAAAAACTATAACACCTATGGAAAGAGCGATAAACAAAAATGCCGGAAAACTATCCGGCATTTTTTTATTAAAAACGATTTAAAGTTATTTATCTGCAGGGTTCCTCTTCCCGGTAGCTAATTTTTCAATAGTTGCTTCTAACCGGGCCAATTTGGTTTCTTCTTTTTTGGCGCTGTTTATCCATACAATGTATTCTTTCTTGTTGGTAAAAGACAGTGTTTCAAAAAAAGCATTAGCTTTTTTGTTTTTAGCAAACAGGGTTTGCAATTCAGCGGGAGGATTGATGGTCCGGGAGTTAAAATCAATTCCGGCAACAGCAACTGTATTAAAATTGCGCTTGATATTTTCTCCCTTTTTAAAGCGCATCCCACACCATACATTGTCAAAAGCTATCGAACGTACACACTCTAAGCCCCAACTGGTAATACATTCCCAGTTGCAATCTCTTGAAAGATCACTTACAATTTTTGATGATACTTTGGGATAGGCTATCCATAATTTGGCATCATCCGCCATAGCAGGCACCACATCCTTTAAAATATCCTTTAGCTGGTTATGGCTGATAGCAAATACCAGGGCAAAATCAATCTTCTTTACTTTAAGCAGCGGGGTCACATTTTTAGAGAAAGAGAGCTTAACAAATTGTTTTTCAATAGTAGAAGGTAATCCCTGAATCAACAGATTTCGTTCGTCTTTAATTTGTAATTTTTCTATTACTGATAGTGACGGCGCTAATACTTCCATAATGTAGATTTAAAAAGGACTGCAAAACTAACCATTTTTTCCCGAGATTGAGCAAATCCACTTAGCAGATGGAAGAAATAATACTAAGGGGAATAAGAAATTAAATGGCCAGGTAAAAAATATCCTGGAAAAAAGCCTCCTTATTTTCACCATTGCCATTACTGAATAAGTAAATAAAGATGATTCTTTGGCTACTATAATAAAATATCAATAAAAACATTTTCAATTACTTATAACTTTTATTTCAATTAAAATTATTGGTATTGTTTGTTTTACTGGTTCAAAATAGGCCTCAGGGTATAACCTTCCTTTTTCAGCAATGCAATAAGGCCCTTCTCCCCTGCCAAATGCCCTGCACCTACCGCTACAAAAACGCTTTCTTTTTTTATGATCAGGTTTAACTGGGCTACCCAGTTCTTATTCCGGTTGTCCAATAAAATGTCCTGGTGTTCCTCCATTCCAAATTCATTTTGACCAAAGAGCTTTTCTATTGCACCTAATTGCTGGCTTTTATACACGCTTACCATCGTATCAAAATATTTTTTGTACGCAGGGAAGCTATCAATGGTCTTCAGTAATTCTGTTGCCTGCTCGCTGTAAGGGATGCTGTCAAACACCGCAGCCTGAAATTCCATTGTCTCCAGCCCTTTAATTTCTTTTTGCTGTGTTTTGGCCAGTTTCATGAGCTCTTCTTCTACCCCGCTTACCGTTTGGCAAGGCATCATTTTGGGATAAAGCATGGCCACTAAAAAATAGGGCTTGGTGCTTTGCAGGAAGCTTATCGGGGTGTGCAGGCTGTCTTTAAAAAAAGCAGATAACCTGTTATATTCAGGTTCTGTATAAAGGTCTTTCAATCTTTTACCGCCTTTCATGTTCATCATCAGCAAGCCACTCATCAGCATGGAAGGGTCATCCATATCAAGTTCCATATAAATTTTACCGGCATTACCAACAGCGGTCTTCAACTGGCTACTGAAATTGATATCCCTTTTGCAAAGTAAATGGAAGGTACCAAAGAGGTACGAACTTTGTTTGAGGCCGTTACCGCTAACTTCCCACAGCAGGGTGCTGTTATCGCTGTTCGTTTTCAGGGCAGTTTGCTTTGGCTGTGCCCTGCAGGAAAAAAGAAAAAGTAAAAAG
>JAYVUL010000001.1:0-3554 GCA_043787935.1 Chitinophagaceae bacterium | reverse complement strand
TGCTCTTTCTTTTACACCATGCACCTGCAGGGCAATCAATCCTTTCAATGTCATATCATCCACCAAATAACTAACCGGTACAGCATTTACCCAGGTTCTGATCACCGTGCCAATGGCTTCGATCCGGTATTTATTCCAGCCGGTTTTATCAAATGCTTTCTTCGCTGAGGGATTCATTTCAGTCTGGTACATCCAGCCCCTGCGGGCCTCATCATAAATACCGCCCGACCATGCACGATCGGATGGATCCACCTCTGCCTGGTAGCCACGTACCCTGCCGTTATTATCAGCCGGATCAGATAAACTTCGGAATTGAATACCTGAATTCATCTTGCCTACTTTCAAATCCAGTTCCAATATAAAATCACCGTAATCTTCATTGGTAGCCAGGAAGGAATTCGGCTCGCCGGTAACGGTAGTGCCAACAATGGCTCCATTAACGACCTCGTATTTAGCCTTGCCATTTAATTGTCTCCAGCCATTCAGCGTTTTTCCATCAAACAAGGAGGTCCATTTTTCCTGCTGGGCAAATGTGGAGGCAGTCACCAAGAGTAATAGAAACAGTAGGTTGTGTTTTTTCATTGATTTGTTTTTTATGTCAACAATTTATTTATTTCATCTTATCAATCCATTCCTTAACTAAGGCCAATCCTTCGGTATGCACTAAACTCCGGCCCAGCTCAGGCATGCGTTCTCCCGGGAGATTGGTTTGCATCCGGTACCATAAAATAGACGCCGCTGCTTCACCCGGCAAAATATCCACCATTCTTCCCCCGGAGCCCTTGCCTGCCGCCACCGGCGCCTTATTGATGCCGATTGCTGTCGGATCATTTTCATATGTGGTTAAAAACAAACCTGAAGTTTGTGCCGGGCCCTCCCTGCGATGACAATGGGCGCAATTAATATCGAGATATGCACGGGCACGGGCATTGAGGTCACCTGTTTTGGGATCATTCCAAACTGCAGTCCGGGGGATGGTTTGCCTTGCAGGCACGTGCAATAGCATACCATGCGATTTCCAATAAGCGATTTGATTTTTCTTTCCTGATTCATACAAAAGATCTCCGTTTAACTGCGCCACCGACGGGCCAATGGGCATAATCCGGTCGTTTGAATTGTGACAACCTTTACATTGATTTTGATTGGGTATCACATATCGTACCTGTTGCGTTTTTCCTTCTTTGTCAATAAATGTTACCTGGGTATCATCCCCGGCAATTTCTAAAAATGCTTCAGTCTGTTGGGCATTCCATACATAGGTAAGCGCCTTCCATCCGGAAGCTTCGTTGATCAGCAACCTGGTTTCAATGATATTTTTACTTTTCCCGGGTTTGCGAAAATCTGCTGAATAATAAAATGATTTTACCAATAAAGTACCAATAGGGAAATCCAAAACCCCTTTGGCCTTGTATTCAACCGATGCCCCTGGTGGTAAACGAACGAGCCGGGATTTTTCGGCATAATCAGTATACAAAGGTGTATTCAATCCATACGGCACCACTCCTTTCACCGGCTTAAGTAATGCCGGGACGCCTTCAAAGATTCCCCAGCCGGATAACTTTTCAGGGTAAGAAGGCCCTGGAAAATCAATAAAGGAAGCTAATGAAAACAAACCAATAAAAGCAGTAACGATTATCCTTATCCGCATACTATTTGGTACATTTAAATGAATCATTTTCCAATGCCATATTTTTAAAGCCATTGGCCGCATCCAGGTTGGCGATGGATTGCCCCTTATTGTTGATGATTGAAATACATTGACCAGCAATCCAGTTTCCACCGGCATCCAATAGCAATGGATTTTTGATGCCATCAAAAATGATCTGAGGAACATTTTCCCCGAATTTTTTACCAAGCATAACAGCCAAAGGATTTACGCCAACCGGCAATCCGTTTTTGCGCTCATACACATTGTCATGAATTGAAATAGCAGAAGGGAAAGGGTCATATACTTTATCTTTAATTGGCTTACCGGTTGTCATATAGCTAAGGATAAAAGTATTGGCACTTTGGTTATTTAAGATTTCATTCTGATATACTTCTATTTCTTTGGTGGCAAGGATCATCAGGCCCGTTCCAATAGGTACTGAAGCAACAATATTTCCAACCGGTGCAAAGTTTACATGATTGTTATCGTAAATTTTATTGTGATACACTTTTACCTGGCCGCCTTTTTTTTGAACCAGGTCAGGCAGATCAAAAACCAGCAGTCCACCTGCATTTTGCCAGGCTTCATTTTCAAACACCTCGGCACGCAAAGAATTTTCAATTTCTATGCCAGCCACATTGTGATGCGCCTTAGAATTTTTTACGATGATATCTTTTGACTGTCCAACATAAATACCTGCATCAGATGCGCCAATGGCTTCACAGTGATCGATCATTACCTTTTCACACTGTACCGGGTACAAGGCATATCCCCCATTTTCCGGGCCAGGGGTTCCTGTCCACTCCGCTTTGATATTCCGAAAAGTAATTCCGGTTACGTGCATTGTTTTAATGCCATCACCTTTGGCATCCTGTAGCGTAAAATCTTCCAAAATGATATCGCTCCCATCACTTACCCGCAGGCCTTCTGCACCTTCGGTTTGCCCTTTAAAACTCAGGATGGTTTTATCCACTCCTTTTCCCCGGATGGTAATTTTTTTCTTTCCCTCCAACGATAGCGTGTTGGTTAAAGTAAAAGTGCCTTCCGGCAATTCAATCACATCGCCGGGTTCAGCAAGGATCATTTGTGATTGAATCTTTTTTTGAAAATCCTTCTGTGAAAAGGCAGCTACCGGTATTACGGCAAATACAATCAAAACAAGCGAAAATAATTTCATAAAAAGAATAATTGAAGTATTAATAATGGTTGCGATTTTTTAAAAATTTTTCAGGAAAGCCGGAGCGTATGTTTAAAGGGGGTAAACCCTGTCAGGTAAACAGCGGGTGCATCCATTGGCGGTAGTGCACCCCGCAGTTGAACGCCCTTATGCTCCAATTTTCCCGGGGTAAAACTGATGGTATCTTTACCCAGGGTATAGCTTCCCGTTACCCCTTTAAAAAGAAAAGCATTGGGTTTGGAAGCATGCGGTTGAACACCCGAAAATGTGCCGCCTTTTCTAAAGATCAGTTCAAGCGTCACGGGTACATGATCGGTTCCCTGCATATCAATATCCACCTCTATACCACTGGTGGTTTCTGTTATTTTAATGGTGGTTTTCAATTTTTGTATTTCACTTTTCGGACGATTGGTCCTGGGCATTTTACTAAGGTCGCCATTGGGGTCAATTCCATCTTTGGGGTAAGGCTGGTAATAAACGCCTTCCAATTGACTGCTTAATACCCATGCGTCGCCTTCTTTTTTAATATCCGCTGATTCAAACTGTCCTTTACCAAAAAAGGAAGCTGCAATGCGCATCCCCTGTAACACCGCATCGCCCTTGTGAAAAGTTAACCAGGCTGCATTGTCGGATAAGATAGTAGCATCCCAATGATCCCTGCGAATGCGGGCCACCCCTGAAAATGGAAATGCCTTGGCATAACTAACCGGTAAGGGTATAGTTGCCGGG